>NZ_JASAMU010000016.1:0-111192 GCF_029909885.1 Ochrobactrum sp. AN78
GATGCATCGCCTTCAAGCTATCAAAACTAAGACCGGCGCAAGCAGGTCAGATACAAAAAGGCGAAGCCTCTTCAGGCTCCGCCTTTTGTTGTTTGTGGGGGCATAATGATTTGCGGCAACCTCACAGTCTTCAACTGGCGCGGCAAGTCTGCCAGTTCGAGCCAACTCGATGGCAACGGCTTGAATGCATCGAGCCTCATGAGCAAACCAGAGCCCAAGGATGACTTGCGCGCAAAGAGCTTACCAAGCAATCCCAAGCGCGCCTCTTGCGGCAAAGTAAACCGTGCCGGAGTCCGACTTGCACCCATATGGCGACGCACAGCTTCTTCCCAGCCATCCGACAATGTTGCCCCAGGTTGCAAAACCAGCAGCCACTCCGTTCGCAATGCACCAAGCGCCTCGCTCAACTCATTTTCGCTATAAAGGGCACAGCCTGCACCTTCTGCCACCAGCCTTGTCTCATCGGTCGAGCCTTGATCGACAACGACAACGCGACGCAAAAGCCCCTCGACGACTGCGGGCACCAACGCCGACAACGTGTTCGCCAAAAGCTTTTCAGAATTTTGAGTGACGATAAGAACAGAAAGCATGATCCGTTCTATATCAAGACCCTGTGATCGAAAAGCTGCCTTCTTATCTGTTCTTGCTTTGTTCCAGTCTTTGCGATAGGAATAGATTCATCAACAAGAGAGTCGGTTATGGAAATCATCCAGCAGGCAGATAAAGCAGCATTCGGAACAGGGCGCGCGGAACATGCCAATGCGCTTGTGAGCGAAGCAGGCCTGCGCATTGATCATTCACGACGCCGCGGACGCGGTGCAGGCATCAATCCCACCGGACGATTTGAACCCACCACACGACATGAATTTGACGATGGCTGGGAGACGCTTGAAGACCTTCCACCTTTCAAGACAGATGTTCAGGTTGAAAAGCCGCGGACCATCATCACACGCAATGATTCACCTGACATAAGTTTCGATCGGTCCATCAATCCCTATCGCGGTTGTGAGCATGGCTGCATCTACTGCTTTGCACGGCCAACGCATAGCTATATGGGACTCTCAGCGGGCCTTGATTTCGAAGCCCGGCTATTTGCCAAGCCCGATGCACCACGCTTGCTTGAACGGGAACTGGCAAAGCCCGGTTATCAGCCAAAGACCATAGCCATCGGCACCAATACCGATCCTTATCAGCCCATTGAGAAAAAATGGCGCGTCATGCGCGAGATTCTCGAGGTGTTGGAAGCTGCCAATCATCCCGTTGGCATTGTTACCAAATCGGCATTGGTCGTGCGCGACATCGATATATTGAGCCGCATGGCAGAGAAAGGCCTCGCCAAGGTTGCACTTTCAGTGACCACACTTGATGCCAATCTTGCCCGCACAATGGAGCCGCGCGCCTCGACGCCGACATTGCGCTTGCAGGCCATTCGCAAGCTCACCGATGCTGGCATTCCCACAAATGCAATGATGGGCCCTATCATTCCCGGCATCAACGATCATGAAATTGAGCGTATTCTGGATGCGGCTTACGCACAAGGCGCACGCGAAGCAGGCTATGTCCTCTTGCGTCTGCCGTTGGAAGTGGCGCCTTTGTTCAAGGATTGGCTCTTGCGCAATTACCCTGATCGTTATCGCCATGTGATGTCGCTGGTGCGTTCCATGCGTGATGGCAAGGATTATGATGCCGAATGGGGCAAACGGATGCGTGGCACTGGGCCTTATGCCTGGCAGATCGGTCGTCGCTTTGAGATCGCTGCCCGCAAGCTCGGTTTCAATTCTAAACGGCTTCATCTTCGGACAGATCTGTTTGAGCCGGTCGAAAAAGGTGGCAAGCAGCTTTCGCTTTTTTAAGCTTGCGCGCTCACCGTCTCGATCGTGAGCAGTTTGCATGAGTTACGCGCTGCGTATTTAATCCCCGTCTGATGTCCATTTCAGACGGAAGGTCCCTGCTTTTACGCCACCTTCCTCGGCAGGGACCTTGCGGAGAACCAGAAGCAATGCGAGCATTGCCGCCAAATGAAACGCTTGTCTTCTGATTCTCCGCTCCTTTTCGACATCCCGCTTGCACCAGACTTCTCGGAAGAGAAGAAACATCTGGCAAGCGGCCTTCTTCATATTGCTGGCATCGATGAGGCGGGACGCGGACCTTTGGCCGGCCCAGTGGTTGCAGCGGCTGTGGTGCTTGATCCCAATGATTTGCCTGACGGACTGGATGATTCCAAGCGGCTTAAGGCTGCCAAGCGCGACGCGCTATATGAGATCATTCTTGCCAAGGCATTGACGGTCTCAGTCGCAAGCTTAAGTGCGCGCAGCATTGACGCCAGCGATATTCGCAAAGCGGCGCTCGAGGCGATGCGCCGTTCATTTCTAGGCCTTACTCTCAAGCCTTGTCATGCGTTGATTGATGGACGCGACGTACCGCCAGGCTTGACTTGCCCCGGATCCGCCTTGGTGAAAGGCGATCAACGCTCCATTTCCATTGCTGCTGCCTCCATCGTGGCAAAGGTTACACGAGATCGTATGATGGCTCGCAGCGGTGCTGTTCACACACCCTATGGATTTGAGGTCCACGCCGGTTACGGCACGGTCAAACATCGCTCAGCCATTGAAGCAGTGGGGCCGGTTCCGGGAATTCACCGATATACATTTGCACCTATCAAGGGGCGCTATTCCTGCTGACAGTTCGGTGTGCACCGAAACGTGTGAGGCGACAAGCTGCTAAGAAGCAATGAGGCCGTTCTTACATGCAGGACCAGAATGATCCAGAAAACCAATATCGCTGTCGAACTCGGATTGCTGCTTTTGCTGGCAACTCTATGGGGAGCGTCCTACAGCTTCATCAAGATCGGCGTAGAGACAATCCCGCCAATTACACTAATCGCTACCAGAACACTGATTGCAGGCCTTATACTCATCGTCATAATCCGGTTGCGCGGTTTGAAGCTGCCGACTGATGCCCTCACTTGGAAGCGCTTTCTGTTTCAGGCCTGCCTTAACAGCGTCGTACCCTTTACCGCGATCGCATGGGCGGAGCAGACGACTGATGCAGGTCTTGCAGCGATCCTTAACTCAACGACGCCGATCTTTACATTTCTCATCACGCTCCTGATCACACGACACGAAGCTGTAACCAGCCGCAGGCTGTTCGGCGTTGCGGCAGGTCTTGCGGGCACCAGTCTCATTATCGGCGTGCAGGCGCTTGCTGGACTGGGCAACGAATTGTGGGCACAGCTTGCAATTGTCGCTGCGACTATCTGCTATGCAGGTGCCGCCATCTTTGGCAGAAATTTTAAGGGCCTTGATCCGATGTTGCCTGCAGCAGGGTCTCTCATCAGCGGCGCGATCATTCTGATCCCGTTGAGCCTCGTCATCGACCGACCATGGACCCTGACACCCAGCGCTAACTCGCTCTTCGCATTGCTCGCCCTTGCTGTGTTTTCGACCGCGGCGGCTTTCACTATATATTTCCGGCTTATTCAGACGTTGGGTTCGGTCGGCACCACAGCGCAAGCCTATCTCCGCGTCCCCATCGGTGTCGGTATTGGCGTAACCTTTCTGGGAGAAAGGTTGACATCAACCGCATGGTTGGGATTGGCATTCGTGATTGCAGGCGTCGTCGCGATGACATTACCAGCGAGGCGAATACCGTAAAAACTTGGCTGGTCTCTCAATCGGACAAACAAAAACGCCGCCCCTTTCGAGGCGGCGTTTTCTAAATTTCAGTAAATCACTGAGCTTAGTTCAGGTTGGTCTTAACCTGACCGAGCGCATCCTTGAACAAGGTGCCTGCTACCTTCGTATCAACCTTGTCGGCAACGATCTTGCCGGCAGCAGCGATCGCCAGATCAACAGCCGAAGCGCGGACTGCATTGATTGCATCGGTTTCAGCGGTTGCAATCTTCTGCTCTGCGAGCTTGTTGCGACGAACAACAAATTCCTCAGTCGAGCGCTTTGCGTCTTCAAGAAGCGCCTTTGCTTCGCGTTCAGCAGCGGCGACGATGTCACCAGCTTCTTTTTCCGCTTCCCTACGCTTGCGATGATATTCAGCAAGAAGCTGCTGAGCTTCTTCGCGCAGAGTGCGGGCTTCTTCCAGTTCCTTCTTGATATTCTCGGCTCGCTCATCGAGCGAGCGTCCGATCATGCCTGGAACCTTCAGGTAAACAATCAGTGCAATGAAGAGGAGGAGGGCAATAAACGCCCAAAATGTTGAATCCATTGTCGTCTCCTCAGGCGTTTGCGGATTTGACTGCTGCGGTCACGTCGGCCTTATCGGTCTTGGTTCCCAGAAGCTGTTCAACGATCGCAGACGTGGTTTCTTCGGCGATAGTACCGACATCGCTCATGGCCTTGGCCTTGATTGCGGCGATACGTTCTTCCGCTTCAGCAAGCTTGCTCTCAAGAGCGGCTTCCGCAGTGGCGCGTTCGGCCGCTGCTTCGCCCTTGCCCTTTTCGCGAGCAGCTTCGGCAATCGAAGCGGCCTTGGTGCGGGCAGCAGCCAATTCCTGCTCGTAAGCAGCAATGGCGTTGTCTGCATCCTGCTTGAGGCGGGCAGCCTGCTCCAGATCCTGTGCGATACGGTCACGACGATTTTCAATCACGCCGCCGATACGTGGTAGAACCACGCGAGACAGAAACAGATAGAAAAGACCGAAAGTGATCGCCAGCCACAGAAGCTGTGATGCGTAATGGGTGGAATCAAACGGCGGGAATACGCCGCTGCCGTGTCCGGCATCGTGCGCGACCCCGGTTTCGGTGTGCACAGCATCGGCTGCGCCGTGCTCACCAGCAGCTGGTGCCGGTTGCGATTCGGTGGCGGTTTGGGCAAACGCCGTGGACACGAACATCCAGATTTCCCCTTCAATCCAGCATGTTCTTTCCCGGAAAGAAGTCCCGGATTTATAGAAACATGCTCACTTAGACGTCATATGCAAAGGCCAGCCGCGCTGCATTTCAAGATACAGATCGCGGCAGGCCAGTTTCTTGCGACTGTTTATTAAACAGCGAAGAGGAGCAGAAGCGCGATGAGCAGCGAGAAGATGCCCAGAGCTTCCGTCACAGCGAAACCGAACACGAGACGGCCGAACTGGCTGTCAGCAGCGGATGGGTTACGCAGAGCGCCCGAGAGATAGCTACCGAAAATGTTGCCGAGGCCGAGAGCCGTACCGGCCATACCGAAACAGGCGAGACCGGCGCCGATGTACTTTGCTGCTTCCGCTTCCATGTTAAAGCTCCTTCTGGATTGCAAATTAGTGCGGATTTCTGTTCTGGCGGAAACCCGCCGGCGAGAACCTCAAAGCGCTTCGTTTTTTATTTTACCAATACGAGGCGCTTTAAATATTTTCATTACGCATGTTGTTGTCGGAAAACCGGTAACCCACTTTTCCGCAACATGCTTTAGTGACCCGGATGTACTGCGTCGTTGATGTACATGCAGGTAAGAACGGTGAAGACGTAGGCCTGGAGGAATGCAACCAGGAACTCAAGCGCGGTGATCGCGACCGTCATGATAAGAGGCAGGATCGCGCCACCAACACCAAGCGCACCAAGCGAACTCAGCGAGACAACGAAGCCTGCGAAAACCTTGAGCGTAATGTGGCCTGCCAGCATGTTCGCAAAAAGACGAACCGAGAGGCTGATTGGACGCGAGAGGAACGAGATGATTTCAATGGCGACGACCAGTGGCACGATAATGCCCGGCACACCGCTTGGCACGAACAGCTTGAGGAAGCCAATGCCATGCTTGTAGAAACCGTAGATAATCACAGTGCCGATGACGAGCAGCGACAGAGCAAACGTCACGATGATCTGGCTGGTGACCGTATAGAAATAAGGAAACAGGCCAATAAAGTTCGCAACCAGAATGAACATGAACAGAGAGAAAACGAATGGGAAGAACTTCATGCCCTTCGACCCGGCCGAATCTCTCAGGCTCGATGCCACAAATTCATAAGCCATTTCCGAAACCGACTGAAGGCGGCTTGGGATCAGTCCACGGCTCGACGACGTGAAGTACAGAAAGCCTGACGCAAGCACCACCGTTGCGACCATGAAGGCCGAAACATTGGTGAACGACAGGTCCAAACCACCGACGTCGATCGGAATCAACCGGGAAACCTGGAACTGATGGATCGGATCGTTGGCCACCTTTACCTCGTCTGTCGTTCCTGCCCTAAGGCGTTTAATTCTCGGGCGAGAGGCCCGCATGTCTTACGTGTCTATACGCGAACATTTTCGTGATGTCCGCGAAGACTTATTCCTTATCGCTCTTTTCCACGCTAGACTTAATATTGCCTTGATCGGCAACATAACCTGCGGAACGGAGCACGTTGAGGGTGCCTGCACCGAAGCCCAGAAGGAGAAAGATAATTAACCCCCATGGCGACGTGCCTGCGTAACGATCAAGAAACCAACCGATCAACGCGCCGACCACAATACCAGCAATAAACTCGCTGGAGAGTTTCATGGCTTGCGCGACGGAACTGGATGTTTCCGACCGTTCATCCTCGGAAGCCGGTGGCTTAAACATCCCCTTTTTGGCCAGTTCGGCCTCAAGGCGGTTCAAACGCTGATCCAGCCCCCCGGAAACAGTTTTGCGTTCCACATCCCTGCCTACACCGGATGATTTTCCGGGCTCAGTGCCGCTCGTCATTGGCAGCTCCTTTTTGCAAGAAATGCGGGCCGTAAAAGCCCATTTCCAAGTTGCGCGCAACATATTGACACACCGCGCGCTAGTCAAGGCGGTCAAGCAGTTGCTTCAAAAGGTTTTTTATCTAGGAAATGCAATGATTTAGCCGATGGTGCGACTCATTTTCCGCCCAAAGTCAGAGTTCATGCAGCAATTCGGCCTCAAAATTGGAATCGAATTGAGCGAACCTCGGCACATAGATTCATCAATGTGCATCCGTTTCAAGCGACGTTCGAGACAAATAAATGTGTCCGAAAGTGATTTCTTAGCCAACTACCTGAACATACGGCAACAATCAGCTCCAGCCACCGCCATAGGTGCGGTAAAACACATGAAGACCAATCTTAGTCATCTTCTTCATTGTAGGTGCCCAGAACGGGCTGACATAGGTCGCGTGATAATGGGTAGAGGAACCAACTTCCGGCAGCCAAATCTGACCAGCCGTCACTGTCTTGGCGACCTGCTGTGCCATACGCCATTGTGGCATCTCGGTTACGCGATGCTTTTGGCCGTCGCAGGCAAATGAGAACTGGCATGCATTGAGCCAGTTACGATTCTGATAAACCACATCGCAAATGGTTCCCGGATAGGCCGGGTTGCGCACGCGGTTGAGTACGACCTGCGCTACGGCGACCTGCCCTTTTACGTTTTCGCCACGCGCTTCATAATAGACTGCTTCCGCGAGACATTTCTGCTCTTTCGAGCCAAACGATTCTGCGGGCAAAGGCGTTGCCGCCCATGCGTGATCCTGATCACTGATCGGCGGCACAAAACGGCCCGCGTCGGCTTCTGGCGTCAGAATGCTTTCGAAGGGCGATGTCTTGCCGTAGTCCGGCTTAGAAGGCGCATAGCCCAACGCGAGAACGTCGGGCTCATTGTTGTTGATCAGCTTTGCCAGTTGGACAGGCATGTCCTGTTTGGGTTTGGGTGGTTTGACCGCGTGGAACGCCATTGCGATCTCAACCTCCTTCCCTTCGATGCTGGATTTTGAGAAGGCCATACGCGCATCAATCTTTTCACGCGGCGCTGTGATCATGCTGATTTTCTCAAACATGCTGCCCGCATTGAAAGCCCGCGCCGGAGCCTTAGGCTTCACCGAAACGATACGGTCGGTCTTGTCCGCACGATTGATGCGGTTTTCATCCGGATTGGGATCATCGACGCCGAGTTTTGCTGTCTTCTGTCCGCCGGAAAGCGCGACATGGCCAATGCCCGGCACCTGAATGCCGGTGGTGGCGATGCTGCCTGTGACTGTTGTTGCATCCACAAAAGGCATTTCTGCCTGATGCAGCGAACCAACCGGAGCTTTGGCGACAAAGGCTGTCCAGCGATGACCAGCGACATCTACGGTCGGCACAAGGCTTGCCATGTCCTGAAAGGCGATTGCATTGGAGTTGAACAGGTAGGTGATCGCTGCCAGCATGAGCGGCACGAAGCGATGTGGCTTGCGCACAACCTGACGTGGCTTTGCACGCACAGCGTAATAGCGACCATCCTCGGGGCAATAGCCCGTTACCGGATAATGCCATACCGGCTCGGCAACGGCCTTAGACCGGCCAAACAGCGCTCGTATGGAACCAAGACGCACCGCAAACTCCACTCGCAACGATTACTTAACTATAGCGAATAATGGAGTATTAACCTTGATGGATGGTTAACGCGTTTTTGTTTACCCTTTGAAAATATTGATTAATTTTGAATTAACACAGCTCGGGAAGGTTTGTTTTCATTTGCTTTTTTAGCCGTCCCAATAGCAAATGCATTTGGGCAGGAGCGTGCTGGATTTATCTGGAATGCAAAAGGAATTTAAAATGATTGGCAAAAAGACATTGAATGCAGCGGCAGCAGCACTAATTGCCCTCCCCTTTCTGCTTTCAAGTCCTAATGCTGAAACCTTAGATCGCGTCGTGATCCTTACCGACACACCCAAAATTACCCGGTGGGCCGTCATTCATCAGGAGCCCGATCCGGCTCATAACGATCCATATTATCACTTGGAAGCGTTCGAGCATAAGAAGGGCGCTCAGCCTTGGGAGTTCAAACGGCTTGCACATCATATAGTGATCACTGGCGAAGCGCTGGAGAAAAGTCGCAACAATAAACGTGCCGGAACATATGCCTACAAGGATGTCGAGTTTTGGGTCACATACAAAATGTGGCGCGACAATCCAGAAATCCGTGCGCAAACGCCCGTTTGTGAAACGAGCCTCAAAGACTGCCTTGAACGCGCCACAGACCAAAAATAAGCGACCTATATGATCAAGAAAACCCTTTTCGCCGTAGTTCTCATCGCTGTCGGCTTGTTCGGCTACACCAAGGTCATGGCACGCATCGGTTCAGGTGAGCCGCCACAACTTCTGCCCGCAGAACAACAGGCGGATGCCATCAAGGTCTATAAAGGCGAGCGTCGGATGACGTTGCTACGCAATGGTACTGTGATTGGCACCTATCGAATTGCACTCGGCGGCAATGGCGACGGTGGACATAAGAGCCGTGAGGGAGATCAGAAAACGCCTGAGGGCGCATACATCATTGACTGGCGCAATCCACGCTCGATGGCCCATCTAAGCCTGCATATTTCGTATCCGAACAGTGTAGACCAGAGTGTCGCCGATACAGCCGGCTATGCACCCGGCGGCAATATCATGATCCATGGCCTGCCCAATGGCTGGGGCGTGCTTGCTCCTGTGCACCATCTTTGGGACTGGACAGACGGCTGCATCGGCGTGAGCAACACGGAAATGCGTGAAATCTGGTCGAAGGTACCAAACGGCACGCCAATCAATATCTTACCCTAAGAAATATATGTTAGGCTCACACCCACACATAGTCATGGAGGGGATTGATGACTGGGATGATGAAGACGGCACCCATTTTGGGACTCATGTTGTGTGCAATGCTTGCGTCAGCCCATGCCGCATCAGCCAAATCGGCTTGCAACGGCGTGACGACGACAATCAGCACACAGCAGAAAGCGGATTATGCAGCGCTGATTGCCAAAAGCCTCGGCAAGAAGGTCAAGCCAGCCTCGGTTAAAATCAATTCGTTCATGCAATATGACAAGTGGTCGATTGTTTATGCAGACGTGGCAGTTGCCGATCCCGGTTACTTCTTCTTCGATATTTCATCGAATGTCCCAAAATTCAAAGATGTTTGGGGCGGTATCGCTGACGAAAGTGAAATGCCGGAGATTGTGAAATGGGCCAAGGGCATTGGCGCTAACGAAAAGATCGCAGAATGTTTTGCAAGAACCGTCGCCGATTCCTGAGTTGAGGCGCGACCAGATCAAACCGGCCGCTTAACCGCCCAACGTTCAATATCGGCGCTCTGACCAATCAACGCCAGACCATTGGCAATCGAATCAAACTGGTTCGAGCTTGTGACCATGGCGTCGGGGAAACGCTTTTCGAAAGCCTCACGGATGGCAGGCACGAAGGATGTGCCGCCTGTCAGGAAGACCCGATCAATGCCATCGAAGGTAAGTCCGGCCTTTTCAACAGCCTGCTCTACTGATTGCTCGATATTGGCCACGTCATCTGCAATCCAGCTATCAAAATCGTTGCGCGTGATATCGGACCTAATTTCGAAATCATCTGCCTTGAAATGAAGCTCAGATATTTTTTCCGAAGATAGCCGCACTTTGAGATTTGAGACAGCGCGATAAATCTCATAGCCATAGTCGTTCTCGATCAGGTTGATGAAATGTTCGAGCGGTTCAGGATCGACAGCATTCTTGGCAAGATCGGTCAGTGAGCGAATAGTTGAAGGCGAGTTCATAAGGAACAGCGTGTTCCACCGTGCGAAATTCGCATAATAATGACGGGGTATCGGCAGGCGCTTGCCGAAAGATTTATATTCGCCATTTTTTCCCAGGAGCGGTGAAACCGCATTGTCGATGATGCGATAATCGAATGTGTCACCAGCAATGCCTAGACCCGCCTGGCTCAACGGCGTGAAGCTCAAGCCCTGCGCGCCCACTTCAAATCGTACGATGGAAAAGTCGCTCGTACCGCCGCCAAAGTCAGCTACGAGAACCGTCGATTCGGCTTTGAGTTCCTGCGCATAGAAATATGCCGCTGCAACAGGTTCATACACATAATGGATATCGGTGAACCCAAAGGCACGGAACGCTTTTTCATAGCGCTGCATGGCCAGTTCTTCATCAGGAGACGCTCCCGCAAAAATAACCGGGCGGCCAACAACGACACGATTGCCTTTAGGTGGAAGCTTGTCGCCAAGCCGGACTGCGACCGATCCAAGGAACGTTTCGAGAATGTCCTCAAACTTAAAGCGCTTGCCGTAAACTGGTGTGTCGGTGAAGGACTTCTGTGCGGCAAACGTCTTGAAGGATTGAAGCATCCGTGTCGAATGCGGCGCATTGACGAAAGCGTCCATCGCCCACGGGCCGCTCTCCGAGGTACGCTGGCCGGTTTCGCGATCCTGCCAGAAGCAAAGAATCGAACGATAGCCGGTGATGTCGACGCCATCTTTCGGCACACTCAGCACTGCAGTCGTACCATCAGGGGATGCCAGAGACAGAACCGTATTGGTGGTGCCGAAATCGATGCCCAAGGTCACGCCATTAAACTGGCTTTCGCTCTGGCCTTGTTCAGCTTTCGTCATGGTCTGCCTCTGATATGTGGTAAATTTCAGGAGGCGGCGGATTAGCAGACGAATATGAGTTTCTCAAGCCACGAAAGGCGAATAAGACACTGTCGCAACTTATGCCGCAAAGGAAAAGCCATGTCCCGCTTTGAAGGAACCACCGCAATTGTCACGGGTGCAGCACGCGGTCTGGGCGCAGCACTGGCATTTTCTCTCGCTGAAGCCGGGTGCGATGTGGTGCTTTGCGGACGCAATCTGAAAGCGCTTGAAGCGACAGCCAGAAGCATTGCGGACAAAAGCGGACGCAGCGTGAAAACCGTTCAAGTCGATCTTGCTGACATGACAAGCGTTGTAGCGGCAATCGAAACCATCAAATCAGATCATGCGGCAGTCGATATTCTCATCAACAATGGCGCGATGTGGCTCGAAGACCGGAAAGAAGACTATTCGATCGCGGAAGTCGCGGGCGTGATTAATGCGGCCGTGACCGGAACATTTCTGTTTACACAGGGGCTACTTCCCCTTCTCAGTCAATCATCCGGTCCGGATATCGTGACGATTGGATCGATTAGCGGCCTGTCAAATGCGCCGCTTCAAACAGTCTCCGTGCCGTTCTATGCAGCAAAGCGCGCCCAGGCAGCATTGGCAGATGGCTTGCGGCAAAAACTCGCTAACACGCCCGTTCGCTCAATCGTCGTACATCCGCCTTATCTCGAAGACGCCTCGCCGCTTGATGAAAGTTGGGAAGCTTCATCCAAACGGCACAAGGGTGAAGCAGCCACCAGTCGCGATATTGTCGAATCCGTTCTGTTTGCGCTAACGCGTCCGCGTCATGTGTCGCTATCGATCACGGTCGATGCCGATGAGGGTGGCGTGTTTGCCTGAAACGGGATTATCGATCCCGCACAAATTCCCCAACGAATTCGCGCACCGTCGCGAGAATTTCATCCGACAGTTCCGCATCATCAACGATGCGGGCTATTCCAACAGCGCCCGTCATCAGACACGAAAGAATAATCGCCTTGCGTCGCGCCTCTGCATCGCGCGTATCATCAAGCCGAGCGATCATGGTGTCGAGGTTGGATTTAATCCGTGCGGTTGCCGCCGCGCGACACTTGTCGCCACTGCGTGCCATATCTGCGGTGAGTGCGGCGAATGGGCACCCGCTTGCTACATCGTCTCTATGCTCTGAGCTGAGATAGGTTTCCACATATTCGCCGATAGCGACCGTCGCAGGGTCTTTCCCCTTGGCCCTCGCGCTTGCTTCCCATGCATTGAATGCCAGCTCCATAGCTTCGACAACCATGTCCTCACGAGAGGCAAAGTGTTTGTAGAAACCGCCAACCGTCAGCCCTGCCTCTTTCATGAGGTCGGCCACACCGATGCCTTCCAACCCTTTTTCGCGCAGACGACGCGCTGCGACTTCTACGATACGATCGTGGGTCTTCTGTTTGTCGAGCTGGGAATGGCCCATAAAAATTCTCCCGATTTCGTGACTTGACGTTCTGGATTACATACATAATCTTTATGGATGTCAATCATAATCCACATCGGATAAAACCCAGGAGACTGAAATGCGCCTGAACAACAAGGTTGCCGTGATCACCGGCGGTAATAGCGGTATTGGATTTGCCACCGCCAAGGTATTTCTCGATGAGGGCGCAAAGGTCATTATCACCGGCAGAAATCCGGAAACACTTGCCGCAGCTCAAAAGGAACTGGGCAACAACGCTTTTGCACTAAAACTCGATGTCACCGATGCTGCGGCAACCGAAGCCGCTTTTACGGAAGCTGCGCAAAAGTTCGGTCGTTTTGATGTGGTTTTCGCCAATGCTGGTATTGGTGGTGCAACACCGCTCGGTCAGACAAGTTTTGAGCAGTTCAATCAAATTATCAGCACCAATCTGACGGCAGTCTTCTTCACAGTACAGTCTGCCCTGCCTCATCTTAATGACAATGCATCCGTCATCCTGAACGGTTCGGTCGACGCTGTGCTTGGCGTTCCGGGATGGGGTGCTTATGCGGCATCCAAAGGTGCGGTGCGCGCATTCACGCGCAATTTCGCAGCAGAACTTGCGCCGCGCGGCATCCGTGTAAATCAGGTGACGCCGGGCGCAACCAAAACACCGATCTGGCATTCTTCTGCGCCGACACCAGATGCAATGACAGTTCTTGAGGCTCAGCTTGGCAGCAGAAGCGTTACGGGCAGGATGAGCGAACCGGAAGAAATCGCCCGAGCTGCGCTCTATCTCGCTTCCGACGAATCCACCAACGTGACCGGCATAGAAATCACCGTGGACGGTGGCATGACCGGAGCGCCTGCAGGTGCCAAGGCATCTCGCGGCGATTAAAACTTAAAGCAAAAGCCCGGGATCGTGTCCCGGGCTTTTGCTTTGTTCTGCTGCATTTCTTAATCAGCGAAAGCAGCAGTAGCTCTCGTCAGAAATGCTTTTAGCGCTTCTTTTTCGCACGGCCCGCGAACGGATTTTCCGATGTCTTGAGCGACAGGCGGATCGGCACGCCCGGCATTTCAAATGTCTCACGCAAACCGTTGATGAGGTAACGCACATAGGATTGCGGCATCGCATCAGGACGCGAGCAGGAGACCACAAAGCCTGGCGGGCGGGTCTTGATCTGCGTCATGTACTTGACCTTGAGACGGCGTCCCGAAACTGCCGGTGGCGGCTGATGCGCAATAACCCCTTCCAGCCAACGGTTCAGGCGACCGGTCGAGATACGACGGTTCCAGATTTCATGGGTCTTGACGACATTCTCCATGAGTTTGTCCAGCCCCTGGCCGCGCTCACCGGAAATCGGCACAGCGCGAAGACCACGTACCTGTGGCAGAAGCCGTGCGGTCTTTTCGTAAAGATCTTCCAGAACCATCTGGCGATCTTCGATCAGATCCCATTTATTGAACGCGATAACCGGCGCACGACCTTCGCGAATAATCAGATCGGCAATCTGCAAGTCCTGCTTTTCAAACGGGATTGTTGCATCGAGCACGATGATCACAACTTCAGCAAAGCGAATAGCACGCAGACCATCGGCTACGGAAAGCTTTTCAAGCTTTTCCTGCACACGCGATTTGCGGCGCAGACCAGCGGTGTCGAACAGCTTGATGTTGCGTCCACGCCATTCCCAGTCAACGGAAATCGAATCGCGCGTAATACCGGCTTCGGGGCCCGTCAGCAGACGGTCTTCGCCGAGCATGGTGTTGATCATTGTGGACTTGCCTGCATTCGGGCGTCCAACAATGGCAATGCGCAGTGGCTTGGTCGTATCGTATTCCGCAATGATTTCTTCATCCGGGTCTTCGATATCATCACCGATCAGCTCACCAACCGCTTTAGGTGTGAAGGCCTCTTCCGCAGCTTCTTCTGCACGCTGATCTGCAAATGCGCGTTCTTCGCCCAGAAGCTCTACAATCGCGTCGCGCAGATCAGGCATGCCCTGACCATGTTCAGCAGAAATCGCGCATGGTTCGCCTAAGCCGAGCTGGAAAGCATCGTACATGCCGGTTTGCGCGCCGCGTGCTTCCGCCTTGTTGGCAACCAACACAACGGGACGACCGGAACGACGCACCAGTTCAGCAAAAGTGCTGTCAGCAGGCGTCAGGCCGGCTTTGGCATCAATCACAAACAGAATTGCATCGGCTTCAGAGATAGCAGCCTCAGTCTGGGCGCGCATGCGTGCTTCCAGGCTGTCATTGGCTGCATCTTCGAGACCCGCAGTATCGATGACCTGAAACTTCAGATCGTAAAGCTTGGCATCATGGATGCGCCGGTCGCGCGTAACGCCCGGCAAGTCATCGACCAGCGCCAGCTTGCGGCCGACGAGGCGATTAAACAGTGTGGACTTGCCGACATTGGGACGCCCGACGATGGCGAGAGTGAAACCCATGGGTTCGTATTACTCCGGAGGTAAGCGCGGTTTAGCCTTGGGCTTCCGGCAAATTGATACCGGCGCCGCGCATGAGATCTAGCATTGTATTGGCCCGCTGGCGGATATTCGCCGGAGCCAGAGTGTCATTGGCAATCTGCTGATAAAGCTTGGCAGCATCGTCGAAACGCTCCGCCTTCCATGCTGCCAGACCAAGAGCCTCGCGCGCGCTGGAGCGCATTGGATTGCCATCTGCCGAAAGCGTTTCAACGCGCTTTGCGACATCATCATAAGAACCAGAATCAACGAGCAGATAAGCTGCACGCAGACGGGCCACATCACGCATTGGCGCAGGTACGGCATTGTCGGCAGAAACAGCATCAAAGGCTGCAACAGCTGCTGTCACATCGCCCTTTTCTGCCTGAACGGAGGCAGCGCGCAGACGAGCCAGCACTGGATAAGAGCCGTAACCGGTCTTTTCCAGATCATCGAGTGCCGCAATAGCTTCATCGTTCTTGCCGGAAGAGGCCAGATCGAGTGCTGCCAGGAACTTGTCACCGGAAGCAGAGGCTTTGCTGTCAGTCCAATGCTGATAGCCAACCCAGGCGGCCGTACCAATGACAACCGCAACCGCAGCACCGATCACGACCGGGCCGAAGTTTTTCCAAACCTGCTTTGCCCGTTCTGAACGGAGTTCCTCGTTTACCTCGCGAATGAAACTGTCGTCTGCCATGGACCTGCCATCTTTAGTGGAGTGCGACACTTGTGGAGCCGCGCTCTAAAAACCGTTGATCTTAATTTATCTATTCTGGCGCTTTTAGTCGGAATTCGCGCCATATGTAAGACCTGTCGGCGAAATAAGCTGTAAGCGCAAGAAACAATGTGCATTTGCGTCGGAGCTTCGCCATATTTTGTGACTAACAGGCAACTTTTCCAGCCAGATTGCGTTCATTCCCCCATGCGTCTCATCACTCCCGCCGTCATCATCGCTTCCGCACTCGCTGCAAGTTCTGTCGCCGCTGAGACGACGAAGCCGCAATATGTGCTGATTTCGTTTGACGGAGCGCATGACAACAAGCTTTGGACGCGCTCGCGGGAGCTGGCAAAAAATAACAATGCACATTTCACCTATTTCCTGTCCTGCGTCTTTCTGATGACCAAGAAGGACCGTCGTGATTATCAGCCACCGCATAAGCGTGCTGGTTCATCCAATGTTGGTTTTGCATTAAGCGACGATGAGGTTGTGACCCGCCTCGATAATATCTGGCAGGCACATCTGGAAGGCAACGAAATCGCAAGCCATGGCTGTGGCCATTTTGATGGCACCAACTGGTCAACCGCAGACTGGGACAAGGAAATCAGGGAATTCCGTCGCATCACGGCAGATGCCTACAAAAACAATGGTATCGAAGGCGAACCCGACGGCTGGCAGGAGCTGGCCCGTAAAGGCATCAACGGCTTCCGCGCGCCTTATCTCGCAGCCTCCAAGCCCGTGCAGGATGCGTTGAAAGCCAATGGCTTCCGCTATCAGGCATCGTCCATCACACGCGGACCGGAATTACCGCAGATAAATAGCCGGTTTGCATCGTTTGGCCTGCCGCTTATTCCTGAAGGTCCATCCCAGCGCGTTATCGTCGGCATGGATTATAATCTCTATGTTCGTCACTCAAAGGGCAAGGAAGCACCAGCCCAATCAGCCGAATTTGAGGAACGGGCCTACAAGGCGTTTCGCGCCGCTTTTGACAAGCAATATGAAGGCGAGCGCATTCCGTTGCAGCTCGGTTTTCATTTTGTGCTGATGAATGACGGGGCCTATTGGCGCGCCATGGAACGGCTGGTGTCGGAAGTCTGCAACAAGCCAGATGTTAAGTGCACGACCTATAATGATTATCTCAACAGCACCGACTCCCCGAGCGGCCATGCCACGCAGAATCGATCATAACACTAGAGCTTGGTGTGCAGTTTATGCCGACAGCCCGAGATTTTCCTGATCCAGTGCAGGCACTAGCGGCCCATCAATCGCTGCCTCAAAACCGCGCAAGCGCTTGTAGATTGAAAGCAGTTCAATAATCGTCGTCCATGAGTTGACAAGATATTGGAACGAGGTTCGCACCTGCTCGAAAACGTTGGAAATCTGGCTCATTAGACCCAGCGTCAGCTTACCCGCGACAATAGAAGGAATGAGGATCAGCAGCGGAAAGATATTATCCGCCTGCAGATAGAAAATGCGCGCGACATTGAAATACACATAGTGGAAGTAGAGCCGGAAATAATTGTGGCGCACATTTGAAAACAGCTCGCCCATGGTTATCGGTTCAGCGCGGTTCTCGTGGTCTTCGCCGTAAACAAGCTCCTTACGATACGCTGCTTCCACCCGCTGATTGTTAAACTCGAGACCCGGCAGCTTGATACCGACGAGCGCCAGAAAGGCGGTCCCGAAGATCGCCCACACAATAGCGGCCCAAACCAGCGCATGCGGAATAGTGCCAATAATCGGAAGTTCGCTGACCTTTTCCGAGAACGTAAAAAGCACCGGCAGAAAGGCGATCAGTGTCATGACGGACTTTACGAGGCTGACACCAAGCTGTTCCAGCGTCGTGGAAAAGCGCATCGTATCCTCTTGCACGCGCTGGGCGGCACCTTCGATATGGCGCAGTTTCTGCCAGTGCAGCATGTAATAACTGTTCATGGCCGTGCGCCAGCGAAAGATATAATGGCTGACGAAGAACATGCTCAGGACGCCAATCGTGATCGCCAGAAAAGCGATGCCCGCGAAGTCCAGTGCGCCCCAGTAAAAATCGGCGGCCGAAACGGCACCCGGCGTACCCAGAGCTTTTTGCACCATGTCATAGAACGGCCCATACCAGGCATTGACCGCAACGCTGACCTGAACGCTGAAGTAAGTCGTAAACAGGATGAGAGCCGAGCCAAGGATCGACCAGCGCTGCCATGGATGCGGTGAGAACCAAGCCCATAAAGTGTAGAATGCCAGCGCCACCACCACGAAATAAACATAGAACCACAGGAATGGTGCCGACCAGAAGATACTCGCACCGATGATGGGGGCTGCATCAGCTGCTGCAGGTGGCAATCCGACCATGCCGCCGAGTTTAGCGCCCCCTTCATACCAGCCGAGCACCGCAAGGATGGTCCAGAGAAGTGCGGACGAAAAGAAGAGCTTGGGACGCGGGAAAAACGATACAAACATCGGGAAATCCAAAAATGCAATTCTGCATTTATGAAATGCCTGTCCCGCATCCTTTACCAGTTAAATTTTTGTAAGGTTTCCCGTCACTTGGCGGCTCTCACAGCAGCAAGCCTAAAGCAGCAGACGATTATGTCTTACGAACAGGCACGCTGTCGGGCTGGGCCGAATGCAGGAAGTGCAGCAGCGTCTCATTGACCGACTGCAGGCGAAAAGCCGTATCACGCCAGCTGAAATCGATATCCTGTGGCACTGGTGTCAAACGCTCCGGTGTGTCGCCTTCATCCAGATTGCAATTGTGGATTACCGATTGCAGCGACCGTGCGATCCATTCAGGTGGTGAGGCTTCTTTCTTGCGCAGCGCATTGCCAAGCGCCTCGCCAAACAGCAAAGCAGATGCATAAAGACGAATGCCGCGGCGATCATAGCGGCCTGCCATTTCACTGACTTCACGCGCGACGAGCCGTCCACGCAAGGACCAGCGCGCATTCGACCGCGCTAAAGCGATACCCTCGCCCAGAGCATTCAGCGCGCGCTGCGCCTGCGTGAACTGGTTTATTGCGCTTTGGGCATGGACAACGTCCTGCTTTTCAAGCGCTACCGCTGACTGTTTCAAGCCTTTCAGGATGTTATCGACAAGCCCACGCACGGCCCTGTCAATCAGCCGTACCGGATCAGGTGTCACCAATATCTGGCTGAACAGTAGACCAATGCCAGCGCCCACCAGCACATCGATGAGGCGTGTCATGCCCGCGACCTGCGGACCCATCGCCAGCACAAGAATGGCGGAAACGCCGGATTGGATGGCTATTGCCGGCGCCAAGCCGAAGGTCGTTGCAAGCACCATCGCGATGCAAGTGACAACGCTCATATGCAGGACCGGAATTGTTTCCGGCAAAAGCAACGAGAGTTCGCCGACCACAACCCCCGTTGTGACACCGGTAATGACACCGACTGCCTGTTTTCCGTGATTGGGCAGATTAGGTGCCAAACAGATAACTGCCGTCACCATTGCAAAGACGGGTCGCGGCTGGCCGAGCATCCACTGACAAACCAGCCATGCAACCGCACCGGCAACGGAGGCAATCAGCGCATCGCGCCAACTGACCGACCATTGCTGGAAAACTCTGTCTAACCGCTTATGCATGGTTTGGCCTGCCCGCTATCGTCATGTGAAGACATATTATCTAAGGCAAACCTTGAGATGCTCAAGCTTTGAAGAACATCTCGTATTGATCGGGCTTGAAGCCGACAGTCAGCTTGCCAGCCTTATCCAGTACCGGCCGCTTGATCATAGAAGGCTGCGCCAGCATCAGCTCGCGTGCCTTCGCAGCATCGACATTCTGACGCTCGCCATCTGGCAGTTTGCGGAAGGTTGTGCCTGCACGATTGAGCAGCTTTTCCCACTCAATGTCTTTTAGAAAGCGGTCGAGTGTCGCAGCATCGAGGCCTTCCTTCTTATAATCGTGGAAGGTGTAATCGATGCCATGATCTTCAAGCCATGTGCGCGCCTTCTTCATGGTGTCACAGTTTTTGATACCGTAAATGGTCACGCTCATTTCCGACTCCTTTGATCTCGTGCCGCGATCAAAAGCCATCAACCGAAACGTTGCAACCCTTTATCGTGCATCGTGAAATATAATGCCCAGCGTATGACGCTTGCCTGAGCGCAGACGACTGACGCCGTGCCGCATTTTCGCCTTATAATCGCCACGTGTACCACGAATTGGCCTGTCGTTTACCGCAAAAATCACGGCATCTCCCTGCCTTAAAGGCACGACTTCCGCCCTGCTTTGCATACGCGGGCGCTGCTCGGTCAGCACAAACTCGCCGCCGGTGAAATCCTCGCCCGGCTGTGACAGCAGAACCGCTACCTGGAGCGAGAAAGCCAGATCACCGTAGAGATCCTGATGCAGGCAATTATAATCACCATCGACATATTGCAGAATCAGCGGCGTCGGACGCACCTGTCCTGCCGCGTGACAGATTGCGAGATACTCATCATGACTTGCGGGATATTGTACTCCGCTCCCAAGACGCTCGCTCCAACGATTGGCGATGGGACTTAGCCGCGCATATAGCTCCTGCCGTAAGCCTTGAATGATATCCGGGAGCGGGTTGGAAAAATACTTGTATTCACCGCGCCCGAAGCCATGTCTTGCCATCGTGATTGTCGAGCGGAATGCATCGGGTGCATCATAGAGCCCGACAAGCTGATTGCATTGATGTGAGGACAAGATTTTTGCAAGCGTTGCAGTGCCAAACTGATCCAGCTCATCGGCGATTTTTCCCCAGTGATAAGAGGCCAGTTTATCCTTCATGACTGGCGCTCTCTTTCAAGCAGATCACGCTTGCGCTCCACACCCCAGCGATAGCCGGAAAGGCCGCCATCATGACGCACGACCCGATGGCAAGGAACCGCAACAGCAATCTTGTTGGCACCACAGGCTTGTGCCACGGCCCGCGTTGATTTGGGCAGACCGATTGTCTGGGCAAGTTCGCTATAGCTTACGGTCTTGCCCAGTGGAATCTCCCGCAAAGCTTGCCACACGCGCTGCTGAAAAGCTGTGCCTCTCAAATCAAGTGGCAGATCAAACCCAATACCGGGATTTTCGACAAAGCCAATCACCTGCGCGATATGATCCTCGAAATCGCGGTCTGCTCCGACAAGCTGCGCTTTCGGAAAGCGCTTTTCCAGATCGATAATCAGCTCCTGCGGATCATCGCCCATCAGAATGGCACAGACCCCCTTCTCACTTTCGGCCACCAGAACAGCACCAAGTGCCGACTGTCCGATCGCAAAGCGGATGGTCTCGTTTTCGCCGCCTGACTTGTAGACCTTCGGTTTCATGCCGAGAATCTTGTCCGAAGCCTCATAGAAGCGGCTGGAGGAATTATAGCCTGCCTCATAGATCGCGTCCGTTACGCGGCTGCCATTGGCCTTGAGTGCTGCTCGCATTCTGCCTGCACGATGTGCATCGGCATAAGCCTTTGGTGTCAGGCCAGTAAAGCTTTTAAAGATGCGATGGAAATGTGCGGAACTTGCCCCTGCTGCACGCGCAATGTCTTCGAGTGCCGGAACTTCTTCCGCACTTTCAATGAAGCGGCAGGCTGCAGATACCATATCGGCGTAACGCGCGTTGTTTTGTGCGTCGAGCGTCGCATCAATGTGTGGCTTGCACCGCATACAAGGGCGAAAGCCTGCATGCTCTGCATCTTCGCAAGCAACAAAAAACTGCACATTTTCGCGTTTTCCCCGCCGCGATGGGCATGAAGGGCGGCAATAGACGCCCGTCGTGCGTACAGCGTAAACGAATTGGCCATCTGATGCCTTGTCGCGCGCCAGCACTTGTCTCCAGCGGCTTTCATCAGTGTCGTTGCTGTTCGTTTGCGTGAGTGTCATCAGGTTCATGTCCGTTGTCCTTCCTAATATGAAGGAAATCTAACCCCAGACAAGACCGACAACACTCCGCTGCTTGCTTTCAAATTTCCGAAACGTTTTTAAGCCTTGCGCGCTTCCTTGATCGCTTCGATCAGGTCCTGCTCTTTCATCACGCCTCCATAAAGTCTGGTGCCAATGACAAAGGACGGAGTGCCACCAAAATTGAAGGCTTCACCCTGATCCATATTGCGTTCAAGAATGCCGTTGATCCGTGCAGCATCTGCTTTGTAAGCGGCTTCAAGCTTTTTCGGATCAAGACCAGCTTTCTTGAGTGCTGCATCCGTCTGATCTTTGGTCAGACGGCCCGGTGTTACCATCATGGCTTCCATCGCCTTGACGTAGTCACCAGACTTTTCGGCCGCCAGCACCAGCCGCGCCGGATAAGCCGAGTTGTCGCCAAAGATAATCCAGTCTTTCAATACCAACCGCACCTTGCCGTCATTTTCGACAACGCGCATGAGTTCGGAATGGCCCTTTTTGCAGTAAGGGCACTGATAGTCGAAATATTCAACGATGGTGACATCGCCATTTGGATTGCCGAGAACCGGGATGTCTTTGTCATAGAGGACATCGGCGACAGTCGGCACACGCTGGGCGAAGCTCTCGCCGCCAGAAATGGCAATTGTTGCGGCACCGGCTGCAGTTGCTGCCAGCATCTGACGACGATTGATCATTAGCTTTCTCCTTCAGAAGATTGGGCCCTTGATTGAGACTTATCCAGAACGACGACACGGCTTCCGCTGGAAACACGCTTATGAAGGTCGAGAATGTCCTGATTGAAAAGACGGATGCAGCCTGAAGATGCGGCTTTGCCGACCGACCATGGCTCATTCGTACCGTGGATGCGATAGAGCGTATCTTTGCCATCGCGATAGAGATAGAGGGCTCGCGCGCCGAGTGGATTGCGGATACCACCTTCCAGACCCTTGGCATATTTCGCGTAATGATCCGGATTGCGCTTAATCATATTCTGCGTCGGCGTCCAACGCGGCCATTGCGCCTTATACGCAACCTTTGCCTCACCGCTGAAAGTCAGGCCTGCACGACCGACACCTACGGAATAACGCATGGCTTTGCCGCCGGGCTGCACGAGATAAAGATAGCGCGCATAGGGATCGACAATGATAGTTCCGACCGGATGGCTGGTCTTGTAATTGACCTGCTTACGCAGATTACGCTCTGCGATTTTGCTCAGATCAAGTGCTGCAATCTGATTACCGCCATCATTGACTGCACCATACATGACTTCATATTCGCTCTTTGCCGTCTGCACTTCAGGTTCTGGCAAAGGCTCAACAACAGGTGCTGCAGCCACGGGCTGAGGAGCGACAGCAACCGTTTCTGGCATCGTCACTGCGATCGGGCTATCTGACGACGTCGTCGTACAAGCCGCAACGACTAGCGGCAGCAGGCTGATCAACAACAGCCGCGCTACGGACGCTGCTGTGCGCCCCTTTTGATTTTGAGTAGTCAATGCCCAATACCCCAAATGTCCCCGAGCCATGTTCAATTTAGAGCGCGTTTTGATCTGATTGCACCAGATCAGCGCTCCAACCTTTCGTTTTAACGCGCATCTTGTTCCGAAAACCGGTTTCCACTTTTCGGATGCGCTCTCATAAGCCTTGCTTCTGGTCGGTCCTTAGAAGCCCGACAGAGCGTTCAATGGTTGTCGACGATACATCGCCGACCAATCTTGTTCCTTCAGGCTCTTTGCTGGCATTGTTGAAGAAAACCATGGTTGGCGGACCTGCCACTTTGAGCTTTGCCATGAGATCGGCATTGCCCGCATTGAGGTCCGAGACATCCGCCTTGATAAGCTGATATCCGCCAAGCGCTTTCTTCACGCCTGCATCCGGCAGGACGCGCCGCTCCACAGTAGAGCAGCTTACGCACCAATCTGCCGTGAAATAGACCAGCGTCGGCTTGTCGCCGTGCGCCGCGTCCAGCTTTTCCTGAAGGGCAGAAACCGTATCGACCGGCGCGAATCGCAGCTCGGCCAAATTATGGTTAACGTCACGATTAACCAATGCCGCCAGCGGTTGCAATGGATCGCGGCCACCCGATGCCACGCCGAGCATCAAAATAACGCCATAAACGAAGGCCGTCGTGCCGATGGTGCGGGCGACAACACTGCGCCCCGGTATATTGAGAAAGGCAAAGCTCGCAACGCCAAAAAGCAGCAAGGCCCAAAGCACCATATCCACGCCCGAGGGCAACAAAGGTGCCGCCATAAAGATAGCGGTTGCCAGAAAACCAAAGCCAAATACCTGCTTGAACAGTTCCATCCAGGCTCCGGCACGTGGCAAGGTGCCTGCACCAAGCGTAGCAAACGCAATCAAAGGCAGACCTTTGCCGATGCCAAGTGCGAAGAGAGCGCTGGCTCCGAGTGCTACGTTGGCGGTCTGCGCGATATAAAGTAGCGCGCCTGCCAAGGGTGCCGTAACGCAGGGGCCAACGATCAACACCGACGAAAAGCCGAGAATTGCAGCAGAGCGTTTTGAACCGGTTCGTCGACCAGTCTTGGCAGAAATTGCACTCACCCACGATGATGGCAACTGGATTTGGAACAGGCCGAACATCGACAGGGCCAGCAGTGTGAATATTCCGGCAAGTGCCAAGGCCATCCATTTGGATTGCAGCACCATTTGCAGGTTTTGGCCGGACCAGCCTGCAATAGCGCCAATGACTGCAAACCCAAGCGCAAGGCTGACAACATAGGTACTGGACAGAACAAAACCACGTCGCGCAGTCAGTTTTTCACCTTCTCGCGCCAGAGTTCCGGCAACAATCGGATAGATCGGGAACACGCAAGGCGTAAAGGCCAGTAGCACGCCGAAAGCAAGAAAAGCCGCAATCACCAGCACTGAACCACCCTGATCAAGCAGGTTCTCAATCATGCCCTTTTCAGGAGCGAGTGCGAAAGCTTTGCCTTGGTCATTCGGTGTTGGCGCCGCCGTAAATGCCGAGCCTTGTGAAAAGGCCTTACCCATCTGACTGCTGACTGCAAGCGTTACCGGATCGATGGTACGGGTTTCAGGTCGATAGCAGATGCCGTCTTCCTGACAGCCCTGATAAGTCAGTTGAATGGGTTCATTGCCTGTCGGAATACCGGCGCTTGCACGGGTATAATAGACTTCAAGGCGTCCGAAGTTCGGATCATCTTTTGCGATGCCTGGCTGGGTATCGACGGCCAGCGCCTGACCTTTTGCATCTTTTGCTTCGATATGATCGCGATAAAGATAGTAGCCGTCTGAAATCTGCCAATTGAAAATCAGTCGGTTATCGCCGTCCTTCACCACGCTTAGACGAAATGCATCATCGACCGGCAGCGGGCTTGCAGCCACTGCGGACGAAAGAACCATCATAAAAAAAGCGACGAGTATCGCAAAAAAGCGCATTCGAATTATTCCGGGTAATTTGATTCGTGCAAAATAGATTAGGTTGTAAAAAGCAAATGCTGCCGTCACCTTAAGGCAGCCTTAAGCTGGCAAAGCGAGAAGCCGCTTACAGTTGAAACAAGGCGGAAACAGGAAGACACATGCGCATTCTGGTGGTTGAAGACGATGCAATCCTGCTCGACGGGCTTTCCGTGGGACTGGGGTTGGCCGGCTTTACCGTGGACGCTGTCGCAAGTTGTGGCGATGCAGAGGCAGCCCTTGCTGCCCAGAATTACAATGCGATCGTGCTCGATCTGATGCTTCCCGACGGTTCCGGCCTCGACATATTGAAAGCCATGCGACAAGCACGCGATGAAACACCAGTTCTGTTATTGACCGCTCGCGATCAGGTGCCCGAACGCATTGCAGGTCTTGATGCGGGTGCAGATGATTATGTCGGCAAGCCGTTTGATCTGCATGAGCTTGCGGCGCGTGTGCGCGCCATTGCACGGCGTGGCTCAGGTCGCGCCAGTGCTACACTTGAATGGCAAGGCGTAGAACTTGATCCGGCTGAAATGACGGTGCAATTCAAGGGCACCCCCCTGCGTCTGACGCGACGTGAGTTTTCGATATTGCGCACCTTGATGGAGCGCCCGACGGCTACCGTTTCCAAGTCATCGCTCGAAGAAGCACTTTATGGCTGGCAAGAGGAAGTCGAAAGCAACGCAGTGGAAGTACATATCCATCACCTTCGCGCCAAGCTCGGCTCCGGCTTTATCGAAACTGTTCGCGGTGTCGGCTACAGGCTTGCGGGAGCCCATACATGAACTCCATTCGCAGTCGCCTCACCGGCATATTGATCGGCATCACCTGCCTCGTCTGGCTGTTTGCCGTGGTCTGGATTCATGTCAGCACGCAGTCGCGCCTCGAAAAAGTGCTCGATGCGCGCTTGATGGAAGCCGCTCGCATGGTCAACTCGTTGCTGACTGAGCATCGCGTCGAAGTCGGTCCTGATGGGGATGGCGGGCAGCTTTCGCTGAAGCCTATGCCAGATTTCCCAATGTATGACCGCCAGCTTTTTTGCCAGATATGGGCGATCGACGGCAAGCTTGTGGGACGATCCGAAAGCGCGCCTGGCGAACGACTGACGGATGTAGCCAATGGATTCTCTGATACAGTTGTCGCGGGCGATCGCTGGCGCGTCTTTGCGGTCGAGAATACGCAACTGGGCTTGCGCGTGATGGTTGGCGACAGCCTTTCAGTTCGCGAGCGGTTGGTGCAAAGTGTGGTTACGGGCGTCGTACTACCGGCACTGCTTCTGCTTCCGATCCTCGCTATCCTGATCTGGCTATGCGTGCGGCGTGGCCTCAATCCACTAAGCAACCTTGCAGCAATCTTATCCAAACGGGATGCGAGAGACTTACGGCCACTGCGCGAAGAGAAGCTTCCGTCAGAAATTGCCCCGGCTGTTTCGGCGCTCAACGGGCTTTTCCATCGTGTGGAAGAAGCGCGGGAGCGCGAGCGTAATTTTGCAATCTTTGCGGCACATGAGTTGAAGACCCCGCTTGCAGGTCTCAAAACACAGGCCCAAATTGCAGAGGGCGCAAAAGACGACGCCATGCGTATCAACGCCGTTCGTCAGATTGCCGCTGGCGTCGATCGCACCAGCCGTCTGGTCAATCAGTTGCTTGATCTGGCAGCGCTTGAAACAGGCGATGAAATGGAGCCTCCAGCACCCGAGCCCGCTTGCCAGCTGCTCGTTTCAATCTCAACGGATATGCGGATGCTTGCGGCGCATCGTGGCGTCAAAATCGAGCTACCGGGCAATCTGCCACTGGTTACGATGCAATACCCGCACCTCTTCACGTTAGCCATGCGCAATCTGATCGAGAACGCCGTCAACCATTCGCCGGAAGGCAGTTCAGTCAGATGCAGTCTCAATCAGGATGGCGAGCGCCTCATCTTCACTGTTGAAGACGATGGCCCCGGAATACCTCCCGAGGAGATGATCCACGTGACCGAGCGCTTTTATCGCGGTGCCAACAGAAGTGAAAACGGCAGCGGTCTTGGCCTTCCAATTGTCCAGATGGCAGCAACCCGCATGGGTGGCGAACTGCAACTACACAATCGCCCTGAAGGCGGCCTGCGCGCCCTTCTTATCATTCCGGCACAAACTGCGACATAAATTCCTGCCTGTTTACGTTGAACATTAGGTCTCCTACTATATTAATGCAATTGCAAATCATTTGCATTAATATAGTATATTCGTTCGAGTTCAGATATCGCTTCTGAGAAAAGAAACCGAGACTGTTCATGCTGTTCAATCCTAGATCGGGGCCTAAATCAGGGCCTGACGCTTCACAGCTCTTGTCAAAGCACGTTCCTCTTTCTGGCAAAGAATGGAGACGGCAGCAGGCATCAACAGTCAAAGCGATTTTAAGACGGGCCGGGTTGCGCCCGACCCGTCAGCGCATAGCTCTCGGGTGCTTACTGTTCACTGACAAGCATCGGCATGTAACCCCGGATATGTTGAACGAAGAAGCCTTGTTGCACGGGGAAAAACTTTCGGTCGCAACAGTCTACAACGCACTTAATCAGTTCGCCGATGCAGGTCTCATCCGCAAGATCAGCTTACATAGTGAGCGGACCTATTTCGATACGGATACGGGCGATCATACGCATTTCTACATTCATGACGAAGACAGGATCATCGACATTGCATCCAATGATGTAAGTGTTGGTCCCCTGCCTCCGCCACCTGCGGGTTACAAGGTCAGCAAGGTTGATATTCTCATCCATCTGACGCCCATCACTGACAGCAACTGATTTCCCAAAAAACTCCCAATTCGTCGCAGGCGCTCTAATCTTTTGTTTTGGCACGCATCTTGTCCGAAAACCGTTTCACACTTTTCGGGATGCGCTTAAGCGCTCGTTGATTTAGATCAATGACACCCTCTCGTAGAGAGCCGATAGAGAACTATCGCTATAGCTGTCTTCACTTCGACAGCTTCTGACTTGCGCTGCGAGGGGATTAGATGAACTACGCCGCTGGAACAGTCCTTTCTGGTCTGGGAGCACTTTTTGCCGTGCTTCTGGCCGGATTTTCTCATGATGAGTTGTTCAGAACCCATATGTGGATTCTGTTCGCTACACTTGCCATCTTCACCATTTTGCTGATGCGGAATGCCGATTACGGCCTGACGCCAAAGAAGGTTGACCAGTCCACCTATATGGATGGACCGATCCGCTATGGTGTCATCGCAACCGTATTCTGGGGCGTTGTTGGCTTTCTAGTCGGTGTGCTTATCGCAGCCCAGCTCGCTTTTCCGGATCTCAATCTGGAACCTTATCTGAACTTTGGCCGTCTGCGTCCGCTGCACACATCAGCAGTTGTTTTTGCGTTTGGCGGCAACATACTCATCGCCTCATCCTTCTATGTCGTGCAGCGTACCTGTCGCGCACGCCTCGTTGGTGGCGATTTGGCCTGGTTCGTATTCTGGGGCTATCAGCTCTTCATCGTAATGGCTGCAACCGGCTACCTACTCGGTATCACACAGAGCCGCGAATATGCTGAACCGGAATGGTATGTCGATATCTGGCTCACCATCGTCTGGGTCGCCTACCTCGTTGTCTTCCTCGGCACCGTGTTGAAGCGCAAAGAGCCGCATATCTATGTGGCAAACTGGTTCTACCTGTCCTTCATCATCACCATTGCCATGTTGCATATCATCAACAATCTGGCGATCCCGGTATCGTTCTTAGGCGTTAAGAGCTATTCGGCCTTCGCAGGCGTTCAGGATGCCGTGACCCAATGGTGGTACGGCCATAACGCGGTTGCGTTCTTCCTGACCGTGCCATTTCTTGCGATGATGTACTATTTCGTACCAAAGCAGGCGAACCGTCCGGTCTATTCCTATCGCCTGTCGATCGTTCACTTCTGGTCTATCATCTTCCTCTATATCTGGGCTGGCCCTCACCATCTACATTACACGGCTGTTCCCGATTGGGCGCAGACGCTCGGCATGGTGTTCTCGATCATGCTGTGGATGCCTTCATGGGGTGGCATGATCAACGGTCTGATGACGCTTTCGGGTGCATGGGACAAGGTTCGTACCGATCCGATCATCCGTCTGATGGTTGCAGCTATCGCCTTCTATGGCATGGCGACCTTTGAAGGTCCGATGCTGTCGATCAAGGCAGTCAACTCGCTGTCCCACTATACCGACTGGACCATTGGTCACGTTCATGCGGGTGCGCTGGGCTGGAATGGCATGATCACATTTGCTGCCGTTTACTACCTCACACCCAAGCTGTGGGACCGTGAACGCCTCTATTCGATCCGCATGGTCAACTGGCACTTCTGGCTCGCAACACTCGGCATCGTGCTCTATGCCGCTGCCATGTGGGTTGCCGGTATCCAGCAGGGTCTGATGTGGCGCGAATACGACGATCAGGGTTTCCTCGTCTATTCCTTCGCCGAAACCGTGCTCGCAATGTTCCCATACTACGTCATCCGTACGGCAGGCGGTCTGCTCTACCTCGCCGGTGGATTGGTCATGGCATGGAATGTCTACCAGACCATTCGCGGCAACCTGCGCAAAGAAGTGCCAATGGGCGGTGCCCGGCCTGCTGCTGGCGCCCCAATGCAGCCAGCCGAATAAGGAGTGTGATTTATGTCTATTCTGAAAAAACACTCCAAGCTGGAGAGAAACGCGACCTTGCTGCTGATTGCCTCGCTTGCCGTGGTAACGGTCGGTGGCATCGTTGAGATCGCGCCGCTGTTCTATCTCGAAAATACCATCGAGAAGGTGGAGGGCATGCGTCCCTATTCGCCGCTGGAACTCGCGGGCCGTGACATCTATGTGCGTGAAGGTTGTTATCTCTGCCACAGCCAGATGATCCGCCCGTTCCGTGACGAAGTGGAGCGCTACGGCCATTACAGTCTGGCTGCGGAATCCATGTATGACCATTCATTCCAGTGGGGCTCTAAGCGTACAGGTCCCGACCTTGCGCGCGTCGGTGGCCGTTACTCCAACGAATGGCACGTGCAGCACCTCATCCGTCCGCGTGACGTGGTGCCGGAATCGGTCATGCCAAGCTACGCCTTCCTCAAAGATCGTCCGCTCGATGCCAACAACATCGCTGCGAACCTGAAGGCCAATGTGGCAGTCGGTGTGCCTTACACCCCCGAGATGGTCGACAATGCACTCGCCGACCTGAAGGCTCAAGCCGATCCGAACGCCGATACTTCTGGTGTCGAAGGGCGTTATCCCAAGGCACGTGTTGGTGATTTTGACGGTAATCCGCAGGTCATCTCCGAAATGGACGCGCTCATCGCCTATCTCCAGATGCTCGGCACGCTCGTTGATTTCTCGACCTACGACCAGTCCCCCAAAGCGCGATAAAGCGGAGATTTAGCGATGGATTACAATACCCTACGCACTTTCGCCGATAGCTGGGGCCTGCTCGCCATGGCGCTCTTCTTCGTCTTTGTCATTCTCTTTGCCTTCCGCCCCGGAAGCAAAAAGAAAGCCGATGAAGCGAAGGAAATTCCATTCAAGGACGACAAAAATGACTGACAAACAGATCGATGAAGTCAGTGGCGTAGAGACCACCGGCCACGAATGGGATGGCATTCGGGAACTCGACAATCCAATGCCACGCTGGTGGCTCTGGACCTTTTACGCAACGATTGTCTGGGCACTTGCCTATGTCATTGCCTATCCCGCATGGCCGCTGATTTCCAATTCAACCGCGGGCCTGATCGGCTGGTCGAGCCGCGGCGATTTCTGGAAAGAGAACGCAGAGATTGCGGCTGGTCGTCAGGGCATTATCGACCAGATCAAAGCCAAGGATGTGCATGAGATTCTGGCCGATGAAAACCTGCGCCAATATGCGATTGCGGGCGGTGCGGCTGCTTTCCGCGTCAATTGCGTGCAGTGCCACGGCTCAGGCGCACAGGGCGCACCCGGCTATCCCAACCTCAATGATGATGACTGGCTGTGGGGTGGTTCGGTCGACGACATCCTGACGACCATTCGTCATGGAGTGCGCTCGCCTGACGATAGTGAAACACGCGTTTCGGAAATGCCGGGTTTTGCGGATGTCCTCGAGCCCGCGCAGATACGCGATGTCGCAGCTTATGTGGTCAGCCTTTCCGGCACGCCACATGATCCGGCCATGGTTCCAGAAGGCCAAAAGGTATTTGCTGAAAACTGTGCCGTCTGTCACGGCGCGGATGCAAAGGGCCTGCGTGAATTTGGTGCACCAAATCTCACCGACGCCATCTGGTTCTACGGCTCCAGCGAAGACGCCATTGCGCGTCAGGTCGCGCGTCCAAAACATGGCGTGATGCCTGCTTGGGAAACGCGCCTCGGCGATGCAACCGTCAAGCAGCTCGCAATTTTCGTCCACTCGCTCGGTGGTGGTGAATAAAGCATTTCCAGCAAAAGTGCTTAGCAGTTTTACGTAGGATAATGATTAAAAACAAATAGTTAGAGCGACTCCAACGATTCAATCTTAATTGGAACCGCTCTAACGACCACTGGCCCCGAAAAGGGGCCAGTGAAAACAAGGGCAGCTCCAATTGAACGGCAAATCGGGGCTGCGCTCATGTCACTGCATTGGAACGGACGGCGAATAACCACCCCGCTCTCAATTGTTGCAAGTACGATCTACCGGCAAGCCAGCTTCTGTCTGTCCGGCATCGCGCTTCAGGAGCAAGGCAAATGTCAGACGATGTCGAACGCATAGACGTTCAGGCAGTCAACTCCCCCAAGACCCGCCTCCCTAAAAGTGGGAAGTCGCTTTATGCGGCGCGGGTGAAGATATTTCCGAAGCGTGTGCAGGGTGAGTTCCGCCGCTTCAAATGGATCATCATGTTCATTACGTTGGGGATCTATTACCTGACGCCGTGGCTGCGCTGGGATCGCGGCCCCTATGCGCCCGATCAGGCGGTGCTGATTGATCTTGCCAATCGCCGCTTCTATTTCTTCTTCATCGAAATCTGGCCGCAGGAATTCTATTACGTCGCGGGCCTGCTCATCATGGCGGGCCTCGGTCTGTTTCTGGTGACATCTGCGGCTGGGCGCGCTTGGTGTGGCTACACCTGTCCGCAGACTGTCTGGGTCGATCTCTATCTTGTTGTTGAGCGCGCGATCGAAGGCGACCGCAATGCCCGCATGAAACTCGACAAGGCTCCATGGACCTTTGACAAGGTCTGGAAGCGAGTAACCAAGCACGGCATCTGGATATTGATCGGTATTCTGACCGGTGGCGCATGGATTTTCTATTTCGCCGACGCCCCCACTCTGCTTATGGATTTCGTCACGGCTAAAGCGGCACCCGTCGCCTATTTCACCGTCGCCATTCTCACCGCCACGACCTATGTTTTCGGCGGCCTGATGCGTGAGCAGGTCTGCACTTATATGTGTCCTTGGCCACGCATCCAGGCGGCCATGCTCGATGAGAACTCTCTCACCGTCACCTATAATGACTGGCGCGGCGAACCACGTTCACGTCACTCCAAAAAGGCAATTGCTACGGGCGAAACCGTTGGCGATTGCGTCGATTGTAATGCCTGCGTTGCCGCCTGCCCTATGGGTATCGACATTCGCGACGGGCAGCAGCTTGAATGTATTACCTGCGCACTCTGCATTGATGCCTGCAACTCTGTGATGGACAAGGTCGGCAAGGAACGCGGACTGATCTCCTATGCAACACTTGCCGACTACAATTCGAATATGGACCTCGCCACCAATAACGGCACGGCTCCTATCGATCCAACGCTTGTCTATGAAGCGCCAAACAAGTTTTCCAGTGCGGTTGAACATCTGTCGCTGAAAAAAGTTCTGCGTCCGCGCATCCTGTTTTACTTCATCGTCTGGGCGCTGATCGGCCTCACGCTCGTTATCTCGCTTTCGATGCGTCAGCGCATCGGCATTAACGTGTTGCATGACCGCACGCCGCAATATGTGTTGCTGTCCGATGGCTCAATCCGCAACGGTTATACCGTCAAGCTGCTCAACATGATCCCCGTTCCACGCACTTTCCGTCTGTCGATAGAAGGGTTGCCGGGTGCAACGCTGACTGTTCAGGATGAAAACGTCGATGCGGAAGGCAATTACGATGTGCCGGTAGAACCCGACCGGCTGAAGACGCTGCGCGTTTTCGTGACCCTGCCGCATGATGCAATTACGGAGCCACGCTCCGACTATGAAATCGAAGTGCGCGACGCGGACGGCTCCGAAAGCGCACGCTACAAAGCAACTTTCATGGCACCGGAGAAGAAATGATGTCAGTAAAATCAAAAACGTCAGGCACTTTTACCGGTTGGCACATGCTGGGCATCATGATTGCCTTTTTTGGCGTCATCATCGCTGTCAATATGACCATGGCTTACAAGGCAGTCAGTAGCTGGAGCGGGCTTGTGGTGAAAAACACCTATGTCGCAAGCCAAGAGTTCAACGACAAAGCCGAAACCGGCAAGGAACAAGCTGCACTCGGTTGGCAGTCCCAGCCATCTTACGCAGAAGGTGTGTTCAGCTGGAAACTCGCGGATCGCGACGGCAAAGCCATTACCTTGGCCGGTGGCACGGTTGAATTCAAGCGCCCGGTCGGCGATGTGCACGACACCAAAGTCACCCTCAGCACGGATGACGAGGGTGTGCTGACCGCGCCGCTTGAGCTTGGTGAAGGCGCATGGATCATGGAAGTCAATGCCGATGCCAATGAAAAGTATGGCCTTGAAGATCCCTATCGCCATATCATCCGCGTTCTTGTGAAGGACGGGAGGATCTTATGAGTTGTTGCGTTGAAAATGCTCAGATAGCCACCGTCATTCAGACCCTTTCGCCCGATGAAATGCTGGTTGCAAGTCGTGCGCTGGGCGACGGCCTGCGCCAGCTTGATCTGTCGGTTCCCGGCGTTCATTGCGGCCTTTGCATCAAGACCATTGAAGAGGCGCTCGGTAAGCTTCCGGGCGTCGCATATGTTCGCGTTAATCTCACAGCGCGCCGCGTCACCATTCGCTGGAAGGATGGCGAAACACCGCCTGATGTCGTCGATCCGCTACGCCGCCTTGGTTACGAGGCGCATATTTTCGATATGGTTCAGGATAAGGACCCCACTTTCACGCGGCTGTTGATAGCACTTGGCGTTGCAGCCTTCGCATCCAGCAATGTGATGCTGTTGTCTGTTGCAGTCTGGTCGGGAGCAGATGCCGCAACGCGCGATATGTTTCACTGGATTTCCGGTCTTATCGCCCTGCCGACATTGATTTATTCGGGTCGGATTTTCTATGTTTCTGCGTGGAACGCCTTGCGTACCCGACGTGTGAACATGGATGTGCCGATTGCACTCGCCATTTCGCTTGCCTTCGGCATGAGCGTTTATGAGACCATGAACCATGGGCAACACGCCTACTTCGATGCCTCGGTTTCACTGCTGTTCTTCCTGTTGATCGGTCGCACGCTCGATTATCTCATGCGCGCACGCGCACGCTCCGCTGTGCGAGGTCTTGCACAGTTAAGCCCGCGTGGTGCCGTGGTTATCGGCGAAAATGACGAGCGCAACTATTTGCCGGTCAATGAAATCCGCCCCGGAATGCGGATCATCCTTGCAGCAGGAGAGCGCGTTCCCGTTGACGCGAAAGTGGAAGACGGACGCTCGGAACTCGATTGTGCCATTGCATCGGGTGAAAGCGATGCAGTGCCTGTCGGTCCCGGCTCGGATATTCGTGCGGGCACCATGAACCTCTCCGCTCCACTCGTCATTCGCGCAACTGCCGAAGCCAAGGATTCGTTCCTTGCCGAGATGGTGCGCCTGATGGACGTCGCAGAAGGAGGCCGCGCCTATTATCGTCGTCTCGCTGATCGTGCCTCGGAGCTTTATGTGCCGATGGTGCATACGATAGCCTTTGCGGCCTTTGTCGGCTGGATGATCTATACCGGTGGCGACTGGTATCGCTCGATCTATATTGCGATCTGCACGCTCATCATCACTTGCCCCTGTGCGTTGGCACTTGCCGTGCCAATCGTTCAGGTGGTTGCCGCGCGTCGCCTGTTTGAAAATGGCATCATGATCAAGGACGGTTCCGCAATGGAGCGGATGGCTGAGATCGATACAGCCATATTCGACAAGACCGGAACGCTGACTCTTGGTCAGCCGCGCCTCATTAACCGCGATATGATCAACCCGAACCACCTCGAAATTGCAGCTGAACTGTCGCTTTATTCGCGTCATCCATTGTCCCGAGCGCTGGCGTTGTTCTCTGGCGCAAAGCCAATGACTGCTTTCACACGCATTGAGGAAATTCCCGGTTCGGGCATTGAAGCAGCGTTGAATGGCACGGTTTACCGGCTCGGAAAGCGCGAATGGACTGACAGCAATGCGCATGCTGATACTGCCGACGGCCCAGAGACCTGCCTTTCTATCGACGGCAAGCTGGTTGAAACATTCCGCTTTGAAGACCAACCGCGCGAAGATGCAGCCGCTGCCATCGGCACTCTAAAACGCAATGGTTTGAAGCTGGAAATAATTTCCGGCGACAAACAGCCCGCCGTGCAAAAGCTTGCCGGTTATCTTGGTGTCGATACCTATCGCGGCGAAGTTCTGCCTGCTGACAAGTCACAGCTTGTGCAGGAACTAACCGCCGATGGTCGCAAAGTTCTGATGGTCGGTGACGGGCTTAATGATGCTCCAGCCCTTGTTGCAGCCCATGTTTCCATGGCTCCCGCAACCGCTGCCGATATCGGCCGGAATGCTGCCGATTTCGTATTCCTGCGCGAAAGCCTCTCCGCCGTACCGCTGGCTTTTGCTGTATCGAAGGAAGCTGGCAAGCTGATCAGCCAAAACTTTGCGCTGTCCATAGGCTATAATATCATTGCTGTGCCGATTGCGATTTTCGGCTATGTGACGCCATTGGTAGCAGCATTATCGATGTCGCTATCGTCCATCGTGGTCGTCAGCAACGCCATGCGATTGCGGGCTGGAAAGCAAAAGCAGCCGGTGCAAACCACTGTCGCACCTGCTGCCATTTTGAAGGAAGCGCACAAATGAGCGGACTTCTTTTCCTTATTCCCATCGCGCTGGGCCTTGGTGTTCTGGGCCTTGCTGGTTTTTTATGGTCATTGAAAAATGGCCAGTATGAAGACTTAGACGGAGCTGCGACCCGGATACTTATCGACGACGAAACTAAGCCAATATCAAAATCGCTCTCAGATCATTGACGTTCGTTCCGGTGGGACCGGGCATGAACAGATCATCAATCGCATCAAATGCCGTCCATGCGTCATTGGCGTTAAGCCGCGCAGCCCCGTCTTCACCCGCCTTTTGCAGCCGCGAAACCGTTGTGCCATCGGCAAAAGCTCCAGCATTATCTTCCGAACCGTCGATGCCATCGGTATCCGCTGCCAGCGCGTGAATATTCGTATAGCTATCTATATCAAGCGCGAAGGACAGTAGAAACTCGCTGTTGCGCCCGCCTTTGCCGCCTTTCGCACGAATAGTCACGGTCGTTTCACCACCTGACAGGATCACCACTGGCTTTTTAAACGGACGATCACGATCAGCCACTTCACGCGCAATCGCCGCATGAACATGAGCAACTTCGCGTGCCTCACCTTCCATTGAATCGGACAGGATCACCGCCTCAACGCCATGGCGCTCCGCTTCCTTGACTGCGGCTTCCAGAGAAACAGCTGCTGACGCAATCACCCGTACTTCATTGTCGGCAAAGATTTTGTCGTCGGGTTTTGGCGCATGAGCCTTCTCGCTTTTGATATGCGCGAGCACAGCATCTGGCAGTTCAAGCTTATAGCGTTCGATGAGTTTCAGCGCTTCGTCGCGGCTGGTTCTATCCGGCACAGTTGGGCCTGACGCAACAAAGGCAGGATTGTCACCGGGAATATCAGAAACGACCAGCGAAAAGACTTTTGCCGGATGGGCGCAAGCAGCCAATCTTCCACCCTTGATGGTCGAAAGGTGTTTTCTCACGGCATTCATTGCCGAAATCGGCGCACCAGATGCCAGCAACGACTTATTGACGGCGATCTCATCTTCCAAGGTCAGGCCTTCAGGCGGCGATGGCAACAATGCCGAACCGCCACCGGAAATGAGCGCGACGACAAGATCATCCTCGGTGAGACCCGACACCGCGTCGAACAGTCGTTTTGAAGCAGCAAGCCCGGCATCATCGGGAACCGGATGCGACGCCTCAATGATCTCAATAGTTTTGCAGGGCGTGCCATAGCCGTAACGCGTGACTACAACACCTTCCAGCGGCGCTTCCTCATTCTCATGCCGCTCTGCCCATGCCCGCTCGAATGCAGCCGCCATCTGCGCCGAGCCTTTGCCTGCACCAATCACAATCGTTCGGCCTTTGGGCTTTGCAGGCAGATTGGCGCGGATCACCAGTTCAGGGTCAGCAGCAGCAACCGCTGCATCAAAGAGACTGGTCAAAAACTTCTTCGGATCGGTGATGGCGGTCATGAGATTCCCGATATTATTGTTGTTTGGCCGACTATTTCTGAACGAACTTATAAAATCAATGGAGCCGGCCATCTCCTCCAGACAGCCAGCTCCATGTTCTCCCCTCCAGAGAAATCAGGCGCTTGAATTAGGCAACGTCGTGATTTGCCATCCGTTCCAATGCGCGCACCAGCCCAGAATGATCCAGACCGTCATCGCCATGGGCTGCACAGGAATTGAACAATTCCTGTGCCATTGCCGTATTCGGCAGCGACACGCCTAGAGCTTTCGCGCCCTGCAATGCCAGATTCAAATCCTTCTGGTGCAGCGAAATGCGGAAACCCGGATCAAATGTGCGCTTGATCATGCGTTCGCCATGCACTTCCAGAATGCGCGACGAGGCAAATCCACCCATCAGAGCCTCGCGAACCTTTGCCGGATCAGCACCCGCTTTGGAGGCAAACACCAGCGCTTCGGCAACGGCCTCTATATTGAGCGCGACGATGATCTGATTAGCGACTTTGGTTGTCTGACCATCACCGCAATCGCCGACCAGCGTGATGTTTTTGCCCATCAATTTGAGCAGAGGTAGTGCTGCATCAAAACTTGCCTGTGCGCCGCCTGCCATGATGGAAAGGCTGGCGTTTTTCGCTCCAACTTCGCCGCCTGACACTGGTGCATCGATATATTCGGCACCGGTTGCGCGGACTTTCTTTGCGAATTCCTTGGTTTCGATAGGCGAAATCGAGCTCATATCGATGAGCGTCTTGCCCTTGCCCAAGCCTTCCGCAACACCATCCTCACTAAACAGAACGTCGGCGACCTGCGGCGTATCCGGTAGCATGAGGATGATTGTCTCACATTCCGCAGCCACTGCCTTGGGCGTATCGAGAACAGTCAGTCCTGCATCCAGCAAGTCTTTATGTGGAGGCTGCGTGTGCTTTGAGGTAAAAAGCTGGTGGCCTGCATTTTGCAAATGCTGCGCCATTGGCTTGCCCATGATCCCCAGTCCGATGAAGCCGATTTTGGCCATTTCGCTTACTCCCTATTCTAACTTATGCACTTAACCGTTCAGCTTCATATTGTTTGAACCAGCCCAAGCCCTCTTCGGTGGTGGTCTTTGGTTTGTATTCGCAACCGATCCAGCCTTTGTAACCAGCGGCTTTCAGCGCTTCGAACACATATGGATAGTTAATTTCGCCTGTGCCCGGCTCGTTACGGCCCGGATTATCGGCAAGCTGAACATGCGCAATCAGCGGCTTGTAGCGTTCATAGGTGGCAATCAGTTCACCACGCGTGCGCTGCTGATGGTAGAGATCATACTGGATGAACAGGTTGTTGCTGCCGACCTCGTCGATGATCGAAACTGCCTGCTCGACCGTGTTGAGGTAAAATCCCGGAATATCATAGTGATTGATCGGTTCGATCAGCAGGCGAATACCATGCTTGCCGAGTTCCTTTGCGGCAAGCCGCAAATTGCTGACGAAAGTTGCGCGTAGCACATCAGGGTCGGCGCCCTGTGGTGCAATACCCGCGAGGCAATTCACCTGCGAACAGTTAAGCGTTGACGCGTAATCAATCGCGTCCGCCACACCACGGCGAAATTCGTCAATTCGGTCAGGCAGAACTGCGATCCCACGTTCGCCACCGCCCCAGTTGCCGGCTGGCAAATTGTGCAACACCTGTGCCAGATTGTGCTTAGTAAGTGCTGCTTTCAATTCATGCCGGTTGAAGTCATAGGGGAAGAGATATTCGACCCCCGTGAAACCAGCTTGAGCCGCCAGCGCAAAGCGCTCCATAAACGGCACTTCATTAAAAAGCATGGTGAGATTGGCTGCAAATCTTGGCATAATCCATTCCTTCGAAATTAATCTAGCAGCGCTGCAATCGCGGTTGGCGCATCCTCGCCACGTTCGGCGAGTTCTTCAAACTCGACGACCTGATCGATATCCGCCCCCATGGAAATATTGGTAACGCGCTCGAGGATGAATTCGAGTACCACTGGCACCTGATGCTCGCTCATCAGCGCTTTTGCCTGCTCAAAACTTTCGGCAAACTGGTTCGGACTGCGCACCCGGATCGCCTTGCAGCCGAGGCCTTCGGCAACCGCCACATGATCGACGCCGTAACCCTTTTCTGCGTCACCCGATGCGTTGATGTTGTCGAAGGCGAGACTGACTTCGAAATCCATATTGAAGCCGCGCTGCGCCTGACGGATAAGGCCGAGATAGGAATTGTTCACGACCACATGAATGTACGGCAGCTTGTGTTGCGCACCGACCGCCAGTTCCTCAATCATAAACTGGAAATCATAGTCGCCTGAAAGCGCAACGATCGGACGATCAGGATCAGCAGCACGGACGCCGAGAGCAGCGGGCAATGTCCAGCCCAATGGGCCAGCCTGACCACAATTGATCCAGTTGCGCGGACGATAAACATGCAGAAATTGTGCGCCAGCAATCTGACTGAGACCAATGGTTGTGACGTAACAGGTGTCGCGGCCAAAGGCCTTGTTCATCTCTTCATAAACACGCTGCGGCTTGAGCGGTGTCTGATCGAAATGTGTTTTACGCAGCATGGTCCGTTTGCGTGTCGCACATTCCTCTGCCCAACCCGACCAGTCACGCAGCTTGCCGGCGGATTTCCACTCGGTCGCCACATCAAGCAACTGCTTCAAAGCTTTGCCAGCATCTGAAACTATACCGAAATCCGGCGCAAAAACACGACCGATCTGGGTCGGTTCGATATCGACATGGATAAACTTACGATCCTTCTTATAGGTCTCGACATTGCCGGTATGACGGTTTGCCCAGCGGTTTCCGATGCCAATGACGGTATCGGACGCAAGCAGGCTCGCATTGCCGTAACGGTGCGACGTCTGAAGACCGCACATGCCCGCCATCAGACGGTGGTCGTCCGGAATAACACCCCAACCCATCAGGGTTGGGATGACCGGAATGCCGGTGATTTCAGCAAATTCGACCAGAAGATCGGAAGCATCGGCATTGATGATGCCGCCGCCAGCAACGATCAGCGGACGTTCCGCTTCGTTGAGCATGGCAATCGCCTTTTCGGCCTGTGCCCGCGTTGCGGCTGGTTTATAAGCTTCCATAGGCTGATAGGTATCGATGTCAAACTCGATTTCAGCGAGCTGGACATCGATCGGCAGATCGATCAGCACCGGTCCAGGACGGCCCGATTTCATAATATGAAATGCCTTCTGGAAAACAAAAGGCACCAGTGCTGGCTCCATAACCGTAACCGCCCATTTGGTAACGGGAGCTGCGATCTTGGCAATATCGACTGCCTGGAAGTCCTCTTTGTCGAGGCGTGCGCGGGGGGCTTGGCCTGTAACGCAGAGGATTGGAATTGAATCGGCGGATGCCGAGTAGAGGCCGGTGATCATGTCCGTACCAGCTGGGCCGGATGTGCCGATGCACAGGCCGATATTGCCGTGCTTCGCACGGGTATAGCCTTCAGCCATGTGTGAAGCGCCTTCAACGTGGCGCGCAAGAATATGGCGGATAGAACCCCGCGCCTTCATGGCCGAATAAAATGGGTTGATCGCAGCGCCTGGCACACCAAAAGCGCAATTGATCCCTTCCTTCTCCAGCACAAGTACGGCTGCATCGACTGCACGCATTCTGGCCATGACGGCTTCCTCCTACGGAAAATATATCCATTTACAAAAGCTACAGTCAAAATATGGAAATGCATACCATTATATGGAAATAAAGATTTTCAACGAAATGGAGATAATCCCCACGCCCTTTCCGATGTCATGGGGATAAGGTAGTGATAGAAGAACACGGAATCGGAGGCGGCTCATGGAACAGGTAAAAGCAAAGCGGGGCCGCAAGGCAGCGGAAAACGCAGCACCTTCATCCGTTCAGGTTCTGGATCGCAGCCTCAAGCTTCTGGCACTGATTGCCGAGAATGACGGTTCGACATTGACCGATCTGTCTGATGCAAGCCACATGGCGCCTTCCACGGTGCATCGGCTTCTGTCTTCACTCGCGAACCACGGCATGGTTTCGCATGATGCGGAAAGCGGCGACTGGACCATCGGCGTCAAGGCATTTGAAATCGGCAATGCCTTTCGCCGCTTCCGCAAGCTTGGCACTTTGGCGCGGCCTTATCTCAAGCAATTGATGGAATCGAGTGGGGAAACCGCCAATATCGGGGTCGAAGACGATGGCGACGTCGTGTTCATTTCGCAGATCGAAAGTCATGCCCCGATGCGCGCTTTCTTCCGTCCGGGGCGCCGGGGGCCGATCCATGCGTCCGGCATCGGCAAGGCTGTTCTTTCGACATGGTCGGATACAGAGATTGCGCGAACGCTTTCGGGCAGAACGCTTGAGCACTTCACGCAGCGCACGCTCGACACACTCCCCGCCCTACTAAAAGACATTCAGGCAACCCGCACGCGCGGCTGGTCGATTGATGATGAAGAACACACGCTCGGTATGTGCTGCATCGCAGCGCCTATTTTCAACGAGTATGGAGAAGCAATTGCGGGTATTTCCGTTTCTGGGCCTGCCGTGCGTTTGCCTAAGAAAAAGCTGGAAGAACTTGGGCCGATGATCCGCACGACAGCCGATGAACTGACCCGGACCATGGGCGGTAAGCGGCCAGAAGAGCTTTAGAGCACGCATCTTTTCCGAAAACCGTTTCATACTTTTCGGGATAGAGCGCCGTGCGCCCTCTTGGGCGCACAAAGGTCGCTCTAACACTTTATATTTACAGCATAATTCCTTAAGCTGATTCAAGTTTAAGGAATTATGCTGTAGGCTTTAAAAACAGAAAAACCCGCAGCAGATTGCTCCGCTACGGGTCCTCCCTCTCCCTCCTCCAGAGATTTCTTAGGCGAGTTCGGCCTTCAGCGGCTTTCCCGCGATATAGGTCTCGACAATCGCACGGTCATCGCCGACCGTTTGCAGCAGGAACAACTCCTGCTCAAGCGTTGCACCGGCTGCCATGCGAAGACGCATAGGCGATGTCGCTGCTGAATCCAGCACCACAATATCTGCTTCCGTACCCTCATCGAGCGTACCGATTTTATCTTCCATCGACAGCGCGCGGGCATTGCCGAGCGTCATCATGTAAAAAGACTGGAACGGATTGAGGCGCTGCTCGCGTAATTGCAGAATCTTGTAGCCCTCGTCCATGGTGCGCAGCATCGAAAAGCTGGTGCCGCCGCCGACATCGGTCGCGACCGCCATGCGCACGCCCGATGCTTTCAGGCGGTCGCGGTCGAAAAGGCCGGAGCCGAGAAACAGGTTCGAGGTTGGGCAGAAAACCGCAATCGCACCGGTTTCCGCCATCAACTGCACTTCACGTTCTTCAAGATGGATGGAATGGCCGAGCAGCGTCTTGCAGCCGAGCAAGCCATAATGCTCATAGATGCCGAGATAATCCGGCGAATCCGGATAGAGCGACTTGGTGAATGCTATCTCGTCATGGTTTTCCGACAAATGCGTCTGAATAAAACATTCGGGATGTTCGCGGGCAAGCGCCCCGCTCAATTCGAGCTGTTCAGGTGTAGAGGTGATCGCAAAACGCGGCGTAATTACATAATCAAGGCGATCCTTGCCATGCCAGCGCGCGATCAGCTGCTTGCTCTCGTCATAACCTGATTGTGCTGTATCGCAAAGTGCGGGTGGTGCATTGCGGTCCATCATCACCTTGCCGCCTAGCATACGCATATTGCGATGCTGCGATGCACGGAAATAGGCGTCAACGCTCTGCGGATGCACCGAGCAATAGGCAACAGCCGTCGTTGTGCCGTGACGGATCAGTTCGTCCAGAAAGCGCTCTGCGATAAATTCCGCGTGCTGCTCATCGGCAAATTTCTGCTCTGCCACGAATGTATAGGTGTTGAGCCATTCGAGAAGATTGGCGGCATAGGACGCAACAACCTGCGTCTGCGGATAATGGATATGCGTATCGATGAAGCCGGGCAGGATGAGATGTGGCCGATGATCGGCAACCTTTACGTCGCTGCCCGCTTCAGCGCTTATCTCGGCATAATCTCCGAGACGCGCGATGCGGCCATTTTCGACAAGCACAGCACCATCTTCGATATAGCGATAGGATTGACTGTCATCCAGACTTTGCGGTTCGTCACGAAAGGTCAGCACGCGGCCACGGATGAGAAGTTTGCTCATTATTATTTTGCTCCAGCAGTAGCGGATTCATACCAGGAAGCGAGCAGCTTGCGCTCCTCATTGCTCACGCCGGTAACATTGGCAGGCGGCATGGCATGGGATCGACCAGCCTGCAAATAGATTTCGCGGGCGTGGGCTGCGATATCCCTATCTGTTTCAAGAACCACACCTTTTGGTGGCACGATGATGCCTTCCCAACCTGGTTCCTTGGCATGGCACATTGCACAACGTCCCAGAACGGTATCCCGCACTTTTCCAAAGTGCGGGTCCGAGATGAAAGTCTGCTGCAGCGATGAAACCTTCTGTTCTTCTGGTTCACCCGTCAGAATCTTCGGTACAGTCGACAGCCACATGATGATGATGAACAGGATAACCGTCACCAGCCATGTCCATGTCGGGCTACCCTTGCGGGCGTGCTGCGTGTTGAACCAATGGCGGATTGTCACGCCCATCAGGAACACCAGCGAGGCGATGATCCAGTTGAACTCGGTGCCAAATGCCAGCGGATAATGGTTCGACAGCATCAGGAACAGAACCGGCAGCGTCAGATAGTTGTTATGCGTTGAACGCTGCTTGGCGATCTTGCCATATTTCGGATCGGGCTTACGACCGGCGATCAGATCCGCGACCACGATTTTCTGGTTCGGAATGATGACCATGAAAACGTTGGCCGACATGATCGTCGCTGTGAATGCACCCAGATGCAGGAAGGCTGCACGACCGGTGAACAGATGCGTATAACCCCAGGCCATCACCACCAGAATACAGTAGAGAATGACCATCAGGAGCGTATCGCTCTTGCCGAGCATCAGCTTGCAGATGGTGTTATAGGCGATCCAGCCGAAAGCCAGCGAGGCGATCGAAATAGCGATTGCCACCGGTGCTGAGACATCGAGCACATTCGGATCGACCAAATAAAGATCGGCGCCCGCATAATAGACGATGCAGAGCAAAGTGAAGCCTGACAGCCATGTGGCGTAGGATTCCCATTTGAACCATGTCAGATGCTCAGGCATCTCGGCAGGTGCAACCAGATATTTCTGGATGTGATAGAAACCGCCACCATGGACCTGCCATTCTTCGCCATAAGCGCCGACCGGTAAGCCCGGACGCTGGCGCAAGCCAAGGTCCAGCGCGATGAAATAGAAAGACGAGCCGATCCACGCAATCGCGGTGATGACGTGTAGCCACCGCACTGCGAAGCCCAGCCAGTCCCAGGCCACGGCAAGATCATACATCCGGCACTCCCATTACTCGTTTTACTTTTTTGCGTTAACGCGCATCTTTTCCGAAACCCGCTTCACACTTTTCGGGATGCGCTTTTCTCTCTACGCGCATCTTTGCCGAAAACCGTCTTACACTTTTCGGGATGCGCTTTAGTTCCCTGCTTTATTATTTGCCAAAGCTTTGCGCCTGTGTGAACGTCGCATCAAGACCATCACTTTCAAAAAAATATATACAATGGTGGAACGTACGCATGTCTTACCTTGATAATCTGCGTGTTTTTGTGCGCGTTGTCGAATTGGGAAATTTGTCGGCGGCAGGTCGCGACCAGCGCGCCTCGCCAGCCGTTGCAAGTAATCGAATCAAGGAGTTGGAGAAGCATCTTGGTGTTCGGCTCTTCAACAGAACCACACGAAAACTGACCCCGACAGAGCATGGCCGCATATTTTATGACGGCGCGATGAAGATACTCGAAGCGGTGGATGAAGCCGAAGCAGCAGTCGCTGAACTGGCAAAAAATCCAAAGGGTTCGATTCGCATTACTGCACCTTTGGGGCTCGGTCGAAGGCTCATTGCTTCCGGAATTCCCGAGTTTCACGACAAATATCCGGACATTGAAGTGCGCCTGCGACTATCTGACCATGAGATCGACATCATGAGCGAAAGCGTTGATGTTGCTTTCAAATTGGGTGTTTTGGAAAATTCAAATCTGCGGATGCGCGGCATTCTGAACTGCGAACGCGTGATTTGCGCAGCCCCTGACTATCTGGAAAAGCACGGCACTCCACAATCACCCGAAGAGCTTCTGGGCGACCAACACGATTGCCTTCTCCTGCGCTTTCCCGGTTCCAAGGAATTTTATTGGTCATTGCAAACACCCGAAGGTCTTCGGAAGTTCGAAGTCACTGGCCCATACGACTCCGACGATGGCGACGTATTGACGCAATGGGCGCTTGGCGGACGCGGAATTATCAACAAGCCACTGTTCGAAGTGAAAGAATATCTCCGCGATGGTCGGCTGATTCCTATTCTTGCAAGCACACCACCAGCGTCTATCCAGCTGGCCGCAATCTATCCACATAAGCGTTTTCAGGACCCGAAGGTGCGTCTGATCATTGATTTCATGACAGAGCGTTGCCAGCGTCTGATCCGCGAGGCATTGGCCTAAAAGAAAGCCCGCTTGATTATAGCAATTCCAGCAAAAAGCGCGAAGCGGTTTTGCGTGGGATAATACCAAAGTTCATTGAGTAAGACTCATCGGACTTTGGTTAAGCCCGTGTGGCGATTGAACATTTTCAAGGCGTGATGCGTCAGCATCTTGAGCCGCCTTGGTATAATGCGTAAAACCAAACAGTTACAGCGTTTCCAACGATTCAGTCTTAACTGGAACCGCTGTAATTGAATTAGGCGGGCTGCAAGACTTTGCTGGAAACCAGAACTGCGGTCAGAATCTCCGCAGCGGCTAAAGCAGCAATGACTTCCGGTCGTTTGTCTTTCACGACTGTTCCGCCGACCGGGCAAATAAGATTATTAAATAAATCGTCGCGACCAATTTCACGTTTCAACCAAGTTTTGAAAGTGGCTTTCTTGGTCTTTGAGCCAATCATGCCGACATAAACGGCATCGCCACGCTGCAAAGCCTCGGCCACGATCAGGAAATCAAGCGCATGGTCATGAGTAAGCACGATAAAGGCGCTGCCGGGCGGTGCTGAACGCACCACCTGCTCAGGCAAGGCGGCAAGACATGTCTCGACCCCTGGCGCATCGACGGCCATGAGTTCCGCTTCGCGCGTATCCACCAGAATGACCCGCACCGGCGTCAGCGACAGTGAATAGGCTAAGGCGTCACCTACATGGCCGGCACCAAAGACATAGACATGCGGACGGGTGGAGATTTCGGCATCGACCTTAGCAATAAGCTCTTCAGCCAGTCCGCGATTGACGCGCCGGAAGCTTAAACCGACATGACCGCCGCAGCATTGGCCGATTTCGGGACCAAGTGGAACGTCCATCGATGAATCCCGCCCACCCAGCAAGATTTTACGCGCATGGTCGATCGCCATATATTCGAGCTGTCCGCCACCGATGGTGCGGAAGATCATGTCACGGGCGACAAGCATCCATGCACCCGCATCACGTGGTGCGGAACCTCTGACATCGGTGACTTCGGTCAGCACGCTGTCGGATCGCTTGTTGAGAAACGCTCTTATGTCATCCCTCGCGCCCGGCATCGCATTAGCCCTTCTGACTGCGCAGCCGTTGGATGGCCATCAGCACACGCTCCGGCGTGGCAGGCGCATCGAGGCGCGGACTGATTTTGTGATCGGCAACGCTGGCAACAGCATCCGACAGTGCATAGAGCACCGACATGCCATGCGGCAGCGGCGGCTCACCCACAGCTTTGGAGCGATGGATAGTTGGCTCGTAAGCTTCCGACCAGTCCGTAAGCGCAACATTGAAAATCTTTGGACGGTCTGATGCCAATGGGATCTTGTAGGTCGATGGCGCATGTGTGCGCAACCGCCCTTTATTGTCCCAGACAAGCTCTTCCGTGGTCAGCCAGCCCATGCCCTGCACGAAGCCGCCTTCCACCTGACCAATATCAATGACACGGTTCAGCGAACGGCCCGTATCGTGAAGAATATCGGTGCGCTCCACCACATATTCGCCAGTCAGTGTATCGACAGAAACTTCCGAACAGGCTGCGCCATAAGCATAATAATAGAAGGCGTGGCCTTTACCCTTCGCGCGATCCCAATGGATTTTCGGCGTTTTGTAATGACCCGATGCTGATAACTGAACGCGGCCGATATAGGCTTGCTTCACGAGATCATTGAAGCTGATTTCCTGATTACCAACGCGGATGCGGTTGGGAAGGAAAACGACCTGATCTTCCGGTACCTGATGTTGCTGCGCTGCAAAATGAATGAGCCGCTTCTTGATCTGACGCGCCGCATCCTGCGCGGCCATACCGTTCAAATCAGCACCGGATGATGCTGCCGTGGGAGCCGTGTTCGGCACTTTCGCAGTCGTCGTTGCAGTGATCTTTACACGATCAAGGTCAATCTGGAATTCTTCGGCCACCACTTGGGCTACTTTGAGATGAAGCCCCTGCCCCATCTCGGTGCCACCGTGGTTCATATGCACCGAGCCGTCATTATAGACATGCACCAGCGCGCCAGCCTGATTAGATTCCGTCTTGGTGAAGGAAATACCGAACTTCACCGGCGTCAGCGACATGCCACGTTTCACATAGCGGCTTTTCGCATTGAACTCGCGGATTGCTTCACGACGTTTCGCGTAATCAGCGCTTTCCTCAAGCTCGGCAACGATGCGCTGAATGATGCAGTCTTCCACCTTCTGGTGATAGGGCGTCACATTGCGCGCACCATCGGTTCCCATGGCATCGTAGAAATTGAGCTTGCGGATTTCGAGAGGGTCTTTGCCAACAGCAAACGCCACTTCCTCAATAACGCGCTCGGCACCCACCATGCCCTGCGGGCCACCGAAGCCACGGAATGCCGTGTTGGATACGGTATTGGTATAAAGCGGTGCCGACTGCGCATGAACGGCCGGGAAGAAATAGGCATTGTCGCAATGAAACAGCGCACGGTCCCCAACAGGGCCAGATAGATCGGCAGAGAAACCCGCATTCAGAGCAAAAAGATAATCGACACCGAGAATGTTGCCTTCATCGTCGAAACCGACTTCATAATCGATCATAAAATCATGCCGCTTGCCGGTTGAGGTCATATCCTCATCACGATCAAGACGAACTTTAACGGCGCGTTTATGTTTCTTGGCAGCAATTGCAGCAATGGCTGCCCATTGATTGGCTTGCGTTTCCTTACCGCCGAAACCGCCGCCCATACGGCGTACTTCGACCGTCACCGAATGGCTCGGCACACCCAGCGCATGTGCAACCAGATGCTGCGTTTCGCTTGGCCCCTGCGTTGAGCAATAGATCGTTACATCGTCATCCTCGCCGGGGATGGCGAGTGAAGCCTGACCTTCGAGATAGAAGTGATCCTGCCCACCAACAAGCATACGCGCTTTGACTTTACGCGGCGCGTCGTCAATGGCCTTGCGGGCATCACCGCGATTAAGCGTCAGTGGCGTGAAGACCAACTTGTCCTTGTAACCGTCAAGACCAGAAATCGAAAACAGGCCCGGCATTTCTTCATATTCGACCTTGGCAAGACGGGCTGCGCGGCGCGCCTGGTCGCGCGTGCGGGCAACAACCGCAAAGATCGGCTGACCGTGGAACTGAACGTTATCGACCGCGAAGATCGGATCGTCATGCATCCCCGATGGCGAGACATCGTTTTCGCCCGGCACATCCTTATAAGTCAGCACGTCGACCACACCGGGTGCCGCACGCACTGCGGACAAATCCACAGCATTGATTTTAGCGTGCGCAACAGTCGTGAAGCCGACGCCGATATGCAGCGTCCCTTCAGGTTCTGGAATATCGTCGATATAGACCGCTTCACCCGTCACATGCTTATGCGCGGAATCATGACGCTGATCGGTCGCGACGCCGCCTTTAATACGGGCAGCTTTAAGAGTGTTTGCAGGATGCTTGTTCATGTCATCCTCCCTATGCAGCTTCAACGCTTGGCACGCGCAAAGGTTCGGCTTGCCCTTGCGTTTCAGCATAAAAGCGGCGGAGTAAATTCTTGGCGACCAGCAAGCGATAATCAGCCGTCGCGCGCATATCGCTTAGAGGCTGATAGTCGAGGCTATAGGATTCAAGCGCTGCTTCAACGCTCTCCTCGTCCCATAGTTTACCCGTCAGTGCTGCTTCCACATTGAATGCCCGCTTGGGCGTAGCGGCCATGCCGCCATAGGCGATGCGGATGGATGCAACCCTGCCCTCATTATCGAGTGTCAGATGGAAGGCACCCAGCGTTGCCGTGATGTCTTCCTCAAAACGCTTGGAAATCTTGTGAATGGCAAACTGGCTGCCTTCGAGCGGCACCGGCACATGCACGGCTTCCACAAACTCGCCGGGCTGGCGATCCTGCTTACCATAGGCGATAAAAAACTCTTCCAAAGGAATCGTCCGGCGTTCCGTACCCTTGCGCAGAGTGAGCTTCGCGTTCAGCGCAATCAATGGCGGTGGCGTATCGCCAATCGGCGAACCATTGGCAATATTGCCGCCGATGGTACCCATATTGCGCACCTGCTCGCCGCCGATGCGATTGATGAGGCTTCCCAAAGCCGGAATGCGCTTTGCAAGGAAGGAGAAAGCTTCCGTATAGGTTACGCCCGCACCAATAGTGATGACGCCGTCTTCCTCGCTGATGGTGCGCAGTTCAGTGAGATGACCGATAAAGATGACCGGCGAAATATCGCGCATCATTTTCGTGACCCAAAGGCCGACATCGGTAGAACCGGCAACGATTGTTGCCTTGGCTTCGGCTGCATAAACAGTGGCAAAATCATCGAGAGTGGCAGGCACGACCAGACGATCTTTACCACTACCCACTTCAACCCGCGCGCCGTCGCGCAAGGCCGTCAACTGGCTGATAACATGCGCACGTTCAGCCGCAAGCGGATCGTCGATCAGTGTGCCGTATTCGGAGATTGCGCGGGCTGCACGCATGATGGCTTCATAGCCGGTGCAACGACAGAGATTGCCCTGCAACGCCTTTTCGATCTGCGCGTCTGCGGGCTTTGGATTGCGCATCCAGAGGCCATAAAGCGACATGACGAAGCCCGGCGTGCAGAAGCCGCATTGTGAGCCGTGAAAATCGATCATCGCCTTTTGCACGGGATGCAGGCCACCATCCGACCCGCGCAAATGTTCGATAGTCACGACATGACAGCTATCGAGCGATCCGACAAACCGGATGCAGGCATTCACGCTTTCATAGATCAGCTCGTCATCCACAATCTTGCCGACAAGCACGGTGCATGCACCGCAATCGCCTTCGCCACAGCCTTCCTTGCTCCCACGTAGTTTGCAAGAAAGACGCAGATAATCGAGCAAGGTTTCGGTTGGCGAAACGCGATCGAGTTCAACCGTCTCGCCATTCAGCAGAAAGCGGATACTATGTCTGACGGCTTGACCCATATCGCTTAGCTCCCGCGATAGGTTGAATAGGAAAATGGCGAAACCAGAAGCGGCACATGATAATGCGCCTTTTCATCCGAAATGCCAAAGCGCAGCGGCACGACATCCAGAAATGGCACGACGTCATTGCTCTTTCCGAAATATTCGCCAACATGGAAAAGCAACTCATATGAACCAGTATGTAACGCATCGCCTGCGAGCAGTGGCTCGTTGCAGCGACCATCCGCATTGGTGCGGATTTCGCGCACAGTTTCAGCCTGCTGATTCTCTATGCGGCGTAATTCAATGCGGAGATTTGCTGCTGGTTTGCCGCTCACCGTATCAAGGACATGCGTCGTCAATCGGCCCTGACCGCTTATTTGCCTACCCATTTGTACTCCTGCCGCTTGTACGATTCTCTCGATCCCACGATTGGAACCGTTGCAAGCTCTTGATTTAGTGCGGCTTATTCTGGTCAAACCATAGAAGTTTGCAAACCGCACTTGTTCCCTATTTTGAGTATTTACCGACTTCGTGTCTTGGGAAAGATGATAATCGTTGGATGTCTTTCAAAATTTTGAGGGGGAATGGTCCGCGTAAATCTTTATTATCATGGGCAAAACAGACAAAAACTGAGGGAATTCCATATGAGTTATCCGCGCAATCTGGTTGGCTATGGCCGCAACACACCAGACCCATGCTGGCCGGGTGGAGCCAATATCGCCGTGCAGTTCGTCGTAAACTACGAAGAAGGCGGCGAAAGCTGCATTCTCGATGGCGACCCGGCATCTGAATGCCTGCTTTCCGAGATCGTTGGCGCACAGGCATGGAAAGCCCAGCGCAATCTCAATATGGAATCCATCTACGAATATGGATCGCGCTCCGGCTTCTGGCGCTTGTGGCGCGCATTCACGCGACGCAATATGCCGGTCACGGTCTATGGTGTGACGCTCGCCATGGAGCGGAACCCCGAAGCCATAGCCGCCATGAAGGAAGCCGATTGGGAAATAGCCAGCCACGGCCTGCGTTGGTGGGAATATAAGGATGTTCCCGAGGAAGTGGAACGTGAACACATCCGCGAAGCTGTGCGCTTGCACACGGAAATTACCGGTTCACGTCCGCTTGGCATTTATCAGGGCAAACCGTCCGATAACACGCTCAAGCTTGTGATGGAGGAAGGCGGCTTCCTCTATTCCGCCGATTCCTATGCCGATGAACTGCCTTATTGGGTCAAGGGACCGAAAGGTCCGCATCTCATTGTGCCTTATACGCTCGACACCAATGATATGCGCTTTGCAACACCACAAGGCTTTAACTCCGGCGATCAGTTCTACACCTACCTCAAAGATACGTTCGACGTGCTTTACCGTGAGGGTGCAGAAGGTGCGCCGAAGATGATGTCGATTGGCCTTCACTGCCGTCTGGTTGGTCGTCCGGGACGCGCGGCAGCACTGGAGCGTTTCCTCGATTACGTACAGAGCCACGACAAAGTCTGGATCGCCAAACGCGTCGACATTGCACGCCACTGGCATGAACATCACAAGCCAAAATCGACCGATGTTGTGCCATCCAAGGCCAGCAAGGCGGATTTTGTCGCCCGTTTCGGCGGCATCTTTGAGCACTCTCCGTGGATTGCCGAACGTGCCTATGACACGCGCCTGACTGAATTGGCCGATTCAGCCTCCGGCCTTCACACAGCTTTGGTTCGCGCTTTCCGTGCGGCATCCGACGACGAAAAGCTCGGTGTGTTGCGCGCGCACCCCGATCTTGCGGGTAAACTTGCGGCAGCCAAACGCCTGACGCCGGAATCCACCGCCGAGCAGGCTTCTGCCGGTCTTGATGCATTGACAGACGACGAGCGGAAGACATTCACCGAACTCAACGACGCTTACACGCAGAAATTCGGGTTTCCTTTCATCATTGCGGTTAAAGGCCGTAACAAAAAGGAAATTCTCGACGCTTTCAAACGGCGCGTCGAGAATACGAAAGCTACCGAGCTGGAAACTGCGTCCGAACAGGTCGAGCGCATCGCGCTGCTACGGCTCAAAGACATTCTTCCAGAGACACTTTACTGATTAGGAAAAGACCGATGAGCCGAAATTATTATGCACCGACGGGTGGCTTGCCGCCACAGACGCAGCTGCTGACAGACCGCGCGATGTTCACCGAAGCCTATGCGGTCATTCCCAAAGGCACGTTCAGCGATATTGTCACAAGCTTCCTGCCCTTCTGGGACAAGACGCGGTTGTGGATCATCGCCCGCCCGCTGTCAGGTTTTGCCGAGACATTCTCGCAATATATCATGGAAGTGCAGCCGGGCGGCGGCAGCGACCGCACTGAGCTGGACGATGGCGCACAGGGCGTGCTGTTTGTTGTCGAAGGCGAAGTCACAGTCACGCTCGCAGGTAAAGACCATGTGCTGACCGAAGGTGGATATGCCTATCTGCCGCCGAAAAGTGGCTGGCGACTTCGCAACAACAGCAATACCGTCTCCCGTTTCCATTGGGTGCGCAAGGCTTATGAGCATGTCGACGGCCTTGATGTGCCAGAACCTCTCTTCCTTAACGAGAAGAACATCGCACCCACGCCGATGCCGGACACCAATGGTGCTTGGGCCACAACACGCTTTGTCGATCCGAACGACCTGCGTCACGACATGCACGTGACCGTCGTCACATTCGAGCCGGGAGGCGTAATTCCGTTTGCAGAAACCCACGTGATGGAACACGGGCTTTATGTGCTCGAAGGCAAGGCCGTATATCGACTCAACCAGGATTGGGTGGAAGTGGAAGCAGGCGACTTCATGTGGCTGCGCGCTTTCTGTCCACAGGCTTGCTACGCAGGTGGACCAGGCAAGTTCCGCTATTTGCTTTACAAGGATGTCAATCGTCACATGAAGCTGTCGCGCTAAGCGTCATTCTCACAGAAAAAGGCCGATCTTGATCCGGCCTTTTCTTTTGATCACCGCTTTAGAGCGCGTTTCGATCTGATTGGTCCAGATCGGCGCTCTAACATTTTGTTCTAGCGTGCACCTTTGTCCAAAAACCGTTTCACACTTTTCGGGATGTGCTCTAATTAAATTTCGTCAATAAAAAACGGCGGACCGAAGTCCGCCGCCACCATTCTTCTGACTGGAGATCAGATTGAATTAACAAAGCAGTCCTTCTACTTCGTCGAATGGTATTTCAATATATCTAGATTTCTAATCGCGTATAATACCAATATATATTGATAATATTTGTATTAAATTTAGTGACTTGGAAATTTAATTATTATGAAATTTCGTATATTGGCCGTTACGCAATGTAACGGCCAATATATTTATTAGAAAGAACGCTGGAAGCGAACCATGCCCTGCCATGCGTCCTTACCCTTGAGGTAAGACTTGTCGTCCTGCCACTTGGTGTAAGAAACTTCTGGAGTAACGGTGAAGCCCGGTACCAGTTCGTAGGCCACGTTAGCGGTTGCTGCGAACGTGCTGCTACCATCGTAGGCAACCTGTGCATTGAAGGTAGCCTGATCGGTTGCTTTGAACGCTGCTCCACCCCAGACAGCCCAATCGCCACCCCAAGTGCCATAGAAGCTGCTGATGGCACGGACCTGGCCAACAACGTTGCCGGAGCCATCTTTCACGTCGAAGTACTTGTCCTTATTCGACTTGTAACCACCCATGACCCAGAGCGAGAAGCGATCGGTGATATTCACGTCGCCGCGCAGCTTGCCTGCCCATTCTTCATTACGTGCATCATAAGCTGCAACGGCTGCGATCTTGCCCCAGCCCTGTTCGTATTTCACGCCGCCAACGACATGCGGGGTGTAATCCTTGATTACGCCCTCATAACCGTATGCATTATCGGTATCGACGTTGTTACCCTGTTCAAGCGATAGAATAGCGGACAGTCCATTATCACCATTGAAGGTATAGCTAATGAGGCCGGTGCGATAACCGCCTGCAAGGATCACGTCATCGTTGATGACATTGCCAAGATATCCAGGGAAGGTCACGAATGCCGATTCATCAAGACCAACGCGCAGACCACCGAGCTGGATATAGCCATAACGCAGTGAGCCGGATGCACCTTCTTCGCCATTACCCCAGTCATAGCGGGTTTCAGCATAGGTCTTGAGGGTGCCGAGTTCAGTTTCCGAAGCCGTGCTGAAGCGGAGTGTGAAGCGAGCCTTGTTGTCCCAGGTCTTGCGCTTGTATCCGTCGCTGGCAACAGCAGCACCGTCGCGATCAGTAAATCCGCGGCCATATACATCGTTGCCGCCAGTCACATCATAGCGAACATAGCCGGAAACGCGCAGGCAAGTCTCTGTTCCAGGGATGTAGAAGTAACCTGCACCATATGCATCGCAAACGCGTACGTATTCAACGGCCTCTGGTTCTGGTGCAACAATCGCATCAGCGGCTTGAGCAACGCCAGTTCCCGCTGCAATGACTGCTGCTGAACCCAGAAGAAAACCCTTAATAGTCATTTTGATATGCCTCCAGCAAATCTGAATAATTAACACTGCCGACTGATAGAATGAATCTGTCGTAAATCTCAATTACAACTTATAGAGAATGACTATTATAAATAACTATGTGACAAATCTGGCACTATTTAATAGTATATTATATTCACCCAACTAAATATTACTGTATTTACATGCAATTTATATTTTGCTGTATTTTGCTAACAATTAATTGGTTGTCATTTCATAGATATTTAGAACACGGTTATTTAAATCTTCTATTGCATCGTTGATTATGGTGAATGCCCAAAGCCTGCGTTTGACGGCGCATCATCCGACAAGGCCACACCATGCGAAGGTGCCTGAAACCTGCCTTCTCTCAAGTGTTTTATATGCGTATTCTATTCGAATATTTAATATTAGAGCGGATATATTTTAGAAAACATTTATATTGTTGATAGATGTCAATATATTACATATTGTATTCAATTACGTTTATGACTATGAGTATCGTTGGGCTCGCAGTTTGTTTAACGACCTTTCTCATTACCGCTTAAAAGAGAATGTATTTATGAAAACCTATACACCAATCGGTCTTGCAATTGGCTTTGCTGTGATTTCGAGTGTTCCAGCGTTTGCTGCCCCTCTCCCGGGCGGTGCAAGTACACTGCAGGAAACGTATCAGGACTGGACAGTTTCCTGTCAGTCCGAAAAAGAAACAACTGTCTGCGCTGTACGGCAGGATCAAAGCAGCACGCAGACGGGTCAGCGCGTTCTGACTGCCGAGTTGCGCAATACAGCTGGCGGTAAGGTTGAAGGCGTCATTCTAATGCCGTTTGGCCTTGATATCGCTAAGGGCGTAACGCTCAAGATTGATGAAGCTGACGGACCACAGCTGGCTTTTTCGACCTGTCTGCCACAGGGCGGTCTGGCACCAGTGAGTTTTGATGCCAAGCAAGTGGCCGCTTTGAAGGCCGGTACTAATTTGAACGTGAATGCGACTGCGCTTAGCCCAAGTCAGGCCGTGGCTTTTAAAATTTCATTGAAAGGCTACGGCGCAGCGCTCGACCGTATTATTGCACTCACGAAATAATTTGGGGGCACTTGATTTTAGCGGGTACAAAACGATATCCGCAGCATCGCAGATCATGCCGTATGGTTTCTACCGTGCGGCATTTTTTTGCGATCCGCGCTGATTGAAAATCTTATGCTTGTCCAGCCTGAAAAAGCCCTTCAAACTTAGAGCGGCTCCGGTGGATACATAACCCTTGGACCCGCTCCAAATGTTTGTCTTTATGCAATATACCACGTAAAACTGCTTCGCGTTTGTGGTTCAAATGCTCCAAGTTATTTTGATAAGACACTGGAGCGCGTTTCGATCTGATTGAATTGGATCGACGCTCTAACTTATTATATTTAAAGCATAATCTTATCGATCCTCGTTTCACTCCGGTCGGATTATGCTCTAATGCGCATGAGAGAACGTCGCCAGCGCATGGTCATCAGCACCGAAACTATCGCAAGCCCTGCGGCCAGACCAAGCCAGACGCCTGAACCACCAAAGCCAAACTGGAACGCAAGTAGCGCGCCGAACGGCAACCCTACGCCCCAGTAGCCGACCAACGCCAGATACATAGGGACGCGCGTATCTCTGAGGCCACGTAGCATGCCTGCGGCCACTGCCTGTGCCCCATCGACAATCTGGAAAAGTGCCGCAAGCGCAAGGAATGTGACCGCAAGTTCGATAACGGCGAAGTTTTCCGGGTCCTTCAGGTTAAGAAACACACCGATAAACAAACGCGGAATCAGGATCATCAGCAGTCCCATGATCGCCATGAAACCAACGCCAAGTGCATAAGCGCTCCATCCCGCATAGGCCACAGCTTGAGTATCGCCGCGTCCATAGGCGCGCCCCACCCGTACCGTGGCAACCTGCCCGAAACCAAGCGGCACCATGAAACTCAGAGAAGCGACCTGTATCGCAACCGCATGGGCTGCCATTGCAGTAGGGCCTATATAGCCCATCATGACAACGGCCGCATAAAAGATCGACGTTTCAAACACAAAGGTCAGCGCCATCGGAAAACCAATGCGCCATAGCTCTATGAAACGCGGCCAGTCCGGACGCCAAAAACGTCCGAACAGCCGATAACGGCGAAAGCGGCGGTGGCGCATGGTAATGAATGCCATGCCCAAGAACATCATCGTGCTCGACAGAGTGGTGGCGATACCCGCGCCATGGAGCTCCATTCTTGGAAAACCGAAGTGGCCGAAAATCAGTGTCCAGCCAGCCAGCGCATTAAACCCGATAGCAACCGCCGCAACAATCAGCGTCCACATCGGCTTTTCCATCGCCGCGAAGAATGAGCGCAGCACGATATAAAACAGATACGGCAACAGCGCCCATTGCAGCGTATGCATGAAATCGGTCGAGCGCGCGGCAATATCCGGTTGCTGGCCAAGGAAGAGGAATATTTCCTCGCAATGCCAGAGTACGATCCAGATCGGAATCGAGATGATGATCGCCGACCACATGCCCTGACGCACGGTACGGCGCACATCGCGCACTGAATGACGGTTCCTGCCCAGTGCAATAGCGATCATTGGCATCACAGCCGAAACCAGACCCATCGAGAAGATCATCAGCGTGTGATAAAAACTCGTGGTCAATAGCGCCGAGGCCAGTGTGTCCTTGCCAAGACGGCCAATGAAGATCACGTCGGTTGCCGTCAATGCAGCTTGCGAAAGATTGGTCAGAATCAGCGGCCAGCCCAATTTGAGAGCCGTCGCCATTTCCCGGGTCCAGCGCCGAACGCTGCTCATATGTGGCTCGTGAAAGCCCGCATCAAATGTATTGGTCACAGTTCACTCCCCCGAACCATCCGGGGCCGTCAACCCACCGGACAATCCATAGCTAAAACACGCGCCGAGACATCAAAGGCTCAGAGACCATGTCGATCTGAGGAGAATGGCGTGTGATACGAATATCGATCGTCCCATGCCGGCTAAGAGTGTTCATCACTTCAGCAGCGATAACACCCCCACTTTTCGGGTTGTTCAATTTCTAATGGGAACGTTGTGGATGTTCCAGAAATTGATCCGGAGCCAAGCGGGCTGCGCATCGATTTGCACAAATTAAGAGCACAATGGATATCAGACTTGCTTAAAGAAGCAACACACCCTGGGAAGTAAATTCTTACCTCCTGACATGTGAGGAAATCAATTTCCAGACATGTCGCAAAAATGCATTTTCCTGTCCGCAGAACAGTTGACCCTAACATCCGATTATCTAGGAATGATGCGGACACAATTTTGCGAGGGAAATCATGCGAAGCACCAAGGTCATCCATATCGTCGGTTGTCACGCCGAAGGTGAAGTCGGTGATGTCATTGTCGGTGGTGTGGCCCCTCCTCCGGGTGAAACGGTCTGGGATCAGTCGCGCTTTATCGCCAGCGACGAGACCTTACGCAACTTCGTATTGAATGAGCCGCGTGGCGGCGTGTTTCGCCACATCAATCTGCTGGTACCGCCGAAGGACCCGCGTGCGCAGATGGGCTTCATCATTATGGAACCTGCCGACACACCGCCCATGTCTGGATCGAACTCGATCTGCGTCTCAACTGTCCTGCTTGATAGCGGCATCATTCCGATGCAGGAACCTGTGACACGCATGGTTCTTGAAGCACCGGGCGGTATTATTGAGGTGGAAGCTGAATGCCGGAACGGCAAGGCCGAGCGCATCAGCGTACGCAATGTGCCATCCTTTGCAGACCGTCTGGACGCTTCATTGGAAGTTGAAGGTCTTGGCACTATCACCGTCGATACCGCCTATGGTGGCGACAGCTTCGTCATCGTCGACGCAGCACTTATCGGCATGAAGATCGAACCCGGTCAGGCGCGGGAACTGGCAGAAATCGGCGTAAAGATCACCAAGGCTGCCAATGAGCAGCTTGGTTTCCGCCATCCGGAAAAAGATTGGAACCACATTTCATTCTGCCAGATCACTGAACCGGTGACACGCGATGGCGATGTACTCACCGGCGTCAACACCGTGGCGATCCGCCCGGCCAAGCTTGATCGCTCACCAACCGGTACCGGTTGTTCGGCGCGTATGGCAGTGCTGCACGCAAAAGGCCAAATGCAGGTCGGTGAAAGATTTATCGGCAAATCCGTACTTGGCACCGAATTTCATTGCCGGCTGGACAAGGCTCTGGAATTGGGCGGGAAACCCGCTATCAGCCCTATCATTTCCGGTCGCGCATGGGTGACAGGCACTTCGCAGCTCATGCTCGATCCAAGCGACCCGTTTCCGAGTGGATATCGCCTGTCAGACACTTGGCCGAATATGCCGGAATAAACTCACACCTCATCCTGAAGTGCGGCGCGTAGCGCAGCCTCGAAGGACGAGGTCCAGTGAGCACCTGAAACACAATGACCGCGCCTCTCGCAGCCAACCCCTCGCCCTCAACCCTTCGAGACGCCCCTACGGGCCTCTTCAGGATGAGGATCGAGGGGGAGAACAACAAGACACACAACAAAAAAACCCCGCTCAAAGCCATGGCATTGGGCGGGGTTTATTTTAAATATTCAGGCCAAGATTACGCAAAATCGAGAGCGCGGTCGCCATCTTCATCCTTGATGCGCGATGGCAGGCCGATATGGTTGAGGATGTTGAGGAAAGGCTTTGGATTAAGCTCTTCCACATTGACCATCTTCTTCACATCCCATTCGCCCGAAGCGATCAGGATCGCGGCTGCAACCGGTGGTACGCCTGCCGTGTAGGAAATGCCCTGCGAACCAACTTCGTTATAGGCTTCCTTGTGGTCGGCAACGTTATAGATGAAGACTTCCTTCTCCTTGCCGTCCTTGGTTCCCTTGACGAAATCGCCAATGCATGTCTTGCCGGTATAGTCTGGTGCCAGCGACGATGGATCAGGCAGAACGGCCTTGACCACCTTGAGCGGCACAACTTCCAGACCTTCAGCTGTCTTGACCGGCTGTTCGGACAGGAGGCCCAAATTGTTCAGCACCGTGAAGACATTGATGTAGTGATCACCAAAGCCCATCCAGAAACGCACATCAGCGTTCGGATAGTTCTTTGCAAGCGAATGCACTTCATCATGGCCGGTCATATAGGCCTTGCTCGGGCCAACGACAGGCAGGTCAAAGGTGTGGCCGACTTCGAACATCTTGTTCGACTGCCAATCGCCATTCTGCCAGGAATAAACCGTGCCGGTAAATTCGCGGAAATTGATTTCCGGGTCGAAGTTGGTCGAGAACCAGCGGCCATGCGAACCGGCGTTGATGTCAACGATATCGATGGATTTGACTTCATCGAGATAATCGTCAGCAGCCAGACGCGCATAGGCATTGACCACACCCGGATCAAACCCAATGCCGAGAATGGCAGTGATGCCCTTCTCTTCGCATTCCTTCAGGTGCTTCCATTCGTAGTTGCCATACCACGGTGGAGTCTCGCAGATCTTTTTTGGGTCTTCATGGATCGCAGTGTCCATGTAAGCCACGCCCGTATCGATACAGGCGCGGAGGACCGACATATTGAGGAAGGCCGAGCCGACATTGATGACGATCTGAACGCCTGTCTTCTGGATCAGAGCCTTGGTGGCTTCCACATCCAGAGCGTCCAGCGCATGCGCTTCCAGCTTCACCTCAGTCTTGAGGCTCTTCTTTTCATGCACGCTATCGATAATCTTGCGGCATTTCTCAACCGTGCGGGACGCAATATGGATATCGCCCAAAATGTCAGAGTTTTGCGCACATTTATGTGCAACAACCTGTGCCACGCCCCCGGCGCCGATAATGAGAACGTTCTTCTTCATTTTCTGTCGATGCTTCCTCTTCCAGCGGTTACCCGCCATCTGTTTCTCGTCCCGATCACTTTCCCGTCGGAACACATGAGTTCATGCAGTCTGAACCGCTGCAACAGGATCTTTATGAAAGCGACCCTTCAAAATCCGCATAATCAAATTCGCGGACAACTGTGACCGTGCCATCAAGTTCGCGCACGGCAATGGCTGGCATTTTCACGCCATTAAACCAGTTCTTCTTGACCATCGTATAACCGGCCGCATCTTCAAATGAGAGACGGTCGCCGATTTGCAAAGGCTTGTCGAAATTGAACTCGCCGAAAATATCACCGGCAAGGCAGGACTTGCCGCAGATCATGTAGCTATGATCGCCGTCGTTTGGCGCCATCTTCGCCTTTTCGCGATAGATGAGCAGGTCGAGCATATGCGCTTCAATCGAGCTATCGACGATGGCGAGGTTTTTGCCATTATAAAGCGTATCGAGAACCGTCACTTCCAGTGTCGTGGTCTTGGTGATCGAAGCTTCGCCTGGCTCCAGATAAACCTGTACGCCGAACTTTTCCGAAAACGACTTCAGGCGTGCGCAGAAATCATCGACCGGGTAATCATCACCTGTGAAGTGGATGCCGCCGCCAAGGCTCACCCATTCAACGCGATGCAGGAGCGAGCCGAACTTTTCTTCAATATCGGTCAGCATCTTGTCGAAAAGACCAAAATCAGAATTTTCGCAATTGTTATGGATCATGAAGCCGGTAACGCGGTCCATGACCTTCTCGACCTTCGCGACATCCCATTCGCCAAGACGGCTGAACGGACGCGCCGGATCGGCAAGATCAAAGGTCGACGACGAAATGCCCGGATTAAGACGCAGGCCGCGCTTGATATGCGACGCTTTATCGGCAAAACGCTCGAACTGGCCAATGGAATTGAAGATGATCTTGTCAGCATGGCTGATCACTTCGTCGATCTCGTGATCGGCATAGGCCACGCTATAGGCATGGGTTTCGCCGCCAAAACGCTCGTGGCCAAGACGCACTTCATTGAGCGAGGACGAGGTGGTGCCGTCCATATATTCGCTCATCAGATCAAACACCGACCATGTGGCAAAGCATTTCAGCGCCAGCAGGGCTTTTGCGCCCGACTTCTCGCGCACATAGGCAACTTTTTCCATGTTGCGCTTCAGCTTGGTCTTATCGATCAGATAGTAAGGCGTCTGGATCATGAGCGTTCCGGGTCGTCAATTGGGAAAATATGGCCTGTCCAGCTAGGCTGGCGAGCGCGTTGTTAGCTACAGGAGCTGTTACTGGACAGGCTTATAGGAAGCTTGTGACAGAAACACAAATCCGCCACAGACGTTTAGAGAAAAAATTCTCTGACGCGGCAGCGGATTCTGTAATTCTCAGCTTCATATAGAGTTTTTCCGCCGAATTTGAACCCCTTTGAATTTTTATTGATGCCGTTTTACTTCATCCCCCATTCCGAAGATCGAAAAAGCATTTTATAAGGTCGGCCATCGCGTGCGGTCAGCGGGCATCAACCCGCCACTGAAATGCGGGATAGGACCAGGGAAGAAATGCAGAATGATAATCCAGCCGCCACTGCAACAGCAGGGGCTACCGCAGGCTGGGGAGAATTGTTCGCGGGCAAGAATGCGATCCGTTCGCTGACGCTCGTGGGCGGCGTAGCACTCCACGCCATCAATGTTTTCATTGCCACAACCATATTACCAACTGTCGTCGCCGATATTGGCGGCATGGACTATTACGCCTGGAACACAGCGCTGTTTGTGACAGCCTCCATTCTTGGTTCGGCCCTTGTGCCAAAACTTCTTTCGCAGACCGGTCCACGTAACGCCTATCTTGTGGCAGCCATCATCTTTGCAGCCGGAACACTTGCCTGTGGTCTGGCACCGTCCATGCCAGCTATGCTTGCAGGCCGTGTCGTGCAGGGACTTGGCGGCGGCATGATGCTGGCGCTGTCCTATGCCATGATCCGCATCGTCTTTGATGAATCGCTCTGGCCACGTGCCATAGCGCTCGTGTCCGGCATGTGGGGTGTGGCAACACTTGTTGGCCCGGCCATAGGCGGCATTTTTGCTGAACTTGGCGTGTGGCGCGCCGCCTTCTGGTCGCTCGTGCCGGTGATTGGTATCTTCGCCGTCATGGCAACATTGATCCTGCCAAAGCGCACGGGCGATGACGAAGCCAAAGACAAGCTTGCATGGCCGCAGCTTATTCTGCTGACTGCAGCTGTTCTGATCGTTTCGGCTGCGAGTATTTCGGCAAGCACATTCTGGAATGTCGCTGGCGTTTCAATTGCTTTTGCTGTGCTGATGCTGCTTGTCTGGGTAGAGCACAGATCCACAAAGCGCATCCTGCCAAAAGGCACATTCAGCATGAGCCGCCTTGGTGCACTTTATCTCACCATGGGTTTCCTTGGCGGGTCAGTCACGAGTTCTGAAGTGTTCGTACCGCTGTTCTTTCAGGTACTGCATAACCAGTCGCCACTGGTGGCCGGTTATCTTGCAGCGCTCATGGGCGGCAGCTGGACACTTGGCTCCATCGGCTCATCCGGCGTGACAGGCAAAAGCGTAAACCGGGTTATCCTTGCCGCACCCATTATGGGCATCGTCGGCATGATAACACTCGCAATTCTGGTGCCTCCGGGTAGTGAAGGGCATTGGTATAACCTGCTGCCAATCTGTCTTGCCATGGCAATTATCGGCTTTGGTGTGGGCATGACATGGCCGCACCTGCTTACCCGCGTGTTCAAACGTGCAGAAGCAGCGGACCAGAATCTGGCTTCGGCATCTCTGACTACGGTGCAGCTTTTTACTACGGCTATGGGTGCAGCACTTGCAGGAATGATTGCAAATCTGGCAGGCCTCAGCAATCCCGGCGGCTTTGCAGGAATATCAAATGCGGCCCTCTGGCTGTTCATTGGTTTTGCCGTCATGTCGAGCATTGCACTCTTTGCAGCGATAGCACTCGTTCGCAGCTCTCGCTGAGACAGGAAATATAGCCTCCTGAGCATATCATGCTTCGGAGGTGATCGTGATTAGAACAGAATTCCTTGAGACTGCATTTGGATTCGATTTAATTGCGCGGAGAATACCAATCGATGAACTCTTGATGTCGGGACGCAGAAGCATTATTCCAACTTCCGTAATCGCTAGAACGCCGTGCGCCTAATTGGGCGCAAAAAGGTCGCTCTAGAACTTTATGTTTGCTGCAAACTCCTTAAAATTTTTCAAGTTTAAGGAGTTTGCAGCGGCCGACTATGGTGCAGCATACCGGCAAATCACGACCTCGCGGAAGCCACCCTGAAGGCAGCCAGACGCGATCCCCTATGATTGCGATAAAAGTCGCTCACTTCCCACGAAGCGAGCACCGTGAAAAGCGAAACAGAGACAGTTCCGACAATGAGCAGCAATTTTAATCAGGAAACCGTTCTTGACGTTCACCACTGGACCGACAGGCTGTTTTCCTTCCGCACCACGCGTGACCAGGGCTTTCGCTTCCAGAGCGGCCAGTTCATCATGATCGGCCTTGAAGTGAACGGAAAACCGCTGTTGCGCGCTTATTCGATTGCTTCCAGCGTCTACGACGAACAGCTCGAATTTTTCTCGATCAAGGTGCAGGACGGCCCGCTGACTTCACGCCTGCAGCATTTGAAAGAGGGGGACAAGATTCTCGTCGGTAAAAAGCCGGTCGGAACGTTGCTCTATGACAACCTTATTCCGGGCGACAATCTGTGGCTGCTTTCGACCGGTACCGGCCTTGCGCCGTTCCTGTCGATCATCCGCGATCTGGAAGCCTATGAGCGCTATAAGAAAATCATTCTGGTCCATGGCGTGCGCGAAGTGAACGAGTTGGCCTATGCCGATCTCATCACCAAGCAACTGCCGGAAGACGAGTTCCTGGGCGAAATGGTGCGCGAAAAGCTCATCTATTACCCGACCGTGACGCGTGAAGAATTCCGCAACAAGGGTCGCCTCACCGACCTCATCAGCTCCGGCAAGATTTTTGAAGATCTCGGCCTTCCGAAATTCTCCGAGCAGGACGATCGCATGATGCTTTGCGGCAGTCCAGAAATGCTCGCCGACATGCGCCAGATTCTGGAAGGCCTCGGCCTTGAAGAAGGCAGCCAGAGCGAAGCCGGTCACTTCGTGATCGAAAAGGCTTTCGTCGAGAAGTAAAACACGAAGCATAGAGATGAAAAGGGAGGCACATGCCTCCCTTTTGTTTTTTGAGTGCTTTATGCAGGTCTCAACGTACCTGTTTATAGGATCGCCTTGAAATGTTTCTGAGATTATTTGCTTTCGTTATCGCTGTTCTTTTGCTCGCGCCTGTAGCGAATGCCGGGGATTTTGCTGGCAGCGGCCTCAAGAAACTCGCCGTTATCGATCCAGTCGATAGTCGCCCGATGGAAGCAGTCGTCTTCTTTCCCAGCCCAGCAAATACAGACGAGACTCAGATCGGGCCTTATCGACTTGTCGCATCACCAACGGCCCCAATTGCAGAAGGCCACTTTCCTGTGATCCTGTTGTCGCACGGCACAATGGGCAGCATGTGGGGGCATCATGATCTGGCCGAGGGCCTTGCCCGAAATGGCAATATCGTTGTGACCGTGACCCATCCCGGCGACAATTTCAAAGACCCAAGCCGACTGGGGACCACAAGCTCAACATACGGTCGTCCGATGCAGATTTCGGCAGCGCTAAATACAGCGCTCGAAGATACGACCCTTGCTCCTCATATAGACAAGGATCGTATCGGTTTTGTGGGCTTCTCGGCGGGCGGCACGACGGGCCTTATCCTTGCAGGCGCAAAGCCCGATCTTTCGGGGCTTGAACATTACTGCGCCCAACGTCCGGATGATCACAGTGTCTGCGAGGCTAAGGGTAAAATCAGAATTGATCGTCCTAATCTAACGCCAAAGGCTGACCCGCGCATTGGTGCTTATGTCTTTCTGGCACCGCTCAGCGTCATCTTTGCACCTGACAGTCTGAAGGCAGTGAAAGCGCCGACCCTGATCTATGTCGGCGATCGGGACGAAGAATTGTCGTCAAAAGAGAATGCTGTGGTTCTTGCTTCTGAGCTACCCAAAGCACAATTGAAGATAATCGAACAAGCCGGACACTTTACGTTTCTCGCGCCTTGCTCAACGGAACTTGCTGAAGCGGCGCCAGTGCTATGCACCGATAATCCCGGTTTAGATAGAACCGCGCTTCATGAGCGTATCAATATTGAAATCGCTGCATTTTTCGACAAAACTCTGGGGAAGCCAAACTAGAGCGTATCAGGTTTAATCGCACCCATGGTGCTCGCTCTAGATTCTTTTAATTGTCGCATGTTCGCGAACGTTAAAATGAATCCATTTAACTGAGACATGCTTTATAGCGTCGTGCACCCACTTAGGCGCACAAAGGTCGCTCTAACACGTTAAAATTATGCTCTAGTACGTTCCTGCTTGGCTTTCGGCATTGTGGGCATTATGCTCGCGATCATGATAAAGTGTTCGAGTACCCCCTGCATCGCGCTCCTGTGATTACATCACAAGTTTCATCACTGGGAGCATGAACGCAAGCAACCTTCCGGTTTCTTGCGGGTCTTTCGTTTGCATATATGTAGGCGAATAAATGCCGATTTGATCGGCGATTGTGCATTATCCCGTACAAAGCTGCTTCGTCACTTTTGCCGGATATGCTTGATGCAGTGAGCATTATCATGAAAAATTACTTCGAAAGCCCATTCAAGGGCATCACGCTCGACAAACAGGTCACAAATCCGAACATCGTCGTTGGGCGCTACAGCTATTATTCTGGCTATTATCATAGCCATAGTTTTGACGACTGCGCCCGCTTTCTCCTGCCCGATGAAGGTGCCGATAAGCTTATCATCGGCAGCTTTTGCTCGATCGGATCGGGTACCGCTTTCATCATGGCGGGTAATCAGGGCCATCGACACGACTGGATCAGCACCTTCCCGTTCTTCTTCATGCCAGAAGTGGACATATTTGCGGGTGCTGAAAACGGCTACGCCCCATCAGGCGATACAATCATCGGCAATGATGTCTGGATCGGCTCAGAGGCTATTATCATGCCCGGCGTGAAGATCGGCCATGGCGCGATTATCGGCACACGTGCATTGGTCACGCGCGACGTCGAACCCTACGCAATTGTCGGCGGCAACCCTGCCCGCACCATCCGTTCGCGTTTCGACGAAGCAAGCGTAAAAATGCTCCTGGAAATGCAGTGGTGGGATTGGTCTGACGATCAGTTGAAGGGGGCCATGGCCATTTTAACGAGCGGTGATACTGCAGCGCTTTATCACTATTGGCAGAGCGCCGTTCACTGCAAGTGACCTATTACAGTGGTTCCAGTTAATATTGAATCGTTGGAGCCGCTTTAACTATTTGTTTTTTACGCATTTCCGAACGCAAAACCGGTTCCCACTTTTGCTGGAAATGCTTTAAACCGAGGCCTGTTCGCAAACTGCGAACAGGCTATCAGCGTGATGCGGCAACGAAGTCTGATCTTCGCACAATGTAACTCCAGTTCGTATTTCACAAATGAAAAAACATGATTGCAATATTCATGTTTACATGGCAATTATAACTGACTGACTATCAGTCAGTAAAAGCGGCAATCTGGAAGGCTGGCTAAAGTGTGCGTGCAGGTCTTTCAGGTTGTCGTCCTCAAGAATGAACCAAAGATGGTACTGCGGTTCGGTTCGATCTGACTGTTTGTTCCTAAAACGTGAAATCCCGGATCTGTTTTAAGCTGTTCGGGATGCAAGCGATCCTTATTAACGCGCATCTTCATCGAAAACCGCTTCGCACTTTTCGGGATGCGCTCCGTCCAATGTTAACGCGCATCTTCACCGAAAACCGCTTCGCACTTTTCGGGATGCGCTCCAAGACTGCTGCGGCAGAAGCGAGATCCTATGTTCCACGATACAGAACAATGGCCTTACATAGTTACCCTTGCCAAAGGCCCATCCACGCTTGAAGATGTGCGCGCATTTTTCGACAGCTGGAACGCATGGCTGGACGAAGGAAAGCCGTTCATTGCCATCCGTCGCTTTGTTGACGAGGCAGCTCTCGTTCATCCAGACGGTGCTCCACGCGAAATCAAACAATGGTTTCAGCAAAATGCCGAACGTATCCGCAATCAGGTTATGGCGATGATTAGCATCGTGCCAGAATCCGTGTATGAGGAAGCGAGCCGTATGGATGCGGAAAAGCTGTTTCGCGTGCCAGCAGGCACATTTTCTAATGTCGATGCGGCGCTGCATTGGCTCGAAGACAGAGTTGTGCGTCCCAATCAACTTGCCTTTGACAGGGTAGCGATCCGCGCAAAACTGGAGACATAGATTGCCTGCAGCCAAGACCAAGCCTCGCACGAAACCGGCTGAAATACGCCGCATTGAGTTGATGGCGGCTGCTGAAGCCATCTTTCTGGAAAAAGGCTTTGCGGCCACAAGCGTCGATGAAATAGTACGCAAAGCCGATGTGGCCAAGGGTACATTCTATCTGCATTTTCGCAGCAAAGATGAGATTCTGGTCGCGTTACGTGAGCGGTTTGTTCATTCTTATTGCAATGCCCTCGACAGGGAATTGGACGCAGTGCCGATGGGTGATTGGAACGGGCGTCTTGCGGCCTGGGCAGCAACCGGTGTCGCAGGTTATCTTGATAATTACCGCCTACACGATCTTGTTTTCTATGATTTTCACCCACCCATGAGACATGTGAAGCAGGAAAATCCGGCTATCCTTCGCCTTGAGAAACTCTTAAGCGAAGGCAAAGCCTCCGGGGTGTGGAAAATCGCGAATACGCGCCTGTTGGCAACGCTACTCTTCCATGCCTTGCATGGCGCGGTTGACGACTTTATCATCCGCTCAGACGCGATTGAGCGCACCGAAATGGTTCTTGGCGTACAAGATCTTTTTCTCAAGTCAGTGAGGGTTTAGACCTCAAAGACTATTACTTTTTGGCACCGAACACGTGTTCGGGCCCCGGGAAAGACCGGGCGCGCACTTCTTCCGCGTAGGCTTTTGCGGCGTCTGAAACCTGCGGTGCAAGTTCAGCAAAGCGTTTCACAAAACGCGGCGTGAAATCCTGAAACAGTCCGAGCATATCGTCAGAAACGAGAATCTGGCCATCACAAGCGGATGACGCACCAATCCCAATTGTGGGAACTGTCAGCGTCGCCGTGATCTCGCGAGCCAATGGCTCGAAAGTACCTTCGATCACCAGCGCAAAAGCACCCGCATCTGCAATTACCTCTGCATCGCGGCGAATCTGATTGGCTTCTTCATCATCGCGCCCCAACGAGCGAAAACCGCCGACCGTATTGACCTGTTGTGGCATCAGCCCAACATGGCCAAAGACCGGAATGCCGCGCTTGACGAGAAACTCCACCGTCTCCGCCATCTCCTCGCCACCCTCAAGCTTCACGCCGTCGCAGCCAGTTTCCTGCATGATGCGCGCTGCGTTGCGGAAAGCCTGTTCCTTCGATTCCTGATAAGAACCGAATGGCATATCAACGATAACGCAAGCGTGCTCAACGCCACGCATGACTGCCTGTCCATGCGCAATCATCATGTCGAGCGTAACGCCGAGGGTCGAATCCATCCCGTAAAGCACCATGCCGAGCGAGTCACCCACCAGCAGCAGATCGCAATGTGGATCGAGCAGGCGCGCGATTGGCGTCGTGTAGGCTGTGAGGCTGACAATCGGGCGCTCGCCCTTCATCGCCTCTATGGCTTTGGGCGAAAGACGTTTCTTTTTAACGGTCGTGCTCATTTCAGGCGGCCTTTTCCTGCGCCAAATGCGCAATCACCCGGTTATCAAGAAGGCGTGTGGAGCCCAGCCGTACAAACAGCGCCACAAGTACTGGCCTTCCCTGCACCGAGGTCAGACGCTCAAGTGTTTCAGGATCGCGTAATGCCACCACTTCAGGAACAGCCAGCGGTTCCGCTTCAATGAACGCACGGATTGCAGCCTCAAATGTTTCCGGATCATCAATACCAGAGCGATAAAGTCGCTCCGCTTCATCGAGTGCTTTTGGCACAATAATCGCAGCGGCACGCTGTTCTGCTGTCAGATAGACGTTGCGTGATGAACAGGCGAGCCCATCATCTTCACGCACGGTTTGAACACCAACCACGCGCACGGGAATAGCCATATCCTCGACCATGCGACGGATGATAACGAGCTGCTGGAAATCTTTTTCGCCAAAATAGGCGGCATCGGAACCTACAATATTAAAAAGCTTGCTGACCACGGTAGCAACACCAGCAAAGTGTCCCGGACGCGCCTCGCCTTCCATCTGGGCGCCAAGTGTTGGCACATCGACCACGGTCTGCATCGGGCGCGGATACATGTCGGAAACGGCAGGCGCAAAGAGAAAATCCACATTCGCATCGCGGAGCAGATTCGCATCGCGTTCGAGATCACGCGGATATTTATCGAGATCTTCATTGGCACCGAACTGCAGCGGATTGACGAAAATCGACACGACCGTCACGTCGTTTTCTCCGCGCGAGCGGCGAACAAGTTCGAGATGCCCTTTGTGAAGATAGCCCATCGTCGGCACGAGGCCGATGGATTCACCGCTCTTGCGCGCCACGCCAAGCGCCTGCCGCAAATCTTCAATCGTATGGATGATCTGCATAACGGTCTCCCTGCCAGCAACCAGATTTGGTCGCCAGTCCTACAGCGCGCCCTCAGATATGACAACAGCGCTTTTGCTAATGAATATCTGAGGGATGCGATGCGCCTCAGTTGCCGACCGTGCCACTCACCGTGTTGCCAACTGTTCTGCCAAACCTATCGATCTGCTCATTATAGGTTCGACGAGTATTCGGGTCGAAGACTGCGATCGGCGCGCTGACGACAAGCGAAGCAGCACTGCCCACGCCCTGCGCAGTGCCAAGTGCAACAGCACCCAGCCGCTCGCCCAGCCCAATATCAGAATCGGTAATAGTCTGGCCTGTTACGAGACGTTGACCGATCAGCTGAACAACTTCAGGACTTGAAGCGAACTTGCCGTGGTTGAGGCTGTCACCCGCTTTGAGCTGCGTGAGATCAATCACCGTGATTCCCGCTTTTTCAAGCTGCGAACGGTAGGGTTCGACCGAAGGATCGATTTGCCCCAGTCGATCAACATTGCCGGAGATAAAGCGGGATGCCCGGAGCGCGCGATCATCGCGTGAAGTGAACAATGTGAAACGCGGATGATCTTTGCCCATGGCGCGGAACTGCTGATTGAATACATCCACATCCAGATCGGGCGACGCGAGAATGACGTCGGTAATCTTCGGATTAACGCGCTTATCGCGGATCGCCATCTGGCGCAGTGCTTCAACCGTCAACCAGCTGCCCATGGAATGGGCCATGACGGTGATGTCTTTTACACGCGGGTCTTCGGCGATCTTGCGCAAGGTCATTTCCAGCGCGTCCCGCGAATAATTCGTGCTTTCCTTGTCGTAATTATAATCGAACACACTACCGCGCGATGGCCAGGTAAAGATCACCGGTGCAACATCGGCTCCAGAATCATGCACAATCTGCGCAAAACGATACACCGAATCCTCATAAGTATTATTGAAGCCATGGACGAAGACCATGACCCGGCGGGATTTCGGCAGGCTGTGATTGAGCCATTGGCGGGCGCCGGATTCTGTGCTGATCGCTTTAACTTCAACGGTCGTGAAATCCTTCAGCGGATTTGCCGGTAGCTTTTTAGGCCACTGAACTTCACCAACCTTGCGGTTCTTTTCCGGCGGGATGGAGACCATGATCTCTGTCAGGCTAATTTCCTGATCACGTTCGCCGGAAAACAGCGTTCCGGGATTACCGGAAGGCGCACGGGTTGTCGCCACCAGAAGATCAACCTTGGAGGCACCGGGAACGCTTTCCGCAACGGGAATAAGAACACCGTCAGGACGGCTGGCGCAGCCCGCGATTAGGGTCAGGCAGACAAGTAATGCCGGGGCAGTACGACGAAAAATGCTCCGCAAAACCTGGATCTCCCCAAAAGACACACAACCGCACGCCTCTCCTACACGGATTAGCGCCCGGTTAATATATTCTTTACCTGACGAGAGAAGCCAAGCCCCAATTATTCAAGACTGTGGAAAGATACCGTCGCTGCGGCTTCTCGGTTACACACTGTTTCATTAACCGACACTTTCCCACACGCCTCTTGCGCCCAATATTGAAGCCAACAGCGCAGACAATTCCGCTTTTTGCGCAGGAGGACACAAAATGACTTCAGACCTTACCCCGCAACTCACAGGGTTGCATCATTTGACAGCAATCACCGCAGACGCACCCGGCAACAGGCGCTTCTATACCGACACGCTCGGCCTTCGCCTCGTCAAGAAGACCGTCAATCAGGACGACACCAGTGCCTACCATCTGTTTTACGCTGATGGGCTGGCCTCGCCCGGCACCGATATCACCTTCTTCGACTGGCCAGTGCAGCGAGAACGGCGCGGCACGCATAGTGTTTCCCGCACCGGATTGCGTGTAAATGGCGTTGAAAGCCTCGACTGGTGGCGCAACCACCTCAAGGAGAAAGGCATCGAAACTGGTGATATATTCGAGATTGGTGGTCGCGCAGTGCTTGATTTCGAGGACCCTGAGGGTCAGCGCCTGCGTTTGACCGATGATGGAGGCATCGGTGCGGCACATAGCTGGGAGAAAAGTCCTGTTCCTGCCGAGCGGCAGATACGTGGCCTTGGCCCCATTACGCTGAGCGTTCCTGATTTGGCACCGACAAAAATCGTGCTGGAAAAGGTAATGAACATGCGTGAAGCCGGTGACTATGCTTCGCCCGATGGCGAAGGACATGTCCACGTGTTTGAAATGGGATCAGGCGGTGCCGGCGCAGAACTCCATATCGCTGTGCAGCCGAACCTGTCACCGGCTGGTCAGGGCGCAGGTGCCGTGCATCACGTTGCGTTCCGCACACCGGATCAGGAAACCATGCAGGAATGGGTGGATCGTCTGCGCGCACTGCGCATTCCATCCAGCGGCGAGGTCGAGCGTTATTACTTCCGCTCGCTCTACTTCCGCGAACCCAATGGTGTGTTGTTTGAGATTGCAACAGATGGTCCCGGCTTTGCAGTCGATGAACCTCTCGAAAGCCTTGGAGAAAGCCTGTCACTCCCACCCTTTCTGGAAGGAAAAAGGCAGGCGATTGAAAAGGGCCTGAAGCCACTGAATTAAACCAACAAAAAGGGCCGCCGGATTTATCCGGCGGCCCTTTTCTTTATCCAACACAATCGTGTCACAGCTTTTGCTGTAGCCACTCACCTGCCATACGGACATCTTCAGCAGTCACACCATGGCCACCTTTAGCAGAACGGATATCGAGTTCAGCTCCATCGGTTCGCAATGCCTGTGCGAGTTTGCCCGACGCATCGCCAAACGGATCGCCTATTCCATTGAGCAACAGTATCTTGGCATCCGACAGATCAGCAATCGGCTGCTCTTCCAAAACGTCCATAGCACGCAGCAATACGGCTTTGCGTATGACATGCGGATGCAGCCGCATGAAGGCCGCGAGCATATTGGCGCCATTGGAGTTGCCAATGAACGCAGTCCGCTCGGGGTCGATACGGTAAGCCGCAATTGCACCTTGAACGAAAGCCTCGAAAGCCTCTGCCTCAGACCGAATGTCCTCCTGATCGAACCGTTTCAGGTCGAAACGGCGAAACCAGCGCTGAATACCCTCTTCCGTGCTGCGTCCGCGAACGCCGAGAAGCGTTGCACGTGGTGCAACCAGACGAGCAAGCGGCGTGAGGTCGTTTTCATTACCGCCTGTGCCGTGCAACAGAATAAGCGTAGTCCCATCTGGATTTTCCGGCTGGTGGATACGGTGCACAAAAGGCAAGTCGCGATAGATCACCCGCTCCTCACCCGGCAAGCCAAATTGCGGCATGCGAGCTAGGATCGCATCCGCCTGATGCTCGTTGCCCGGCGGTACGAACAGAACCTGACCCAGCGTTTCCACCGGTTCATCCAACGTGAACCCGGGAGTATCGGTGGCAAATTCAAACAGGGTTCCGCCCGGCTCGCGAACATAGAGCGACGTGAAGTATTTGCGATCATGCACGTTCACTTCACTGGAATTGAGTTTTGAAAGCTCCTTTTCCAGTGTTGTCACATCCTGCGTTGTGGCCGCACGAAATGCCACGTGGTCGGCAATGCCCGTTCCGGGAATACCCGGCCAAAAGCCACTTGCGTCGCGCACGTCAATCACATCGCCTGAATCGGAAACCAGACGATCGATTGTGCCTTCCCTGGCCTGAGCGCGAAAACCAAAATAGCGTTCAATGAAGCCAATTGTCTGTTCTGGTGTCTCCGACAAAATGGTCGCCGAGCGTATCCGGCGGACCGCATGTTCCGCAGGAATATCGCCTGAAACCCATGCATCATTGGCTGCAAGATCGCTGCCGACCAGCTTGACGATAACACCATCAGGATCGCGCAGACGCAGTACCGGTTCGCCAAATTCCTGCACAGGACCTTCAGACTGCACGTGATAGCGTAGTGCCCGCTCCAGCCAAAAGCCGACCGAGGTGCGGTCAATAGCAAGAGCGATTTCGCTCACTTGACCATGCCCGACTCGGCCCTTTGCGCCATCTTCCCAAACAAGGAAAGTGATCAGGGAGCCCGGCGTGCCGGAATGATCGCCATAGAACAGATGCAGCTGCTCCGCATCTTCAAATCCGCCTGTCTGTTTGACAATGCGCAGGCCAAGAAAGCCAGCATAGAAATCGACATTGGCCTGAACCTTGCGCGTAATCAGCGTGAGGTGATGGATACCGCTGGTCATGATTGCAATCTCCCGCGTTTCGTAGCGGCAAGTCTCTCAGACGGAGACAATCACCGCAAATGTGAAGTTGCACGAGAGATAGTTTACATCACCACGCTTGCCCATATGGCGATGCGGCGACGCACTGTTAACAGATCAGGATATTGGGGGATCAGAAAAAGAAAAAGGCCGCGCGGGAGGAGGATGCGCGGCCTGATCTTGAATACGGCTGGGAGGAGGAGTGCCGTATCCGTCATCGGGTTCTGGGAGGAGGAGTGAACCCGATGACCAATGAATACCCGCAGCCTCTTTATTCAACAACGGCCAATAACGCATATCAGTTATGCAAATACGCCGATGCTTAAGATTATTGCAGAAACAGAAGCAGGATGAATATGCTTATATAATGAGCACATTATAAAAAATATGCTGAAAAATTAGCAACTCAGAGAAGCTGGGCGATGAATGGTGCAGCCAGAACATTGACCAATCCGACCAGAACCATGACGAGTCCGGCAATCGAGCCTTCCTCGCTGCCGATTTGATGCGCCTTGGCTACACCTGCGCCATGTGCGCCCATACCGAACAGCGCGCCGCGCGCAAGAGCTGAACGAAGCGGCAGCCAGTTGAGCATGACTTCGCCGAGCGCCGCGCCAAATACGCCGGTCAGCACCACGAAAATGGCTGTCAAATCGGGTGTACCGCCAATATCACCGGAAACCGTCATGGCGAAAGGCGTACTCATGGAGCGCGGCATAAGGCTGAGGCTTATTGCATCGTTCAGACCAAGAAGCTGCGCAAGACCCCAGGCTGAAAACATCGCGGACGAACTGCCGACCACAACACCAACCAACAAAACCGGCCAATAGCGACGAATGGTTGCGCGCTGCTGATAGATCGGAATGGCGAAAGCCACCGTCGCAGGCCCAAGCAGTGCGACCAGCCAATGCGTTGCACTGAAATAGCCGCGATAGTTTTCATTGAGACCAATGAGAAGAGCCATAAGCAACAGCGGCGTAATGGCAAGCGGCGTCAACCACCACATGGGAAAGCGGCGATAAACGCGCTTTGCAGCAAGATAGAGAAGGATTGTGGCAGCAGACCAGAACAGTGTGGCCACATAAGGATTACTTAGTGGCATAGCGTGCGCTCAGCCGGTAGCAGAAGTCTACTGTCAGTGCAGTCACAGTCATAACGGTCAGAGTGCCAACCAGAATGACGGCCATAATCTTAACGCCCAGCATACCAAGCAACTCCTGATGCTCCAGAACTGCCAGAACGGCAGGCACAAAGAACAGCAGCATCTCTGCCAGAAACCATTCTGCACCGCGCTTCATGCTGAAAAGGCTTACACGGCCACTCAAAAGCAGGGCCAAAACCAGTGCCATACCGACAATGCCACCCGGCAGTGGCAGGCCACTTAAACGAACAAATGCTTCACCCGCCAACCAGAAGCCGACCAGCGTCGCAATCTGCATCAAGCGGCTGTTGTGCAGCGCATAGCGAAAGCGGATCATCAGGTTATGGGCATTCATGATTGTGTTCCAATGCTGGTATTTGTGAAAACACTATAGGCGCTGAATTGATATTCCAGAAATGAATTGATTTCATTGCAGCTATTCCATTATAGAATAGCTTATGAACTTACGTGGCTTTCAGGCATTCGTGGAAGTGGTGCGGCAGGGGGGCTTTTCCGCTGCGGCCCGCACGATCAATGCCACGCAATCCACCGTCAGCAAGACGGTGCGTCAGCTCGAAGATGAACTAGAGATCATCTTGCTCGATCGCGAAGCCACCCCTCCCCGTCTGACAAGCGCAGGTGAAATCGTTTATCGACGTGCACTGGCCATACTGACAGAAAAAGACGACATGCTGACTGAGCTTGGCGAGTTGCGCGGGTTGAAGCGCGGTGTTTTGCGCCTCGGATTGCCACCCATAGGCTCCAGCGTTCTGTTCGCCCCAGTCTTTGCCACCTTTACCAAGCTCTATCCTGACATCGACATTCAACTCGTCGAGCATGGCAGCAGGCGACTGGAAGAATTGCTGCTTGCAGGTGATATCGAGCTTGCCGCTTCGCTTCTGTCCGTCGAAAGCAGCTTCGAGTGGCAGGCCGTTCGTTGTGAGCCCGTGGTGGCCCTGCTTCCTGCCAACCACAGCTTCACTGACAATGACGGCATCCCTCTGCACGACATTGCCAGCCAGCCCTTCATTCTTTTCGAAAGCGGCTTTGCCCTCAATCACATCATTCTCGATGCATGTCATTCGCAAGGACTGTCCCCACACATTGCCATGCGTTCCAGCCAGATTGATTTTATCGTGGAGCTGGTTGCAGCAGGTATGGGTATCGGCTTTCTGCCACAGATGATCGCCGAACAGCGCAAGCATCGCGATGTCCGCATCCATAAAATCAAAGACGCAGAACTGAACTGGGACATGGCCCTGATCTGGCGAAAAGGCGCATTTTTATCCCATGCGGCACGGGCCTGGCTCACACTGTGCAAGAGCGAAAACAGCAGCAACAAGGCTTGAAACCTGGGCTTTTTCGCCTATCTCAATTGAATACACCGACATAAAGGGAGCTATAGGCTCTCATCACCCATACGGCTTTAAGAGGAGGCCATCATGGAAGGTCAGGTTATATTCTACAAAGACGACAGGATCATTTACCGACACCACGTTGAAGTGCAGGAAGACGATTATTCAAAAGGCGTCAATGATGCCCTCATCGCCTTCCAGCGCAACTATGCGGGCTTTGATCTTGCGGATGATAATATCCACATCCGTTTTAAGCGGCCAGGTGAGGTTTGAAACCAGCAGGCTGCGTGGAGAAAGTTTCGCCTGAGAAATCAGGCGAAAGCAGCCTCGTGTGCAACGCGGCGGATATCTGTGCGTGACAGGCCGAGATCATAAAGCTCGCGGTCGCTGCAGCCGCTGAGTTCGCGCAGGTTTTCGCGATACTGCATCCAACGGGAAAACTGGGTACGAAGGTGGTTCATGGTGGTATCCCCTTATGTGCCGCGCTGTGAAAGCGCTAAGCTTTTGCCTTCCTCCCGATATGGAGCTTCCGCCTTTTTAATCGTTTTGAGAAGTGCATAAACTGCATGGCTGCAATGCCAAACCTGCGGCCTTACGAGGATATATAAGTAACGCAGTTCGCTAGCCTGCGCGACAAAAGTGATCGTCAAAACTGGCCTCACAGCTGTTGGGAGAGGCTTAGAAACTTGTAATCTTCGAATTTTAATTAAATCTATTTAATTGGCTTAACAGGATAAGATTCCCCAACGTATGAACAAAACGATATTTATTGTCGGCAATGGTCCGCTGGACCGTGATTTGTCCGCCGAAATTGACGCCGCCGATCTTGTCCTTCGTTTCAATGAACCACGCGTCTCTCTTGGAATGAGTGGCAAAAAGACTGACATGCTCATGCTCGCCACGTCGAGCAAACAGATGGAGCAATGGATCAAGGATCCAACCTTCATCAATTCGGAAATTGTCCGAAATACGCCGGAAGTGCTGTTTGCCTTCCACCCGAGCATCATCAAGCGGTTCCATCACCACCCAAACATTCTGTCACGGCTCAAGGGTCGTCGCGCTGACTGGACCAATGAGGCGATTGACTATTTCGGCCGTGCTGGCAAGAAAATCCGCATCATGCCTTCGCAGGATTATTTTGCCGTTTGCGACGAGCTTGGCATTGGTGCCGATCGGATGAAAGAAGTCTTCCCCAGCACCGGTTTTTTTGGCATCTGGCTCGTCTTGCGCAAATATTCCTTACCTGACTGGGATATCAAAATTTGCGGCTTTAGCTGGGAAGGCTGGAAGCGCCACGACTGGAATGCCGAACGAAAGTGGATTGAAGAAAAAATCGCCGCAGGACGTCTACATAAAGTAGGCTAAGTGTGACTTGCGAAAATCATGCGCATAGCAGATATAGAACGCCGCTTCGGCTGAAATTACTTTTCGCGCGCTTAGGTTTTACATGAACATCAAGGCTTTCATCATTCATTTAGCGCGCGCGACTGATCGCAAGCCGCAAGTGGAAAAGCTCATTCACGAATTGCCGGTAAAAACGGAAGTAATCGACGCTGTGGATAGCCACGTCCTCACAGGCGCCGAGATAAGCCGCGTTTACAAGCGGCAACTTCATGCGCCCCGTTATCCATTTGAGCTTAGCAAAAACGAAATTGCCTGCTTCTTGTCCCATCGCAAAGCATGGCAGGCGATCGTCGACCAGCAGCTCGACGCGGGCTTCATCATCGAAGACGATATTGAACTCACTGATGTTTTCAATGCTGCCTTCCACGCGGTCGGCAATCATTTCGAGCCGGGCGGCTTCGTACGTTTTACCTTCCGCGACGACCGTGAGGTTGGGCGCGAAGTTTTCCGTAACAATCAGGTGCGTATTATCATTCCAAACCCGATTGGGCTCGGTATGGTCGCACAGCTTGTAAGCTTCGATGCTGCAAAAAAGCTGCTTGCGATCACCGAACAGTTTGATCGCCCTGTCGATACAACAATCCAGATGCGATGGGTTACTGATTTGCAGCCGCTCGCAGTCATTCCCGGTGGCGTGAAAGAAATTTCTGCGCAGCTTGGCGGCACGACCATTCAGCACAAGAAATCCTTTTCCGATAAGCTTAAAAGGGAAATCCTCCGTCCCATCTACCGGATGCGCGTGCGCGGGTTCTCCTCAAGATCGAAGTGAGACAAATGGCGGTCCCTGTTCTTCTTTATCACCAGATTGCCCCTCTGCCGCACAAGAAGATCCCGTTTCGCGGACTTTGGGTTCATCCGGAAAAGTTTCGCAGCCAGATGGCATGGCTGAAGCGGCTCGGCTATCAGGGCCTCTCGCTGCGAAATGCCATGCCCTATATCAAGGGCGAGAAAACGGGGAAGGTTGCAGTCATCACCTTTGATGACGGGTTTCTCAATAATTATGAGAATGCCCTGCCAGTCCTTGCGGAATTCGGCTTCACCGCAACGAATTACTTTGTCGCCAATCAGATTGGCGGCAGCAATATCTGGGATCAGTCCATGGGTGTTCCGTTAACACCCTGCATGTCTGTGACACAGATGCGCGAATGGGCCGCCTTGGGCCATGAAGTTGGCGCGCATACGGTCGACCATGTTAATCTGGAAAACACCCCGGAAGAGGAAGCTCGCCGACAGATCGTGCAGTCCAGGACCATGCTTGAGGACATGCTGGGATCGGAAGTGACAAACTTCGCTTATCCCTATGGCGGGAATCACCAGATTCACCGCGACATGTGCCGCGACGCCGGTTTTGAAACTGCGACAACGACCGTTCATGCACGGGCGCGTGCAAGCGACGATCCCTTTGGCATGCCGCGCGTTTATGTCCGCCGCAGAGATTTGGCGCCAAAATTCATTTTCCGCCTGATGACGAAATAACCAACTTTTTCGCCCACTGCCTGAAAACCCGCTATTTGTTTGATTTTGATCAATGCAGTTTCACGAAAGCGTGGCAAATTGCCCGTCATTGCGCCATGGACGCAATCACGCAAAAGCGGTACTAGAGCAGTAACAAGGAGCGTATAATGGACTATCGCCGGTTTTTTGAAGAAGCGATCGACCAGCTGCACGCCGAGAAGCGTTACCGCGTTTTTGCCGATCTTGAGCGCATTGTTGGACGTTTCCCCCGAGCTACCTGGCGCAACAATGGTATTGCACGTGAGATCACCGTCTGGTGCTCTAACGACTATCTGGGCATGGGGCACCATCCTGACGTCATCCAGGCGATGTGCGATACCGCCAACAGCACCGGCTCCGGCGCAGGCGGCACTCGCAATATTTCGGGCAACAATCACCCACTTGTAGAACTTGAAGCCGAACTTGCTGACCTGCATGGCAAGGAAGCTGGCCTCGTCTTCACGTCCGGTTTTGTGTCCAACGAAGCATCGATTTCGACCATTGCACGTTTGCTTCCAAACTGCCTGATCCTTTCTGACGAACTCAACCACGCTTCGATGATCGAAGGTGTGCGTCGTTCGGGTGCAGAAAAGAAGATTTTCCGTCACAATGACGTCGAGCACCTGGAACAACTTCTCAAGGCTGCGGACCATTCCCGCGCCAAGCTGATCGTGTTCGAATCTGTCTATTCGATGGATGGCGACATTGCGCCAATCGAGAAGATTGCCGATCTGGCCGACAAGTATAATGCCATGACCTATATCGATGAAGTTCATGCAGTTGGCATGTATGGTGTGCGCGGCGGTGGAATCACCGAACGCGACGGCCTTGCACACCGCATGGACATTATCGAGGGCACGCTTGCAAAAGCATTCGGCGCTTTGGGCGGTTACATTACCGGTTCACGCGCTATTATCGACGCCGTTCGCTCCTATGCACCGGGCTTCATCTTCACAACTTCTCTGCCGCCGGCAGTAGCAGCTTCCGCGACCGCTGCGATCCGCCACCTGAAAGTCTCGCAAGTCGAGCGCGATGGTCAGCAGCGTCAGTCGCAGCGCGCCAAGGATGTTCTTTTGGCTGCCGGTTTTCCGGTCATGCCGTCTGAAACCCACATCGTACCAATTCTGGTTGGCGATCCGGAACTGTGCAAGAAAGCCAGCGACCGTCTGCTCGACGTGCATGGCATCTATATCCAGCCGATTAACTATCCAACTGTGCCACGCGGCACAGAGCGTCTTCGCATCACACCGTCGCCATTGCATGACGACCTGCTGATCGACGGCCTCAAAGATGCGTTGCTGGAAGTATGGAATACGCTCGGCATTCCATTTGCCGAACCGGATGCGCCGAAGGCTGCAAACTCCGACCGCGTTATTCCGCTGATGGTTTCAAAAGCAGGCGGCTGATAAACGCAGTCGTAGGAAATTGAAAAAGGCCGGTTTCACCGGCCTTTTTTATTTTGGACACGCATCTTGCGCGAAAACCGTTTCACACTTTGCGGGATGCGCTTCAGAGATTGTTGATCCAGCGAACCAGCCTTGCCGCGGCCTCATCCACCTGCTGCGGATCACGGCAGAAGCAGAGGCGGAAGAAGCCCTCGCCGCCAAGCCCGAATGCACTACCAGGTGCCAGGCCCACATTAGCATTGTCGACCATGTCGATTGCAGCTTTGACCGAATCCTTCACACCATCCACACCGAAGAACAGATAAAATGCGCCCTGCGGCGGTGTCAGACGTACTTTTCCTGTGCTTTGCAAACTAGCACACAGGTGATCTCGCGTTGAGCGCGCGCGTTCCACCTGCATGGCAATGAAATCATCGCCATGATCGAGTGCTGCAACCGCACCACGCTGCATGAACTGCGCGACACCCGAATTGGAATACTGGATCATGTTTTCAACGACGGGGCCAATCGAAGGATGCACGGTCATCCAGCCCACGCGCCAGCCAGTCATCGCCCAGTTCTTTGAGAATGAGTTGACGAAAATGATGCGGTCGTCGGGCTCCATGATATCCATGAAAGACGGAGCACGCCCCCCACCGTAATAGAAGTGAGTGTAAATCTCGTCGGCTATGATCCAGAGGCCCTTCTCACGCGCCAGATCGAGAATAAAGCGCAGCGTTTCGCGATCCGCAGTCCAACCCGTCGGGTTGGATGGCGTATTGATGAACATTGCGCGCGTGCGTGGCGTGATGGCGCTCGCAATCTTTTCAGGATCAAGCACCCAGCCATTGGCTCCGAACTCGAGTTCCACCGGCACTGGAACCGCACCGGCAAGTCCAGCTGCGCCGACAAAATTCGGCCAGGCTGGAGACAGATAAATCGCTTCTTCGCCAGCACCCGTTGTTGCCTTCAGCGCCATTTCAATGGCGTGCATGCCCGAACCAGTTACATAGAAATTTTCTGGTTTGAAGGACTGCGCAAAATGGCGCGCATGGTAGCGAGCAAGTGCTTCACGCAGATCAGGAATACCAGCCTGCCATGTGTAGAAGGTTTCGCCGTCGGCAATTCCCTTCTGCGCCGCCTCCCGAATGAAATCAGGCGTAGACAGATCACCCTCCCCGACCCACAACGGAATCAGGCCCTCTTTGCCACGACCGTGATTGGCTACGGCAACGATGCCGCTTTCAGGTGATTGAGCTGCTTCACGGCGGAGATTGGCGATAAGCGTCATTTGTTCCCACATAAAATTCGATTTTGATTTCACCTGCTTAGCAAGGCGCAATCATGAAATCACGCGGCATTTTGTGATGATCCGATCAACCGCATTGATGGGTCGAACCAACTTTCATCTTTGGGAATGAGCGCACAAAAAAACGGAGCCATAAAGGCTCCGTCCTTTGTCGACTGCTCTGGAAAAATCAGGCTTTGCTCTGCTTTGCGAGAAGATCGCGGATTTCAGCCAGCAACACTTCGTCGCGTGGCAGTTCTGCAGCGGCTTCCGGCTTGGCTTCTTCCTTTTTCTTGAGCCTGTTCATGCCTTTGACGACGAGGAACAAAACCCATGCAATGATAAGGAAGTTGATAAGCAGCGTGACAAAGTTGCCGTAAGCGATGGTCGCACCGGCTTCACGGGCTGCAGCAAGCGTTCCCTTCGGATCGCCAGCAAGCTGGATATACATGTTGGAGAAATCGATACCGCCCGTCAGCAAACCGATGATCGGCATGATGATGTCATTGACGATAGAATTGACGAGGCCACCGAACGCCCCGCCAATGATAACACCGATGGCCAGATCGACCATGTTGCCCTTGAGAGCAAATTCTCTGAATTCTTTCAACATTAGCCTGTATCCCTCTCGAACACGAACTTAAACCGGGCCGTCTTTGCTGCGGATAAGGTTCGCCAGATAAAATCTATACGATGAACCGATGGGATCGGGGAGGATCACAAATGTTCACTCCCTAGTTTGTAGGCTAAAATACCCAAAGAAAAGATGAACTATGCAAAATGCACCGTTTAGAGGTGTATTTTTCTGAGTTTGCTAATGTTTTGGAGCTGGAGGCGCAAAAGATGCGCCTCCTTAAGAAGCTTAAGCAGCAAAACGCTTGGTTGCTTCAATCAATTCATGCGTAATACCGGGTTCGGTCACCGCATGACCGCTGTCTTCAACGATTTTGAGATCAGCCTCCGGCCACATCTTCTTGAGCTGCCATGCATTGATAAATGGCGTGCAGATATCATAGCGGCCATGGACAATTACGCCCGGAACCTGCCGGATGCGTTCAACATTCCGCAGAAGCTGATCGTCGCTGTCAAGGAAACCACGGTTCTGGAAGTAGTGGCATTCGATACGCGCAAAAGCGATGGCGTGATGATCTTCGCCAAAGGCTTCAACGCGAGCTGGATCGGGCTGCACCGAAAGCACCGAACCTTCCCACCGCGCCCACAAGCGAGCGGCTGCAAGCTGCACCTGCGGATCTCGATCAGTCAGACGCTTGTAGTAAGCTGCGATCATATCGCCGCGCTCTTCTTCAGGGATATGCTCTTGATAGGTCTCGAAGTGATCGGGGAAAATGATGCTCGCACCATTGGAATACATCCAGTCAACTTCAAACCGGCGCACCATGAAAATGCCACGCAGAATGATTTCCGACACGCGTTCTGGATGGGTTTCAGCATAGGCAAGGCCCAACGTCGAACCCCATGAACCACCGAAAACCTGCCACTTCTCTATGCCCAGATGCGCGCGAATATGCTCCATATCGGCCACCAAGTCCCAGGTGGTATTCTCGCGCAGTTCTGCATGTGGCGTCGAGCGACCGCAGCCGCGCTGATCGAAAAGAATGATACGGTATTTCTCTGGATCATGCAGGCGTCGCATTGCGGGCGTGATGCCGCCGCCCGGCCCACCGTGGATCATGACAACAGGTTTACCATCAGGATTGCCGCACTGCTCGACATGGATGCGGTGCAATGACGAAACCTGCAGCATCTCTTCCTTGAAGGGCTGAATTTCCGGATAAAGCGTATTGCGCGTCATATAGTGCCTTTTCGTTCCCGCTAGAGCATTCTTAGTTTTACTGGGAATGCTCTCGTTCATAATTGAAATTAGCACATAATGCGGCCAGAAGGCGGCAATGCGACATATGAATCCAGCTAAGCAACGCTATTTTTGGTTGCCCGGAACGAAAAACGGCATAAAACGGAAGAGCTGCATGTAAAGTGCAGCACATGGGGAGGACTTTCAGAATGGCGTGCGAGGCTTATGCAATTCATCATCGCTGACGACCATCCGCTTTTCAGAGGTGCGTTGCGACAGGTTCTGTCGAGCCTTCCTGAAGAAGCAGAAATCCTCGAAGTCGGCGATTTCGATGCAGCGAAAAAGCTGGTCGTAGAACGCGACGATATCGATTTGCTTTTGCTTGATCTGACCATGCCCGGCGGGACTGGCCTTTCTGGCCTGGTCACGTTGAAAGCACTTCAGCCTGCATTACCGATCATTATCGTCTCGGCCACTGATGACACTGCAACCATCAGGCACGCCGTCGAGCTTGGTGCATCGGGCTTCATCTCGAAATCCGCAAGCATGGAAACTATCGGCGAAGCAGTACACGCAGTTATTGCAGGCGATATCTGGACACCATCCGATATCGACCTCGATCAGGCGCACGACCCTGAAATCGAAGCGCTCATCAACAAGATAAGAACACTTACCCCCCAGCAGACACGCGTACTGACCATGCTTGCCGAAGGCCTGCTCAACAAGCAGATCGCCTACGAACTGAATGTATCAGAAGCGACGGTCAAAGCACATGTCTCTGCCGTTCTGCAAAAACTCGGCGTTGATAGTCGCACACAGGCGGTCATTCTTTTATCGCGGATTGGCAACGACGCACTGACTTCAGAAGCCAGCTGAAACTAAAGCGTGCCGCGTTTTACAATATCCATGTGACACGCTTTAATTCTTTGTTTTTACGCATGTCTTTCTCCCAAAACCGATTCCCACTTTTGGGAGACATGCTTTATTTGTCTTTACTCATTATCCTACGCACACCGCTTCGCGCTTTTACGGGAAAAGCTATAAAGTCATTCTGCAGCTGTTGGGCGGCTGGAAGCACCTTCACGTTGATGTAGCGCGCTCGATAGTAGCGAACGCAGAGCTGCCGGACGCAATGGCTTGTGCAAGACAATGACATTTTCGTCGTCAGCCCGTTTGCGAACTTCTTTGGAGCGGTCGGCTGTCAGCAGAATAGCCGAAATTTCTTGTTTGAAGCTTTCCCGCGCAAAACCGATCATGTCCAGCCCGTTTTCATTGTCGAGATGATAATCTGCCACGATAACATCGGGGGCGACTTCGCGCTCGATGCAAAATACCTTCAACTCAGCTCCTCTGCGCAAAGTGGTGACATTGCACCCCCAACCAAGCAGAAGCGTTTCCATCCCAGCCAGAATATTGGCGTCATTGTCGATACAAAGCACATCAAGGCCAGTGAGGCTTGATGCGCGCTTTATGCCCTTACGACTTGCAACCTCTTCGATGGGAGCAGGTGCTGCGCTGATCGGAATGCGCAGCGAGAAAACGCTGCCCTTTCCAGGCGTTGAGGATAGCGTCAAGGGCAGCGACAGAACACGGGCAATACGATCAACGATGGAAAGGCCCAACCCAAGTCCTTCCGCCTCACGCATGCCTTCATCAAGACGTGTAAACTCACGGAAAACCAGTTTCAGCTTCGGCTGCGGGATACCGATACCGGTATCAAGCACTTGCAGCTCAATGAAATTGCCACGTCGGCGAACACCAAACAGAATGCCACCCTTGCGGCTATATTTGATTGCGTTTGAAACCAGATTCTGGATGAGGCGTCGCAGCATGTTGCGGTCTGACTTCACCACAATGCTCGAAGGCACAACGCGCAGTTTAAGGCCTTTTTTCCGAGCCATTGGTGTGAAGTCCGTCGCAATTTGGCTTAAAAGCTTATCGAGACGGAACACCGAGACTTCTGGCTTGAGCGCACCCGTATCGAGCCGCGATATATCGAGCACCATTCCCAGAATGGCCTCAACCGATTCAAGTGAAGAATCGATGTTGCGGGCGAGCTGGCTGGTTTCCGCACGTCCAAGCTTTTCTGTTAGCGCCGTACTGTAAAGCCGTGCTGCATTGAGTGGCTGTAGAATGTCGTGGCCAGCTGCTGCCAGAAACCGTGTCTTGCCAAGGTTTGCTTCTTCGGCTGCGGATTGTGCCTTTGCAAGCTTCTGGTTCACATGCGTTAGTTCGGCAGTGCGGTCAGCGACGCGCTGTTCAAGCACCTCAGCCGCCTTCTGGCGCATCAGATCGGCCTCAACTTCGGCAGTAATGTCTGTATAGGTCGCGACAAGTCCGCCATCCGGCATGGGGTTGGAGTTGATCTCCAGCACCTTTCCGGTCGATTTTAAAGTCATCCGCCATGGCTGTCTGAGAGTTGCAAGGGATCGTATGGCCGAGTTTTGCGCATTGACGGCAAGATCGCCGCTGCTGGCCAGATGTTCGACAATCTCGGACACCGGAATCCCAACCTGCATCACTTCATCCGGCAGATCAAAATGGGCACGGAACTGACGGTTCCAGCATGTCAACCGCAGATCCTTGTCGAGTACCGTTATGCCCTGATCCATCTGATCGAGCGCAATTTGCAGGAGGTCACGATTTTGTTGCAGGGCGACGGAAGCATCGTCAAGCAATTGCCTTGCGTCACGCGCAGAAGCATCGTTGCGTTGAAGTAGCAAAGACAGGACGAGGCGGGCCGACGAGGAACCAACTGCCGTTCCCAGCAATTGCTCGGCGTAACGGATCAACGGCGTGTCCACCGTCATGCCGGGATCGAGCTTGCGTTGCTCTCGTCCTTCAAAACGCAGGAAAGCACGCTCAACACGTTCGGCCCCCAGATAGCGAGCCATAGTCGCTTTGAGTTCTGCGACCGTAACCGTTGTCCGAAAACGCTTGAGGGTCGGTGTACCAATGAAATAGCGCGGCAGGAAAATGCTCGCCTGAATGCGTTCAAGCGGTGTTGAAGCACGTGAAAGCGACCCAAGAATGTAGAACAAGGTGTTAGCCGCAAGGCTCCACATGACGCCATTGGTCAGAGGCAAAGCATCTGTGCCAAACAGGGCTTCAGGTCTTAATGCGGTAAAGCCAAGAAAGCCTTCGCGCAATATCTCCGCATCTTCTGGAGCCATGGTTGGCAGAAGCAACGTATAGGCCCAGATGAGAAACCCTGCCGACAAGCCGAGCATTGCGCCACGTCCATTGGCGTTGCGCCAGAACAACCCACCGATGAACGAGGGCATGAACTGTGCAATAGCTGCAAAAGATATAAGGCCGATGGACGCGAGGTGGATATTATTAGACGCCATGCGATAATAGACGAATGCCAACGCCAGAATGCCGATAATCGTCAGTCGCCGCGTATTGAGAATGATCATCGTCAGATCACGCTGTTCCGTCGGATGACGAACAGCGAGCCTGCGAATTATAAGCGGCAGCACAAGGTGATTGGAGATCATGATCGCCAGCGCCACGCAAGCGACGATGACCATCGCTGTCGCCGCCGAAAGCCCGCCGAGAAAGGCTATCAGCGCAAGCCAGTGCGCACCAGCTGACAGTGGCAGTGCCAGCACATAGAGATCACCACTGACTGTATTGCCAAGCGTCATGACGCCGATGAGTGCAATCGGGAAAACGAAAATATTGATCAGGATCAGATAAAGCGGAAACAGCCAGGAGGCGGTGCGCAATTCTTTTTCACTGCGGCTTTCGACAACCGTCACATGAAACTGGCGCGGCAGCATGATGATAGCGGCAGCACTCAGCGTTGTGTGCACGATCCACGTACCGATTGAGGTTTCATAATGAAAGGCCTCAAGGGCCGCAGGAGATTGCGAAATCTTCTCGATCAATTCTCCCGGTGAGCCGAAAACAAAGAACGTGCAGGCAAAACCAACTGCAAGAAATGCGGAAAGCTTGATCACCGATTCAAGTGCAACAGCCAGAATCAGGCCGTTCTGATGTTCGGTCGCATCTGTGTGGCGTGTGCCGAACAGAATGGCAAAGACAGCCAGAACAGCCGCCACCGGCAAAGAAATATCGCCAAAAACAAAAGAGGCTGGGTCAAAAGCCGAGCCGTAATGCTCCATCACCAACCCGACGCTGCCAGAAACGGCTTTGAGTTGCAGCGCAATATAAGGAATGGAGCCGACGGCTGCGATACAGGTAGCAAGAGAGGCCACGCCAAAGCTCTTGCCATAGCGAGCGGCCAAAAAATCAGCGATGGAGGTGATGTGTTCTGACTTCGCCAACCGCACGATGTGGCGCAAGAGGCGATTGCCAAGCGTGAAGACGAGAATCGGGCCGATATAGATGCCCAAAAACTCAAGCCCTCGTTGGGCCGAAAGGCCGACGGAGCCGAAGAATGTCCACGATGTGCAGTAAACCGCGAGGCTGAGTGCATAAATATAGGGGCGTGGAGCGCTGCTCCAGCGAGCGGCGCGCCTGTCGCCGATGCTTGCAACCGCAAACAGCATCAACAGATATAAAAAGGCCGCGCCTATAATTCCCCAGCCCTGCATTGCCGGACCATCCTCCCCTGCTGTTACCCTAATAATTGGAGGTAACACACAGGGGAAGGCAAGCATTTTCATAGGTAGCGCGCAAGGTCTAACCTATTATCAATTAGTTAGAGCCGTCCCGCAAAAATGCCCCCTTCTATTGAGCGGGTGCCGCACCCTCTGCGGGCTTATCGGTCTCGCTGTCGAAACTCTTCGTTACATCCATGAAACGACGCATGAAACGCTCCATATAGCCAAGAGACTGCTCGAACTCCGCATCTGTTGGCAGCTTGGATGCAGAAGCAGATGCACCACCTGCTTCAAGAGCTGTAACCTTGCCCTCAAGCTTCTTCACCCGATCCTGCAAATCGGAAATATCATTTTCGTAAGCTTCTCGATCCTCGGTCGCCATCTTGCAGATAAGCTGCCCCTGCTGCTCGTTGCAAACCGACAATGCGCCGGTGCGAGTATCGAGCCGCACGTAACCGGTTTCGGTGCCTTCAAGGCGATAGCGCCCATTTTCCTCAGCATGAGCACCGCTTGCTGCAAAACTTGCACCCAGCAATGAAACAGCGGCTAGTGTGCGAAATAACGGCATGGTTTTGCCAGACATGTTTCGATCTCCTTTAACGCATGTTCTAAGCGCAGCTTGTCCGAAATCCGTGTCACACTTTTCGTGACGCGCTTTCAACTTCCACCCATCATATGGGAGCTATGCAAGAAAAACGAACACGTCATGCTTTGATTTTCTAACTAATTCGGTCTAGAGAGCTGCCATGACCAAAACGACCATCTACAAGATCGCCCCGCGCGATCTCTGGGCGCAGGCAGAAGAAGCTGGCATTTTTACCGGGGCACCGGTTGATATTGCTGATGGCTATATCCATTTCTCTACCTATACACAGGTGCGGGAAACAGCCGCCAAACACTTTGCCGGGCAAACGGATCTGCTGCTTGTGAGCGTGGATGCGGATTTTCTTACAAGCAGTTTGGGCGATGCGCTGAAATATGAAGCCTCGCGTGGCGGAGCACTCTTTCCGCATCTTTATGCAGCGCTGCCAATGTCGGCAGTCACAAAAGTCGAGCCCTTGCCGCTCGACAAAGATGGTCTCCATATCTTTCCGGAGCTTGAGGATAAATGAGCGGGCTTTTTGAACTTATCGGGCGACGTGCATTGTTCTCGCTCGATGCCGAGCAGGCGCATGGTTTGTCCATTGCCGGTCTTAAAACCGGCATCGTTACATGCAACCGCTCCAATGACCCTGCGCTTTCGGTTAAGATTGCAGGACTGCAATTCCCGAACCCGCTGGGCATGGCCGCAGGCTATGACAAGAATGCCGAAGTGCCGGATGCGCTTTTGAAAATCGGTTTCGGCTTCACAGAAGTCGGCACGATCACCCCGCGTCCGCAAAGCGGTAATCCACGCCCGCGTATTTTCCGCCTGCCAGATGATCACGCCGTCATCAACCGCCTTGGCTTCAACAATGAAGGCCACGATGCAGCTTTCAAGCGATTGTCGCAACGTGCAGGCAAAAGCGGCATTGTCGGCGTCAATATCGGTGCCAACAAGGATGCTGAAGATCGTATCGGCGATTATGTGGCTGGTATCCGTAAGTTCTATCAGCTTGCGCGCTATTTTACCGTCAATGTTTCTTCGCCCAACACGCCCGGCCTGCGCAACCTTCAGTCGCGAGAGGCATTGCGCGAACTGCTATCGCGCGTGCTTGCAGCGCGCGACGAAGAAGGCAAGATGTGCACGCTGAAGCGGCCTGTCTTTCTCAAGATCGCACCCGATCTCAGCAATGAAGAACTGGACGATATCGCGGCCGAAGCTACAGCACAGAAGCTCGACGGCATTATCGTTTCCAACACCACGCTTTCACGCCATGGCCTGAAAAGTGCCGAGAACCATGAAGAAACCGGTGGTCTTTCTGGCGCACCACTTTTCGAGCGTTCAACCGTCATTCTGGCCCGTATGCGCGAACGCGTCGGCGCTGACATGCCGCTGATCGGCGTGGGTGGTATCGATAGTGCCGAAACAGCGCTCGCCAAAATCAAGGCTGGTGCCGATCTCATCCAGCTTTATACCGGCATGATCTATCGCGGTCCGGGCCTCGCGTCAGAAATCCTGCGCGGCCTCTCAGAGGCTGTGAAAAACGAAGGTGCTGCCAATATCGCCGAACTGCGTGACCGCGACACCAAGCAATGGGCCGCGCGTCGCCTTCCGGATTAATTCCGGGAAAATTCTGATCGATATCTGCGCGGCAACAGCGTCAGAAGCGTTACGCCGCGGATCGATAAAAACAGATTGAGTGCCAACCAAAGCCCGTGATTTCCCATCATGGGCTTTGCTGCATAAAGCACCACCAAAAAGAATATCAGCGAGAAGAACATCATGTTGCGCATATCACGCGACCATGTTGCGCCGATATAGACGCCGTCCATGTGAAAAGCGAGAAGACCCGTGAGGCCTGTCAGTGCTGCCCACGGCAGATATTTGATCGCCTCATCGCGCACGTCTTCGGCCTTCGACAGCAGACCAATAATCGCATCACCAAACACCATCAGGATGAGCGCAATCGCGCTGGCCATGACCAGTCCCCAGACGAAGGTCAGCTTGGCGCCACGCACAAAAGCCGGACTGTGACGCGCGCCGACCGAACGCCCGACGATCTGCTCAACCGCCGCTGCCATTCCATCAAGGAAGAAGCCACAGACGAGGAAGAAGTTCATCAACACCGCATTTGCTGCAAGCGTCACTGGTCCAAGCTCCGAGCCCGCGCGCGTGAAGAAAGCAAATGCCGTCAAAAGCAGGATCGAGCGGATCATGATGTCTCGATTGAGCGCGATCATCCGCACAATACCAGCCTTGTGCAGAATGTGCTTGATATCCGGGTGGCGACCCGTTTGCTTGTGAAAATGGCGCATAACAAGGTACAGCCCGACAATAGCGGCCACCGTTTCGCCAGTCACTGTCGCCCAGGCAACGCCTTCGACACCCCAGCCCAGTTCCAGACCGAGCACGATGCACAGCACAATGTTAATGCCGTTGATAAGCACCTGGAGGCTCAAGCCAAGCACGCCCTGCCCGCGCCCCAGAAGCAGACCCAGCACCGAATAATTGATCAGCGCAACGGGGGCAGACAACATGCGAATGGAAACATAACTCACCATTGCCGCCTGTGTTGCAGGCGTTGGGTGAATAAAATCGGACGCGACAGTGAGAACCAGCGGCAAGCTCAGGATCATCAGACAACCCGCCACGATTGCAATGATGATTGCGCGCCAGAAAATCGCTTGCTCTTCTGCCTTATCTTCCGCACCCATGGCTTGTGCTACAAGGCCGGTTGTGCCCGAGCGCAGGAAGCTGAACATCGTTAGCAAAAAATCGAAGACCAGCGCGCCGATTGCCAGTCCGCCAATCAGTTCGGCCTGCCCCATCTGACCGACCACGCCCATGTCGACGAGGCCGAGCAAAGGGGTGGTGACAGCCGCCAGCGTCATCGGAACGGCGATCATCATCACCATGCGATGCGTCACATCAAATGGTCTGGAAACGATGCTCTTTTCGTGCAGCATCTGATCCATGGTTGACCCCAAAAACTCATTAGCAATTGGAGGAAGCTCTACTCTGGAATTTCTGTAAACGACAGAAAATTCGGCCACCGCATTGTCGCAGGCCTGACAACACTATGTCCGCAGAGTTTTCAATTCATTACAGCGGCTCCAGTTAATATTGAATCGTTGGAACCCCTGTAACTATTTGTTTTTACGCATTTCCGAACACAAAACCGGTTCCAACTTTTGCTGGAAATACTTTTAAGCGTTCGGAATGCGCGCAATAACCTTGATCTCGAAGTCAAAACCAGCAAGCCAGTTGACGCCCACAGCGGTCCAGTTTGGATACGGCTTCTCGGCAAACATGCGCGCCTTCACGTCCATGATTGTCGCAAACTGGTTTTGCGGGTCTGTATGAAATGTAGTCACGTCCACGATGTTATCGAATGTGCAGCCCGCCACTGCCAATACATTGCGCAGATTATCGAATGCGCGTTCAACCTGTGCTTTGAATTCAGGTTCGGGCGATCCGTCTTCACGGCTACCAACCTGCCCAGATACAAAGAGAAGGTCGCCGGAGCGAATGGCAGCCGAGTAACCGTTTTGTTCATAAAGGTCCTGGCGACCATCGGGAAATATAGCGATGCGGGTCATGGAACATCCTTTCGATATACAGCTTTTTTTAAGCCTACAAGTTTGATATACGTAACGTATGTGTATTTCATATACGCACCGTATGTCAACACCGGAGATTTGCATGGCCCCGCGGTCTCGTGCTGAAACCATGATGGAAAACCGCCAATTGCTGCTGGTTGCAGCGAGGAAAGCCTTCGCCGAAAAAGGCTTTGCAGCCGCATCCATGGACGATCTAACCGCTGAAGCGGGGCTGACACGCGGCGCGCTCTATCATAATTTTGGTGACAAGAAGGGCTTGCTGGCCGCCGTCGTTGCACAGATTGATGGTGAAATGGCTGCACGTGCCAAGGAAGCAGCGTCCGTTAAAGCTGACCCTTGGGATGCGCTGATAACGGAGGCTACGACCTATATCGAGATGGCATTGGAACCAGAAGTGCAGCGGATCGTCCTCTTAGATGGCCCGGCTTTTCTGGGAGACCCTTCACAATGGCCCAGCCAGAATGCCTGCCTCGACGTCACGCGCAAAACGGTTGAAGTTCTGATCGCAGAAGGTGTTTTGAAGTCCGTCGATGTGGATGCTGCGGCGCGCCTGTTAAGCGGAGCAGCACTGAATGCAGCGCTTTGGGTTGCCGCAAGCGACAATCCAGCGTCAGCGCTGAAAAAGGCTGTAGATGTGTTTCAGCATCTGGCTTCCGGACTCTTGGTCGACAAAAGAATTTAAAGCCCCAACATCATCGCCCAATAAATGCGACGCGGATTATTTTCAGGTGTTGCCCAGGCAAGGCCATAATGCCCGAATGTGGGATCGAGCATGTTTTTGCGATGGCCGGGCGATTTCATCCAGGCATCGAATACCGCTTGGGTATTGGGCTGGCCCGAAGCGACGTTTTCCGCGGCAGGACCGCGAATGCCTGCCTGCTTAAGCCGCGAGACAAAGCCATTACCCCAGCCAACCGAGTGGCCAATCTTGCCATGGGTTGCCATACGCCGTGCCTGATAAAGCGCGGCCTGTTCGAGCTTGCTATCGGTCGCCATCGACGACAGGCCGTTGGCCTTGCGGATCTGATTGAACAAGTCCGTTGGATCGACGTCTGCTGCGGCATCCGCAAAGCCCGCAGGCAAGGCGGCGAAAGCCAGTGCACCACCGGCGAGGATCAAAAATCCCCGCCGGGAAAGAATAAACGTGTCGTTCTGCTGCATTTGTCCGGTTTCTGAGCGGTTCAAATTGAAGCATTGTTCGGCACAAAAATGCTTCGCACTCTTGGCTCAAATGCTCTGATTATTTCCGGTAACTCAGGATACGGAGCAAAATAAAGGCAGGAATAACGACTGCCGCACCAAGAATGAGATAATCGGCAAAACCAGCAATTGCTGAGAAGCCCATATTCCACAGACGCAGCACAAAATCGCGGATGCCATAGAGAATATCATACGGCGTCCAGTGGAATGCGCTCATCACCACGCCCACAACAAGCGAGATCAGTACCAGCTTGATCAGCACGCGCGCTGGCGTATCGCCAAGAAAACGGTTTACACCATCAGACATGCAAATCTCCTGCATAAAAGCATGTCTCCGAAAAGCGGGAACCGGTTTTCCGTTAAAGACATGTGTAAAAACAAAGGGCATTAAACGCGCGGTATGGATACGATAAAATGCGACGCGTTTCAGCCCCTCTGCCAAACTGGCAGTTTCGTCGCGGAAAATAGGAGGTCAGTGGGGGATTCGCAAGCTATCTCACAAGCTCAGTGCTGTTTGCGATATTCGCGCGGGGCTTTTTGCTTCTGTCTGATAAACGAACGGTTCATGCTGCGGGTGTCGGTAAAGCCGCTGGCGACCGCCACTTCCAGAAGCGAGAGCCCGGTTTCAGACAACAGCTCGCGCGCCTTCTTGACCCGTAACTCCTCACGGACCTCGAAAGCGGTGCGCCCAACAGCCATGCGGAAACCTCGCTCCATCTGGCGGACAGAAATACCGAGCTTGCGCGCCACATCAATCATCGGCACTGGCTCTTCCAGCGTTTCCTCGAAAATGCGGATCGCCTTGCGGATCATCGGTGAGCGAACGCCATTGAAGCTGAGCGCCGGTTGTTCAGATCGCACCAGCTCATAAGGGATCATCAAAATGGATGCGCTTTTGCGCGCCAGTTCCTCGGAGATTTCATTCTGAATGATCGACAGCGAAAGCGACGCAGCGCCCAGTCCGCCTGCACAGGTGTAGTGTCGGCCGCTGCGATGAAAAAGGCTGGTTGTATCAGCCGTATGACCGTCGAAAAGATCGACGAAGTCGTCGCGGTGAAACCAGCTGACGCAGCAATTGCGGTCATCGAGCAAGCCGCCTTCAGCAAGCAGGAAAGCTGCCGTGCAAAGGCCCACCACCGTCTTGCCGCGTTTGTCGGCTCGTTTGATGAGATCAATCAACGCCTGCTGGCGCGGGCGATATTGCGCAAGCAAACCGCCAACCACCGCCACATAATCACATTCATCAAGTTCGCCTATGGGCGCGGTCGGTTCAATGACCATGCCGGAACTGGACGTAACCGGATCGCCAGACAAGGTGCAGATTTTCCACCCGCATCTGATCTGACGGCTCTTGTCACGGTCATCGGCTGCCAGTCGAAACGGATCAAGAAACAGGCTGAGTGCTGTCAGTGTAAAGCCCGGCAGCGCGACGATACCCACCAACAGACGGCGCGGTGGCACATCTACTGTGTTTTCCCGTACATCATCCTTACCATGCTTCACTCTTCCGGCCTCCTCCACTTCGCTCCAATTTATAGAAGTAGGATCGGGAAGAGCGCAATCACCTGAAATGCTTGGAGAGCTTGAGTTGCTGCGCCTGATAGTTCGATCCGAGATCGACACCGTAAAGCGCCTTCGGGCGATTCAACATATGCTCATAAACAAGACGGCCGACAATCTGGCCATGTTCGAGAATGAACGGGACTTCATGACTGCGCACTTCCAGAACCGCGCGGCTTCCAGTGCCACCAGCAGAGCTATGGCCGAAACCTGGATCAAAGAAGCCCGCATAATGCACACGGAATTCACCAACCAGCGGGTCGAAAGGCGTCATTTCAGCTGCGAAAAGCGGCGGCACATGCACGGCTTCACGCGAAACCAAAATATAGAACTCATCAGGATCGAGCACGAGCTCTCGTGAACCGCGATCATAGATCGGCTCCCAGAAATCGAGCACGTCATGCGCGGCGCGTTTATCGACATCGACGACAGCCGTGTGATGCTTGCCGCGATAACCAATTAATCTGTCTTCGCTGCCTGACAGATCAACCGAAAGCGCGATGCCGCCGCCTGAAATATTCGGCATTTCAGAAGCAACCAGCGTCTCGTTCTGATGAAGGATTGCCAGTTCCGCTTCGCTCAACTGCGCGCGGCCCTTTCGGAAACGGATCTGCGACAGGCGAGAACCAGTACGTGCCACAATCGGGAATGTGCGTGGGCTGACTTCAAGATAGAGCGGGCCTTTGTAACCAGCCGGAACCTTGTCGAATTCCTGCGCACCATCGGTGATGACGCGGGTGAAGATATCAAGACGACCGGTCGAGCTTTTTGGATTGGCGGATGCTGAAAGCTCTGGCGAAAGTGACAGGCTTTCAAGCAAAGGCACGATATAGACACAACCCGTTTCAAGCACTGCACCCGCAGTCAAGTCGATCTCGTGCAGCTTGAGACGTTCCAGCTTGTCGATAACCGGGGTTCCGGGACCGGGCATGAAGGATGCGCGCACACGATAGGCTTTGGCACCCAACCGCAGATCAAGACTGGCAGGCTGAATCTGATCGGCATCCAATGGACGCGCAGATGCCAGCAAACCGCTTTCAAACAGTGCAGCAATATCCGCATCTGCCAGAATTCCCGCATCCCTCTGCGTCATAACACTGAACTCCGTGACTTACTTAAATTTGGTCTATGACCATTGACCGCTCTCGACCCCAATGCCAACCCTGAAACCCCACAGCTCGCGGGTTTTCCGCAGGAATCACAGCCATCAGAGCTTTGGCAGACAGGCGTTTTCCTGAAAACTGATCCTTCTGGCATTGACGACCCCGCCCAAGAGGCATAAGGAAAAAGTGTTCCGTGGTGATTTGGCCGGCCGGCTTGCAGCCACGTTAAAGAATTCGCTAAATGAGGCCGCGGTTCGTTACCGGCCTTTTGCGTTTTCGCAAGGCCGGTTTTTTATTGGCCGCCGAGGCAATTCCGCGCCCCGGCCGACCAGCTTTCGACAGGTTGGAAAAATGACGAATGAGACTACCCGCAAGTTCCGCCCGGCAACTCAGCTCGTTCACGCAGGATCGCTGCGTTCGGGTTTCGCAGAGTTGTCAGAAGCCCTCTATCTAACGCAGGGCTTTCTTTATCCAACGGCGGAAGCCGCTGAGGCTCGCTTTAAGGGTGAAGACCCTGGGTTCATCTATTCGCGTTATGCCAATCCAACCACCGATATGTTTGAAAAGCGGATGTGCGCACTTGAAGGCGCGGAAGATGCTCGCGCACTGACATCAGGCATGGCAGCGGTTGCTGCATCCATTCTTTGTCAGGTACAGGCTGGCGATCACCTGATCTGCGCCCGCGCCGTCTTCGGCTCGTCGCGTTATATCGTCGAAACGCTATTGCCACGATATGGCGTGGAAATTTCCGTAATCGATGGCGCGAATATCGAGAACTGGAAAGCCGCCGTCCGTCCCAACACCAAGGTAATGCTGCTTGAAAGCCCGTCGAACCCGACGCTGGAAGTCATCGACATTGCCGCTGTCGCAGATATTGCCAATGAGATCGGTGCCAAGCTGATCGTGGATAACGTCTTTGCGACCCCCCTCTTCCAGAAGCCACTGGAACTGGGCGCGCATATCGTCGTCTATTCGACGACCAAGCACATCGACGGTCAGGGTCGTTGCCTCGGCGGCATCGTCCTTTCCGATCAGGAATGGACTGAAGAAGTTTTGCAGCCTTACTTCCGTCATACCGGTCCCGGCATGAGCCCGTTCAATGCATGGATCATGCTCAAAGGTCTGGAAACGCTCGGCGTACGCGTGCGTCAGCAGACACAATCGGCAGCAGCCGTTGCAGACGCGCTTGCAGGCCAGGCTGGCGTCAAGCAAGTTATCTATCCGGGCCGCGCCGACCACCCGCAGGCCGACATCATCGCCAAGCAGATGACTGGTGGCTCGACGCTGATTGCTTTGGAGCTGGAAGGCGGCAAAGAAGCGGCGTTCAAGTTTGAGAATGCGCTTCAGGTCTTCAGCATCTCCAACAATCTGGGCGATGCAAAGAGCATCATCACCCATCCGGCGACCACTACGCATCAGAGCCTCACCGACGAAGCCCGAAGCGAGCTTGGCATTTCAGATGGCATGCTGCGCATCTCGGTGGGTCTTGAGGACACGGACGATCTGATTGAAGACGTGTTGGAAGCGCTTGTCGCCGCTCGTTAATAAAAATCGACTAATTTAGCGCCTTTTGATCGCAAAATGATGCATAAACAACGCAATTGCCGGAACATTTCGGCAATTGTAGCGCAATTGTCCGCTTCAAATCGTTGACCTCCAGCGCAACTTTGGCGATAGGTTGAAGATGAAGACTTGATGCGATTCAAAGGCGGGTGCGTATGTACAGAGCGGTGACGCGGGGTATCGAAGTAACAGCCGAGCCCTTTTATCTTGAAGATCAGTCAGAGCCTGAAGAAAATCGCTATGTCTGGGGCTATCGGATCACGATCGCCAACAATTCTTCCGACACCGTGCAGTTGCGCTCGCGGTACTGGCAGATCACTGATGGCAACGGCCACATAGAAGAAGTACGCGGAGACGGTGTTATCGGAGATCAGCCGACGCTCAACCCCGGAGACTCCTACCAGTATTCTTCAGGCTGTCCACTCAACACCACATCCGGCGTGATGGTTGGGCGCTATCAGATGCAGGCATCTGATGGAAAAGCTTTTGAAGTCGAAATTCCGGCGTTCTCGCTCGATATTCCCGAAACACGCCGCACGCTGAATTGAAAAAGGCGCTTCTCACGAAGCGCCTTTTTCTTGTTCTTATTTCGCAAACTGCGCTGGGTCAAACTCGTAATGTGTCGAGCAAAACTCGCACGTCACTGAAATCTTTCCGTCCTCGATGCTGTCCTGAATTTCTTCAGCCGAGAGATTGGAAAACACACCTTCAATCTTCTCGCGCGAGCACGAGCATTCATCGAGAACCCGAACGGCTTCATAGATGCGCACGCCGCGTTCATGGAACAGACGATAAAGCAGACGTTCCGAGCCAACTTGCGGATCGGTCAGCTCAGAGCTTTCAATCGTGCCGACCAGCGAACGTGCCTCATCCCAGCCGTCATCTTCCAGATCACGCGCAACCGTGTTTTCATCGCCATCACCACCCGGAAGATCCGGTATGCGCGATCGCAATTCGGACTCAGGCAGGAACTGAATAACCAGCCCCCCGGCGCGCCAACGCTCGACAAGTTTACCGTCCGCACCGCGTTCAATAAGCTTGGCAACGCTCAACTTCATATCGGTCGGTATCTGTTCCGACTGGCGGAAATATGTGCGTGCAATCTCTTCCAGTGTCGATCCATCAAGAGCAACGATGCCCTGATAGCGCTGCGTATAAGCACCCTGATCAACGGTGAAGGCCAGCGTGCCGCGACCAAGTAGCTCCTCAGGACGCGTCTGACCAGCCGCTACCGCTTCCTTTACGCGCTCCGCGTCGAAACGCGCATAGGCACGTACGGAACGTGGCGTACGGAAATCGACCACCAGCATATCGACAGGACCGTCGGACTGGGTCTGGAAGATAAACTTGCCTTCAAATTTAAGGGACGTGCCAAGAAGCACAGTCAGAACCGTTGCTTCGGCCAGAAGGCGCGCGACATGTTCCGGATAGTTGTGGCGCTTCAGAATGGCATCAATGCTGCCGCCCAATTGCACGGCGCGACCACGCACGTCGAGCCCCTCCACCTGGAAGGGCACAACCGCATCGTCGCCAGCGAAGTCGAGGTCTTCCAGAGCGATCTGGATGTCTTCGACTTCAATTTGCTCATTGCTGATCTTATCAGACAATTTATGCTCCTAAATTGCCGCCTTGCAGGCACCAGGCCAGAATGGCTTTCTGGGCATGGAGCCTGTTTTCAGCTTCATCGAATACGACCGATTGAGGGCCGTCGATCACTTCGTCGGTCACTTCCTCGCCGCGATGCGCGGGCAGGCAGTGCATGAAAAGCGCCTCTTGGTCAGCTTTAGCCATCAGATGTGCATTAACCTGATAGGGCATGAAAACATTATGGCCACGAGCATGATCTTCCTGCCCCATCGAAACCCAAGTGTCGGTCACGATGCAATCTGCACCGCGTACCGCCTTATCCGGGTCCGCTGTGGACATGATGTTCGCGCCGTTTGCCTTTGCCCAATCGATATATTGCTGCTTCGGCTCGCTGCCTTCCGGCGTTGCGATATTGACGTTGAAATCAAAACGCGCCGCAGCTTCCACAAGCGAATGAAGGACGTTGTTACCGTCCCCCATCCAGGCGAAGGTCTTGCCTTTGATCGAGCCGCGATGTTCCTCATATGTAAGAACGTCGGCCATGATCTGACAAGGGTGCGTGTCATCGGTTAGTGCATTAATAACCGGAACGGTCGCATACTCGGCCAGTTCCAGCATGCGATCATGCGACGTTGTGCGGATCATAATCGCATCCACATAGCGCGAAAGCACCTTGGCTGTGTCCGCGATGGTCTCGCTGCGACCGAGCTGCATTTCCGAGCCTGTGAGCATGATCGTCTCACCGCCAAGCTGACGCATACCCACATCAAACGAGACGCGGGTACGTGTGGACGGCTTCTCGAAAATCATCGCCAGCACCTTGCCCGCAAATGGCTTTTCGAGTTCGCCAGCCTTCAAGCGTGCCTTTCGCGCCTTGGCGTCTTCCATGATAGCGCGGAGTTCGCCGGCTGGTACAGTTGAAAGGTCGATGAAGTGCTTGATACCGTTATTGTTTGCCATGATCTCACGCCGTCTTACTGGTCGGATTTGCGATTGCAAGCCGTTCTACGGCCATCTCAATACGCTTCAATGCTTCACGAGCCTCTTCAGGCGTCGTGACCAGTGGCGGAAGAAGTCGGATGACGTTGTCACCAGCGCCGACGCTCAGAAAATGTTCGTCACGCAGAGCCTGAATGAGCGTCACATTTGGCACAACGCATTTGATACCCATCAGAAGACCACGACCACGGATTTCCGAAACCACGCTCGGAAAACGATCAATGATCGACGCAAGGCCCTGCTTCATGGTCAATGCAGTTTCCTGAACGTTTTCGAGGAATCCGTCAGCAAGCACAACATCTAGCACAGCATTGCCGACAGCCATAGCAAGCGGATTGCCACCATAGGTGGTGCCATGAACACCGGCGGTCATGCCTTTGGCAGCGTCAGCGGTTGCAAGGCAGGCGCCCATCGGGAAACCACCACCAATTCCCTTGGCGACCGCCATGATATCCGGCTTGATGCCCGACCATTCATGAGCGAAGAGTTTGCCGGTACGGCCAACCCCCGTCTGCACTTCGTCGAGGATCAGCAGAAGACCCTTGTCATCGCAGATCTGGCGCAACAGACGCATGAACTCTTCCGGGAAGCCACGCAGACCGCCCTCGCCCTGCACAGGCTCGAGCAGAATTGCTGCGGTCTCACTGGTGATCGCAGCACGCAATGCTGCTTCATCTCCGAATGGCACCTGATCGAAGCCGTCGACCTTAGGGCCGAAACCTTCGAGATACTTGGCCTGACCGCCTGCGGCAATCGTAGCCAATGTACGGCCGTGGAATGCGCCTTCAAAAGTGATGACGCGGAAGCGCTCAGGATTGCCGTTTACATAATGATAGCGGCGCGCGGTCTTGATCGCGCATTCAAGAGCCTCGGCACCGGAATTGGTAAAGAACACTTTATCCGCAAATGTCGCTTCAACCAGACGAGCGCCCAGCTTCTCCTGTCCAGGAACCTCATAGAGATTGGACAGGTGCCACAGCTTGTCGGCCTGATCTTTGAGCGTATTGACCAGATGCGGATGGGAATGGCCCAGTGAATTGACTGCAATGCCTGCAGCAAAATCGAGATAACGGTCGCCGCCTTCGGTAATCAGCCAGATGCCCTCACCTCGCTCGAAGCGCAGAGCCGCACGATTATAGGTGTCGTAGAGCGGTTGCACAGTCGTAACGTCGGTCATTGCAGTCAGGCCTCCATAAGCCTTGTAAATGCAGCGCCTCCGGCAAAGCCGGTCAGGCAGCGTTTCCCATTGTTTTAAATACCCGCAGGATGCCTAGAAAGGCTCCTGAACGGGATCGGGCGATCTCATGTCTTTGCATGAGCCTCCCGGCGGAAATAAAAAACCGCCCTCAGGGCGGCATTATTTATTCCCGGGCGTATATTGGCGCTCGCAAAAAAAATGTCAATCAAAGCGCGCAAGGATAATCATCCATCTTTATGCATGAGTTCATGCTGGAAAGAACTCACTATAATAAGATGGGACCTATGCGCTCCGGGGCTGGCATTTTGCGGATTGGGTCGATATATAGACCCCAGATGTTTTCCCTGACGGAACATCCCGCTGAAAAGCTCCCGCGAAATACCCGAAGCTGACTCAGAAAAACCGTCTTTAGCACCCAAGTTGGGGAAAACCATAAAAATGGAATCCGCCTGACAAGGCTATCCCTTGTCATGGAGTCGTTGATTAATGTAGTTTCTATTCAAAGCAAAAAAACTACATTTCGTGCGACGGACCTAGTCACCCGGATAGATATAGTGTTTGTGCCTGGAGCAATCCGGGAGCACTGGCGGATTCCGGATAACGAAAATTGATTGGAGCCCAGGGCGATGAACTGGACAGATGAGCGCGTCGAACTGCTGAAGAAATTATGGAACGAGGGCTTGAGTGCAAGCCAGATCGCAGCACAGCTTGGCGGCGTGAGCCGCAATGCAGTGATCGGCAAAGTGCATCGTTTGAAGCTTTCGGGCCGTGGCAAAACCACCACGGCTGCTCCTCGCAGCAAAAAAGTTAATACTGTTGCAGCCACTCCACGTCCCGCTGCAACCCAGACCAATGGCGGCGGCAGCCGTCCTCAGACGACCACGACCATCCGCACGGCAACCGTTACGCAGACCGTCGGTGCAACCGCACTTCAGATGGAATATGTGGCTGATGCAGTGACTGAAAGGGTCGTAAGACCAACTTCGGACGTTGTTGTACCTATTTCCCGCAAGCTGACCTTGCTGCAGCTTAGCGAACGCACCTGCAAGTGGCCAATCGGCGATCCGCTCAATGAAGATTTCCACTTCTGCGGCAGTGAATCCGGTGAATCCAGCCCATATTGCGGATATCATTCGAAACTGGCTTTCCAGCCGACGGCAGAACGTCGCCGCGCGCGCTGAACGATCGGCCAAATCGGAAAAATCTAAGCCCCGGAGCGAAAACGCTACCGGGGCTTTTGTTTGCAGAAGTCTTAGAGCATTTCCTGTTTACGATGAATCGTTAGAAAAACGTCTCACTGCCTGCTTTAACGCATGTATTTATTCCAAACCCGTTCCCATTTTTCGGGATTTGCTCTCGTTCAAGCCCGCTTAGGCAGGCGCACCAGGAAGGTTGAACCTTCACCAAGCTGCGAACGTACAACCAGTCGTCCGCGATGGCGCGCCAGAATGTGCTTTACGATGGCAAGCCCCAAACCTGTCCCCTTCTGTGCACGGCTGGTTTCGACGTCGATGCGATAGAAGCGCTCTGTGAGGCGCGGCAGATGTTCAGCGGCGATGCCCGGACCAAAATCCTGTATGGAAGCCACAGCCTCGGATGCGCCGCCGTTGTTTTCTTCATCCAGCTTCAGAATAACACGCTTACCGCCCTGCCCATATTTACAGGCATTCTCAACCAGATTCTGGAACACCTGAATCAGTTCATCGCGCGTACCCGTCACATTGACTGGACGATCCGGCAGATGGCGTTCGATCGTGACGTCCAATCCAGCAGCCAGCGGGCTCAGCGTATCTGCTACATGGTTGAGCACAGCGGTCATATCCACGCATTCATTCACTGACAGATGCGCTCGCATCTCGAGCCGTGATAGCGACAGGAGATCATCGATCAAGCGTGACATGCGTTCGGCCTGTTTCTGCATGATGCCGAGAAACCTGTCGCGTGCTGCTGCATCGTTGCGGGCCGGCCCCTGCAGAGTTTCGATAAAGCCCAGCAGCGAAGCAAGTGGCGTGCGCAGTTCGTGGCTGGCATTGGCAATGAAGTCCGACCGCATACGGTCGATACGCCGCGTTTCGCTCTGATCGCGGAAAAGAAGAACAAAAAGCTCTGGCCTACCATCGGCATCACGCAACGCCTTGACCATCGCTTTGTACCAACGGTCAATCGGCACGCGCTCGAAATAGTCGATGCTACGTGGTTCACCGTCTGCAATCACGCCCTGGATAAGCGCATGCATTTCCGGTGCACGAAAACGCAGATAAAGGCCAGTGTCCTTTTCAAGAGACTGGAATGCATCAACAGCAGCGGCATTGGTAAAAAGCACAGTTCCACGTTGATCGAAGACGATCATCGGATCGGTCAGCAGTTCAGCCAGCCGTTCTCCCGAAACATCCGCCATTTCATTGGTTGTATGGACGCCCTGCGGCTTGTCCTCAATGGCATCTTCGCGCGTTGCACTCGCAACCCAGATGGCACCTATAATGATCAAAACCATCAGAGCGATACGGAACCATAGCGGCAATTCCAGCACCATGATGCAGACTACCAGTACCATGCTGGCAATGAGCACGCCTTTGACCCGGAGAAGCGGAGCGAAGAGGGTTTCCTCTGGCTCGGAACCGGTCGAAGGCTGGTTGCTGTTTTCACTCATTCTGACATCTCTCACTTAATGCACCGCGCAAGCAATTGACCTGACGCAGGCTATTGTTCCCTCGGGAACAAACCATCCTTTACGCGGCTTATAAACAGCCCATATCATGCATAATGCTATGTGGGCACTTTTCGAAGCGTGCTTTTCTATAAACCAAAGGAGCTTGCCGTGGGTGACAGTTCAAAGACAGCTAACAAAAAGAAAGCAGAAAAGGACAATTCCAAATCCGCCGATAAGCCCTTGAAGATCAAAATCGATGGTGAGACGCACAAGTTCGATATCAATGATCCAAAGCTTCCCGATTGGATAGATGATCAGGCTCTTCAGTCCGGTGGCTATCCCTATACGGAAAAAATGAAAACGAAGGAATATGAGGAAACGCTGGAGCGTCTTCAAATCGAACTCGTCAAGATGCAGTACTGGCTGCAAGGCACGGGCGGGCGCGTCATTTCGGTGTTTGAAGGGCGCGATGCCGCAGGCAAAGGCGGTACGATCTTCACAATCCGTCAGTTCATGAACCCACGTACTGCGCGCAACGTCGCGCTACCCAAGCCAACCGAAACCGAACGTGGTCAGTGGTATTTTCAGCGCTATGTGCAGCTTTTCCCAACGACCGGCGAGTTTGTTACCTTTGACCGCTCCTGGTATAATCGTGCCGGTGTCGAGCGCGTCATGCAGTTCTGCACACCGGAACAGCTTGAAACATTTCTGACAGAAACACCGGATTTCGAGCGCATGGTTGTCACCGAAGGTATTCACCTGTTCAAGTTCTGGCTTGATATTGGTCAGGAAATGCAGCTCAAGCGCTTCCATGAACGCCGCCACAGCCCGCTCAAGAACTGGAAGTTCTCACCCATGGATGTGGCAGGCATTTCACGCTGGGATGATTATTCAGCAGCTTTGCACACGATGCTGGAGCGCACCGATACAGGCTATGCGCCATGGACGATCATCCGCTCCAATGATAAGCGACGCGCCAGACTGGCTGCAATCCGGCGCGTTTTGCTCACATTGCCCTATGAAGGCCGGGATCTGGAAGCCATTGGTCCCGAAGATCAATCCATTATCGGACGCGGGGCTGAATTCCTCGCATCCAAAACCGCTACCCCTTCATCCTCCAACAAATAGAACACACTTGGCTGGTGCGGAGTTTTCTCCCACAAATGCGGCTTTCGCACCAGCTGCCACAGCGCGCGCCAGGCCGAAATGGAGATCAGAACCCAATAGGCAGGTATGGCCAGAATATAGGCGTAGCCACTCAATTCCGTCGGTTCCATCGTCTTAGAACCAAGCACATAAAAGCTCAGATAAGCCAGCATGATGTTGACGAGATCAATGCGCAGTAGCCACAGATTTTCGGAGCCGAGCGGCCCGAAAGCCATCATCGCAACCAGCACTGCAACCGTCATAAGCATAAATGGATGCAGAAGCGCTGAACCGATAATGCCGAGCGTATAAATCTGGTTGACCACGAAGCGCCACCAGCCGAGCTCACGCCAGGTTGTGTAAGGATTTCGGCCATGCACAAGCCATGTCTGCATCCAGCCCTTGATCCAGCGTGTCCGCTGTTTGTGCCAGACAGAATAATCCACCGGAGCATCTTCAACAGTGCCCCGGGTGATAACATCGATACCATAACCGAAACGGGCAAGCCGCATACCAAGGTCAGCGTCCTCCGTCACATTATAGGCGTCCCACCCGCCAACCTGATCGAGACAGGACCGGCGAAAATGATTGGAAGTGCCGCCCAACGGAATAACAAGACCCTGTGAGGCGAGCCATGGCAGCAGGCCCCGGAACAAAGTGGCATATTCAAACGCGAACATACGCGTCAGCAAATTCTGGCGGAAATTTCCGATAATGAGTGGTGCCTGAACGCAGGCAAGTTGCTTGCCACCACGCTGGAATGCCTGCCATGCCTCAAGCAACTGGTCAGGATGCGGGCGATCTTCCGCATCAAAAATCGCGATAATTTCTCCACGCGCAAATTGCAGCGCGTAGTTTAAAGCCTTGGGCTTGGTGCGCGGCCCGCCTGACGGCACGAGAACCAGTTCGTAATTGGAAGGCAGCGTCCGCCCTCTGATCTCGGCAATCGTATCGAAATCGTCCTTCTCACACACGAGCTTGATATCCAGCTTGCTGCGCGGCCAATTGAGCCGTTCAAGCGAGGCTAACAACTGCCCGACCACGGCCTGTTCGCGATAGAGAGGCACAAGAACGGAATAAACCGGCAAGTCACGTCGTTTGAAAGGCATGATCTCAGGAAAGCGCAAGCGTCGGCTACCAACCGCTGCAAAAAGACGAATAAGCACACAGCCGAAAAAGAACAATGTCAGGCAGACATGTAAGGCCAGAATAGTTTCTGTCGGCCAGTTCACGATACTGGCAATGAACGCATAAAGCCCCATCGCTATGATGAACGCCTGAGGCGTCTCGAGAACACGGGAAGCAGAAAAAAGCTGCGGCGTCATCGCATGGGCGCGTGCAATCAGATCTTTCTGATGACGCTGACGCAGAATTCTTTTGATGAAGGAAGGGGTGCAAATCCTGATCCGATCCCGCAGGTCCGGCGACTGTCGAATATGATCTCGCAATTTCGCGATACCTTTTTCGGTTGGTGCTAGATAGAGATAGGACGTGCCATCTCTACCGAGCACCATAAGCTGGCCAGGCTCAGTGAAAATGGCCGACGTTTCTTCGCCTGTGACAAAAATCCGGGACGATAGAACCTCTTCTGTAAATGCCAGCTCAAGATAATCGGCTATAGCTTCAAAGAGCATCTCTTCTGAAACACCCGGCTGATGTCCGACTTCATCGCAGAAACTTGTCCCGTTTATGATAGCCGCTTCGTATGCGTGCTTCAGGCAATCACGCGGCACGCCGCGGCGTTCCAATCTGGCGGATATGGCAGTGCATATCCCCAGATCGAACGCAATCGATCCGTTACTCATAGTACCCCCGCACTACTACTGGATTATTTTCAATTATTACTAATATTTATTTCAATGCATAATGTGGTTTATTTATTTAACTAATTTATGTATTTATTAAATAACCCCACATATTTATATTTATTTCATTCTATTTAAAATAGAAACAGAATTATTCGTCGTCCATGGAAGTTATTTTGTTTTTGCGTCCTTATGTGCCAACCCATTCAAAATCATTGCATAGTTTTCCACACCCACTCTATTAACGTGAAATTATAAGATATTGCTTACATAAAGCATCGATGAAACGGCACCTTTTGAGCATAGCGGTCGCAGCTTTTTGGCTTTTGAACAGCCTCCCCTCCAGCGCGCAACCCGCACCCAAGGCACCTGACTTCTTCAATCAGAAGGAAAGGCTGGCTTTACCGTCTTTGCAGGGCCTCAACAGACTTCGCTTTGTAACCACGCTCGACTTTCCGCCCTTTAATGCGTTGAATGACGCTGGCCAGCTTTCCGGTTATAATGTCGATCTCGCCAAGGCGCTTTGCAGCCAAATGGGATTGAGTGACATATGTCAGATAGAAGCTGTGCCGTGGAACGAGCTTGAAACCAGACTTGAAAGTGGCGATGCAGAAGCGATCATCGCAGGTTTAAGTGCCAGTGCGCAAAACCGGGAAAAGTTTGTCTTCACCCGCGCTTATATGCGTCTTCCTGCACGCTTCGTGGCAATCAAAGCAAATCGTTTCTCCGAGCCCGCTTCTATCGCACTGCGCGGTAAGAATGTTGGTGTCATTGCAGGAACGGCACATGAGCAGGTTCTGAAATCTTATTTCCCGCAGGCCGTCGCCAAACCCTATCCAGATCGTGCCGCACTGCTGGCCGCATTGCAAAAAGGCGAAGTGGATGCAGCATTTGATGACGGAATGGCCCTGTCATTCTGGTTGGAGAGTGATCAAGTCAATGACTGCTGCAGCTTTGTTGACGGGCCTTATCTCGCGCCACAATATCTCGGTCCCGGCCTGAGCATAGCCGTGGCACCGAAAAATGCGCCGCTGGCGAGCGCTTTCAACAATGCGCTTCAATCACTGCAGCAGCAGGGCAAACTTACAGAGCTGTATCTGCGTTATTTTCCAAACAGCTTTTATTAGAGTGTTCGACAGCTCAGTTTTAATTGGAACCTCTCACGCCTGACTCGCGTTGAATGCGCCGTTCAGCCACAAACTTAAAGCGGCTCCAGTGAATATTGAATCGTTGTAACCGCTGTAACTATTTGTTTTCACGCATTTTCGAACGCAAAACCGGTTCCCACTTTTGCTGGAAACGCTTTAAATTAGAGCGCATCCCGAAAAGTGTGAAACGGTTTTCGGACAAAGATGCGCGTTAAAACAGATAATTAGAGCGCCGATCTGATTCAATCAGATCGAAACGCGCTCTAAGCTACTTGATCGAAAAAAGCACCTTAGCCAAAGCCAAAACCGGTCTGAACACGAGCTAATTTCGTGCCATTTTGTCGCACCTCAGTGCACACGCAGAGCCTAATTTTCAGTGTTTTTTGAAACTTCCGATTATTCGATACTTACAGTATATAAGTAAAATTATTTGAAATCAGAATATTGGGTGGGATTTTTTGAAAATCACCGGCGTATTATCGCTCGTATTCTCGTAACTTTCGTGTCGCTTTTATCATATTTTGCCAATAATTCCAGTTATTTATTTAAGCTTGAAGATTTCTTCTTTTGATCGATAATCAAAGTCGAGGATTAGGAGGAATTATACATGTACCAAGGCATTAGCACTCATTGGCACAAGACTCCTGCACAGACCCAACGGTCACCGAATGAAGCAACCTATGTGTTCTTCGGGATCTTTCTGGCGTGCCTAACAGTTCCTGCGGCAATCATTCTTTGGGCCATCGCTCAAAGCATAATGACGCATTTCTAAAAAGGTCAGGCAAGCTCGCTAATAGAGCCGAGACGCCAGGTTACGGCCATTGATGGATTGTGCGGAGCGTGACGGGAAGGTGTGGACGGCGCCCCGAGGGGCTTGCTCATAAACGCGATCCATACATGCGTAAGCGCCCATAGACGCACCGCATGCTGTCTTAGAGAGACGTGTACCCTAATGGGCATACAAAGGACGCTCTAACAGTTTAAACTATGCCGTAATATGCAATAAGTTCAACAAAAAGCCCCGCCTGAGAGCGGGGCTTTTCTTTTTCGATCTTAAAGCATTTCCAGCAAAAGTGGAAACAGGTTTTGCGTTCGGAAATGCGTAAAAACAAATAGTTACAGCGGTTCCTACGATTCAATATTAGCCGGAACCGCTGTAACCATCAGGCGCATCCGAGGAGGCTGCGCCGGGCACTGTATTAGAGCGTCGGGGGGGGGGGGGGGGGGGGGGGGCGGGGGGGGGCGCAAAAAAAAAAAAAAAAATAAAAAAAAAAAAAAAAAAAATAAAAAAAAATTAAAAAATAGT
>NZ_JASAMU010000017.1:0-92515 GCF_029909885.1 Ochrobactrum sp. AN78
CAGAATTCTCCTGCCATGCTCCAAAACTCCCGTTATCAGGAGAGTGAATCATGAAGAAGTAATTTGATCAAATGTTTAATTGGGTTTGGAGCCTAAACCACCATTTAGGGTGTAATATGTTTCGCCACCTGTCAGAAGAACGGTACTCATTGGCGGCGAAACATCATTTCATCTATCTATTTCCCCAACGCGAACTGCTTGCTGCAGCGCGACCTGATGCATTCTGTGCGTCATGAAGCGCTTTATCAATGGCGGCATTTGCTCCAGAAACGAAGCCATTCTCGACAGTGTTGCCCATCGCACCGCCTTTAAGCTTTCCCCAGGCGCCTCCCAAAGCTTTTGCAATACTTACGCCAGGTGCAATAGCACCAGCAGCGACCGAACCCGCCAATCCCCCGATTACGCTACCAGCTCTCTCGCCCCAACCGGAATTCGATGGACGCCCGTTATTTTTTTCTGCCCCATGCGAGTTGCTAGCGCTAGCACGGCTTCCGCCATAATTGGCGTCGCTTTTTCCAGGGGAATCGAGTCCACCGCCACCAGAAACAAGTGTCATTTCTTCATTCAACAGAATGCGTATACTGTCCTCCTATTATGCATTGATGATTGGTACTAAGTTTAAAAATAATGATAGTTCGATACCGTAGGATTACCGATACTCGAACAGGACAAACATCAAAGTCGCACCTAAATGATTGAATCCCTCGGGAAAGTCACAATGCCGCGAATATTAGTTAGATCAATATAACGATGTATATTCCAATATAGTGGTATGCTAAAATAGGGAGGAGACCCGGCTCACACTCACACTGAATTTCCAATTCTTAAATCGGGAGTCAGTTACGATGTTCGCTTCTGAGATGTTTTGCGGTCACCGAAAGCGGGCGTGCCGTCCACCCCGGTATTGATGCTGGTCTTGCACTTTGGAAATCCGCTACAGCTATAAAAATCGTATGGACGGGGTTGTTGCCTTTTTGCTTGGGCTTGCTCATGCCGCGCATGCGGGTCAGCGGCTTTCCACACGCCGTACAGCTAAAGCCGCTCAAGGGACGCGGTGGCTTACGCTCTCCCGGCTTGCCGTTGACATCGGGCAAGGTGGTCTTGCAGTCGCGATCCGAACATCCCCAAAAAAAGCCATTGCTTCCCTTGATACGGCGCAAGGCCTTGCTGCATGTAGGACAGGGATGAGCGGGTGCGATATGAACATCCGCCAGTTGGTCCAGCTCCTGATCAAGCGTTGTCCAGCTACCAGACACCACTGCGTGTGAGGTCAGGCTGAAGCGCGACTTTTGCCGTTTGAGTTTACGCAAAACGATGTCTGTTTGCGATGAGTTTTTGTCGGAAGACTTCTGCTGGCGTTTTATATCCTAAACATTTCCGCGGTGTATTGTTGAGGCGATGACAGATGAATGCGAGGTCTCGATCACTGAGGGTGAGCGGATCAAGGTCTCGGGGAAGCCAGCGTCTTGTGCGTCTGTTGGTGTTCTCAACGGTGCCTTTCTGCCAGGGTGATTGCGGATCACAGAACCATGTTTGAGACCCTATCCCATTCTGTAGATACGACCACTCTGTAAACTCCGTACCACGATCAAACGTGATTGATCGGCGGGCCATTTGGGGCAGGGGTTGGAGTACCCTAATCACGCCATCCATCACCGGCCGTGACTGACGATCATTGTTACGTAGCAACACCGTAAAGCGGCTCCCCCGCTCGACCAGAGACGTCACATTGGCCTTGCCGAACCTCTTGCGAAACTGGATGAGGTCGCACTCCCAATGACCGAACTGCTTGCGCCTGGCAACCATGTCTGGACGATAAAGGATGCTCAGTTCTGGTGGAAAGCGGCGTCCATGATGACGCCGGGCATGACGTGGGCGGCGTCGGGCACGACGTTCCGGCAGAAATTTCCAAAGCTCTTCTTTTCGACCGTCGGTGGAATACACAAACTGATAGATTGTTTCGTGACTGACAGAGATTGGATGGCGTAAGGTTCGGACAATCCGCACCCTCCGATCTCACTGTTCCAACCGCCGTTTGAATTTAATCATCCATCGCTGGGTGGGTGGTCAAAGTGTCGATCCGGCTGTGCAAAAGGACGAATGTGGAAATATTTTGTTTCATTTGTATTCAGATAGAGTATAAGTATTGCTTTCGCTTTTAGCAGTATTTAATGAATTGTGAAGGGGTCTATTATGAATATTTTATATATTGTCATTTTGAGTTATATGCGTCCGTTGAGTGAAATAGATGCGCAATTACCGGACCATATCGAGTGGTTGAATAAAGGCTATGCTGAAGGTGTATTTTTGGCGTCGGGCCGCAGAATTCCTCGCACCGGAGGAATAATCATTGCAAAAGCGGAGAGCTTGGAAAGCCTGCAAGAGATAATGCGCGAGGACCCCTTTCAACGACTGGGCCTATCAAAAACTGATATTCTCCCCTTCGAGCCCGGCAAGTATGTGGAAGCATTTAAAGCTGTGATCGCTTAAGCACGCCGCAACGTTGCATAATCGCAGGTGCCTTCGGTTTCAGCAACGGCGCGCCATTGGCGCTCTGTCTTACGGGTTTCGGTATCCGATATGTTCAGGAACTCGAAGTCTTGAAACTCATTCAATCATTCTGCGAAAGTGCCTGACCAGCACGCGCAATGCAATCGCCAATGATCTAAGCGCAGCCCCATCGACCAACTATTGCTATGAAATCATCCCGGCCAGCTGGAATTGACCCGCCATAGAGACAGTTAAGCGTCGCGAGATTTAATCGGCCCTCCGCCAGGGCTAGACGCCACGCGTCCCGATCCTGCTACCATCTATATCGGACTGAAATAGGTCACCATCTGCGAGGATGCCCTGGTAAGGCCGACCGTTGAGGTCCTGGTGTTTAATATCCTTGCATCAGGACCTCATTCATCTCTCCCATAAATCCTTCCCTTCAAGTTGCGATTGTTGATCGATGGTCTTCATGCTTTAATGACGCTGCGACGGTTCCTGCCGAACCGGAATAGGGCAATCATCTCAAAACATGACCGTTCGGAGCATTCAGTTTGACCGTCCAGAGCATGTTCCTATACCGCCCCGCCAGCTATCGATTAAAAATCGGGGGCAATGTTCGAGCGTTTCGGTTGAGCCAAGCTGTCACCCGAAGCCCCATCACAACTTCGAAATCTCATTTCCGCTATCGCCGTATCTCTGTCACTGAAAGCCTAATCAGCTATCCTCTGAAGCCTGCGCTCAGTTTGGCCGCCGCCTGAAACGAAGCTGGAGCAAACCGGAACCCCGGGCAAGTCTGCCCTATTATCAAACAGTCCCCGAGCAGCACCGACACAAAGTCCTTCCATAATCCCGCCCACACCGATGGGTAATTCCACCTATACTAATACTTTCCCTTTTCATTGCCATTGCCGAAGCGATTGAATGCTGTTTGATTTGATAGACCCAATATGCTGCCTGCCATAGAACAGTAAATCTGGTGCGAGAAAAACGTCATCATCGAAACAAATGAGCATCGTCGCCTGTGAAGAGCCTTAGAACCGAACAGTTTCTGCTTTACGCCCATCAGCGCTTTCCGGGGATGACCTCCTCTTGCTTCGCTTCTGAGGCCGGCAATCTTATCGACGACCGATCAACCTATGATCGATTGGTGGACATCATCCCCCAAGGCGATGAAGGAACGATTATCGATCTGGCCTGTGGTGATGGCTATCGTTGCCAGAGGCTTGTTGCGTTCCGTCCCAAGGGCGCCAAGATCATCGGTATTGATTTCTCTCCGGATGAAATCCAAGCGGCCGAAGAACGGTTGAGTGGATCGCATGTCCGCCTGCTTTGCGCCCGCGCGCAAGAATTGCCGATTGCTTCGCAAAGCGCTGATTACGTCCTTTGCCACATGGCTCTGATGCTGATGACTGAGCTTGATCGCGTAGTCGATGAACTGGCGCGCGTGTTGAAGCATGGCAGCGTGTTCTCGTGCATTATCCCGACTGGATCAGAGGGGCCAGGCCGTATGATCTAGCAGGAATGCTTTAGGTGATTGCTGAGCAGCATCGAACCTGTTGCTTCCAATCACTCGGCGATAGCCGCAGCCGTGCAATCGCAGGGCTTAAAGACGTGTTCGCCGCCCATCCCGCTTTTCAAGCCCCTGCGCGATTTGACAGTTTTGAGCAGATCATTGAGGGGAACCCGCATGAAATCACCCAATTCTTTCTTGGGCATTACGAAACGGCCTGCCTTTCAAAAAGAGGCATCAACTTGCTCCGTGAAAGGGTTCATGATGGGTTGGAGGCGCATGCGACAGATGGAACGATCCGCCACGTGATGCGGTTTATGCAAATGACCATTGAAAAGACAGGTGTGGCGCGCGCAGTAAATGCAGCCGCCACGTGCGGCCGGCTCCCCCCAACGAGCAAGGGGCCAATGCGCGTATGAGGGCAGGCAGATCAAACCATAGGTGCGAGATAGCACGATAGTTTATCGCGGCTAAACTTTACTCGGCAGACGATCACAAAGAGACTTGAACTGCGAGAAGGCACCAATAGCGGGATTGAAAGCAATCATCCTTGGATTGCCCCATGGATTTCTCTTTTCGCCCCAAAACGGGGGCTATTCGGTTTCGAGAGATTGATCTGTTAAAAGGCGTATCGAGCAGTTTGAGATCCCGGCCTCGTTCAGAACATCGAAGCAAACTCCAAAAAAACGGTGCGTTACCGGGTTCTGCTTAGATCGTGCCGCAAATCGCTGCAAGCATGCACGCATCCTCAAAGAAGGACTCGATCTCTATGCGCATTCCAGCAATTATGATGACTACTCTTGTCTCACTCCTTTCGATGGGCTCGGCAAATGCCTGTACCGACAGTCCTAAAACCCGTTTGGAAATTCGCCAGGACGTTGGTATCGACAAAAAGGCAAAATTGATCTGGAAACGATGTGCGCTAGGCATGCACTGGAGCGCCAGAGAAAAAACCTGCCGCGGTGAGGCCGATGCCTTTACCCATAGCGAGGCGGAGGTCCAAGCTGCTAAATCAGGCCGGGGATGGCGTTTGCCGACCGTTGATGAGTTAGCAACCTTGTTGCAAACGACCTGTTCCGGTCCGCAGCTTGAAAAAGGCCTCTTTCCGGATATAGAGAAGGCCGATTTCGGGGAAGGTGAAAATTTTTGGTCCTCCACGTAAGCCTTCCCCGACATGTATTATTTTTTTGATCTGGGAAACGGCTATGCGGATATCCATTCCGCCAATTACGCACTTGGGGTCCTTTTAGTCAAAGACCTGTAACCGCACACTAAACCCATTGCGGCCAATTTCCTGCAGTTGCGATTGTCTCTCGTAATGCAAGCCACGCCTGCCGCAAGCATCAAAGCCTGCGATCAAATGCGGCCTATGCGTTCTTCCTGAGTCGTGCTGTGTGAACAGCTTCCCCTGGTCCCGAGTTCACGGGGCTGGATCGCTTTTCTTCATAAAGACCTGTCTGCTGTTCATCGTCGTTCGAATAACTCACAAGCGCCCAGCACAAGCCTATCAATAATCGATTCCGAATGTGGGATAACACGCGGTCTCAAGACTGACCTATCCGGAACATTGAGACAAAACCTCGACGAACAGCCGCTGCGTTTCTTTGCAGATTGACCGTCTCCTACCACCTGACTTTGAAGCCGAGATTGCCTTTGATTGTGTAGCTGTCGGCAAAATGATTAAGTGCTGTGTTGATGGTGGCTTCACCATAAAGCGCATATTTGGCGTCAGCCCATTGATATGTGCCGCCCATGCCGATCCCGCCCCAGCTCTTGTCATCATCGGTCGCCATGCGCGTGCCGGCATAATCAATGCGGTTTTCACCGATCAAAGCCTGATAGAGATTGGCAATGCCATAGAGAGACGTGTCGACCTTGCGACCATCTGCGCCGGTGAAGCTATTTTGATAATTGGCAGCCAGTCCAATCCGACCCGTCAGGCTGTCGCCCTCATGGCTTGAGATCCGTGCGTCATAAGCATCGGTGAAGCTGTCAAAATCAACCGACGACCACATCAGCTGCGCCTGCGGCGTCAGCGACCAGCTCTCATTGAGCGTGATGCGCTGGCCTGCTTCAAGGCTTAATGCATAGCCAAAGCCCTTGTTGGAATGAACAAGGCCGCGATTGACCGCATCGACATCGAGATCACTGTCATACCAGTTGGCCTGAGCCTGTGCATCGAGATAAAAGCCATTATTGCCATAATAGGTGGCGTTCGCCCCAAGGCCCCAGCCCTGCGTGTTGATTTCGCCACTGCCGTCGCCGGTCAGATTGTCGATCCGGGCATGGGCATTGCCATATTGTCCGGTGATGCCGGCAATCAGACGGCCCTGCTCATTCTCATAGAACTGGCCATCGACACCGGCCTGAAGAATGACGGTGTTGATGTTCTGGTTGAGATCACCCGCTGTGGAAGCGGACTGAATGCGGTTATGCGCCCCTTCAATCCGGCCCCAGATGCCAGCCGGCGTGGTCTCGCCGCTCTGAGCGCTGTCTGTGGAAGAGAGAGCACTTGGAAGCAAGGCCTCCTTATCGAGATAACGGTCGCCCACACGCTGCTGCAAGGTGGGCAGACGGTTCAAGGCCTGCAAGGTTGAACCATAGGATTCATAGATTGGTGCCGCCGCAGAATAGCGTGGACCGGTTGGATCTGTCGGATCCGTTGGATCGGTCGGATCAGTCGGGTCGGTTGGATTGGTTGCCCTGGTGTTCTGGCTGACCAGATACCAGTTGCCATCCTTGTTGCCGCTGCCAGAACCCTTCTGTAACGTATAAGCATAGGCAGACGCCGTCATGATCGCCTGCTGACCGTCTTTGGTCGTGTAATCGCCATTGAGCGCAAAACTGCCATCTGACTGCCCGCCGACATCAATGATCTTGATGCCATTGACCGTCTGCGCACCAAAGCCACCGCGATTGCTGATCGAGACCTTGCTATTGCCCGCGCTATTGCCGGTGATGACAAGCTGATCGGTCTGTGCGCTATCATCACTGAGCACCGTCGACATCATAAGCGTGCCGCCTGTGCCGACATAATCGCCATGAATGGTGAGAACCGTGCCGCCTGTGCCGCCAAAGCTGACCCGGCCGCCATTTTGAAGCCCGGCCATCCCGGTGGCAAAGCCGGAAAGATCAAGCTCGGCACCATCCTGGACCTGATAGGATGAGGCTTGTGAGAAGCCCCCTTGCGCGCCCTGCACAAGTGCGCCTGCCGTCACATTGGTGATGCCCGCATAGCTGTTGGCGCCATAAAGCACCAGATCGCCCGCACCATTCTTGACGATCCCGCCACTGCCTGAGATCTCACCCGAATAATCGCCATGCAGATCCTGATTGAGCGTGAGCGTGCCAGAACCGAGCGTGATATTGCCGTCATGACCATGACCATCGGCTGGGTTCAGACCATCAAGGCCGCCGATCGTTTCGTTGAGATCGGCAAGATCAAGGATTGCACCATCGGCAATCTTCACAAGGCCTGAGCCAAAGGCATGATCGGCAATCCCGGCCTTGGCTGTACCTGCTTCCACATTCAAGCCGCCCGAGAAACTGTTGTCGCCTGAGAAGGTCGTAATACCCGTGCCACGCTTATAGACTTCACCCAGACCACTGATCTGGTTTGACAGCGTGAAGTCCGTGTTCTTGTTAATGGCAAAGTTACCCGTGCCATAGCGCGTATTGGCCAGAACAATATTGCTGGATGCATCAAGGCTGCCGCCATCACCCAGCGTCAGCAGCCCTTCGGTCACCGTGGTGGTGCCGGTATAGCTATTGGCAGCGCTCAGCACCAATTGCCCTGCGCCTGATTTAAGCAAGCCTTCATTGCCTTCAATCGAGGCTGCAATGGTTGCAGTCATTGAAGAACTTTCGAGCGAGCCATCGCCAACAAGGATCAGCTGATCGCCGGTGCCGGCAAGGGTCAGTGAACCGCCGGTCAGCACATAGCCATCATTCATGAACTGCATGCCATTGACACTGGGCGTAAAGCCGCCATCAAGGGTCACGGTGCCACCGGTGCCGGCTGGCCCGCCAAACACCGCAAATGTATCGTCAAACCACGGCGTATTGGCGCTACCGTCCGCACTGGTCCAGTTGCTGTTTATACTATCCCAGGTGCCGTCACCGCCATGAACAGTGCCGTCGCCGCTCATCTCACTGCCATCCCAGAAGGAGAAGTGGCGACCGCCGCTATTGATCAGATTGACCTCATGGGTGATCGAGGTCTGCAGGCTGTAATCGGACGCATTGCCATCGGCAACCGTGCCGATCGTCATTGTATTGTGGGTCAGATTGCCCGAATAGTCAAAAATGCGATAGACACCGGCGCCAACCACGCTGCCATCATCGACATTGAGTTGACCATCGAGCGACAGATCGCCAGTAACATCAAACAGCGCATTGGTGGAAGGGCCGCCGGTCAGTGTCACATCGGTCTGGCTGCCTGCTGCAAGTGTCAGGCCATTGCCAAAGAAAAGCTTCTGCCCGGTCTGTCCAAACAATGTCGCGCCTGAAGCAAAGCTTGCTGCGCCACCGATGGTGCCATCGCCACCCAGATCCGCCTGATCCTCCACCTGTAAGGTGCCGCCGAGTTTTGCACCATTAAGGCGCAGATCACCCGCCTTCACATCCACCGCACCGCTATAGAGGGAGCTGTCTGCCGTCAGCACCAGGGCACCGGCCCCGGTCTTGGTGAGCGCACCTGTGCCAGAAAAGGCTGAAGCGACGGTAAATGTGTTATGGGCATCGACAATATCAAAGCCGCCGCCCTGATTGCCCCAGTTGATGCTGCGATTGGTCTGGTTGAAGTCGGTGCCGGTCACCTGCAAGGTGCCGCCGTCAAAGTTCAGTGCCCCGGTCACATTGCCGAGGTTCTCCTCCTGCGCCACCGAGACGGTGCCGGCCAGAAGGTATGTGCCGCCGGTATAGTCGTTGTTGCCTGATAGCGTCAGCACGCCTGGGCCTGATTGCGTCAGCGATCCTGTGCCGCTGATATCGCCAGTCAGCTCCGTATCGCCAAGATTGGCAACAACCAGACTGGTATTATTGACGATATCACCGATAATCATCCCGTCATGACCGGCAGTGCCGTCGCCCAACTGCAAAGTTCCGCCCAGGATGTTTGTGCCGCCCGAATAGCTGTTTACAGCACCAAGCACCAGGGTACCATCGCCCGACTTGGTCAATGTGCCTGCCGCTGCGGCCTGATCGCTCACTGCAGTCAACAGCGTGTAGGTCTTGCCGCTTGCAACCGACACCGTGCCGCCATCGGTTGCAAGGCTCACAGCACGCGAAGACACAATCGTATCGGTCACTTCCAGTGTGCCGCCTGCAAAAGAAAGTCCACCGCTCACATCACCGAGATTGGCATCAGACGACACCGAAAGCGTGCCGCCTTGAAGGCTGGTGCCGTCGCTATAAAGATTTGTTCCCGATAAAACCAGCGTACCCGTACCGGATTTGGTCAGCTTGCCGCCAGGGGTTGCGACGGTCCCAAGCGTCTGGCTCACTGTGAACACATTATTTGCGTCCGCAATATCAAAGCCACCACCTGCTGCCGTCCAGTCAATCGCGCGCGCCAGCTCTGTCATCGCCGTGCCGGTGACTTGCAAGGTGCCACCCTGGAAAATCAATATGCTGATCGTCGGCCCGGATAAAGCACCCAGACTGTCATCGGAGGAAACCGACAGCGTGCCTCCGGTCAACTTTGTCGGGCCGGTATAGGTGTTGGTTCCAGTCAGGGTGACCGTTCCGCTCCCTGTCTTTTCGAGATCCAAGAATCCCTGATACTGAAATCCCGGCTCGGCAAGATTGGAACTGATGCCGCCCGAGAAGCTGAAATCGGCTGTTCCGTCTAAAACAAGGTGGCTGTCAGCAACAGCGTTCTGGCCGTTCAATGAATAAAGGGCCGCCACAACGCCGCCGACAATTTCCGATCCCGCCTGGATTGTAAGCGTGCTTTGATTACCGACATTGATCGCAAGACCATCTGCACCCGCTTTCCCGCCCTCTGTGGATGTATTGCTGCCAGCAGCACCGCCCTGGCCTGCAAAGAGTTTGCCGCTATTGGTGACTAGGGAACCAGCCCCAGCTTCAATCGCGGCGCCGCCGTCACCGCCATTGGCGGTTGTATCGCCATAAGGCCAGTTGACTGTTAAGTTCGTACCGCCAGCTCCCCCTTCGCCGCCGATAATCGTCCCGCTATTGTTGATAACAGCTCCAACACTCGAAAAAATGCCGGAGCCGCCCTTGCCACCATTCCCGATATCGCTCTGCCCGTAAGAATCCGACCCGCCATTGCCACCAGCGCCCGCCGTAATTGTACCGCTGTTTGTTATATTGGAGCCTGAACCCGAGTTAACAAAATTTATACCAGTGCCACCGGAACCACCATTGCCAGCGGGACCACTTCCGTACTGAGTCGCACTAAACCGCCCTGCGTTGCCACCCCGCCCCGCCGTAATATTTCCATGGTTAACGACGCTTTTTTGGAAATTTGTATAGCCGTTTACAACCCCGTCACCACCTGCACCGCCCAGCATAGCACCACGGTAGGAACCGCCATTACCATAATAATCACCGGAGTCGCCACCATCACCCGCGATGATATTACCATAATTTGTAACCGCCTGAAAATAAGCAACACCAGAGCCACCGGCTCCGCCACTGCCTGTGAGATTTGGAAAGTAAAACGTACCGTAAGCGACCGAGTTATCGCCCCCGCGCCCCCCTTTGCCGCCAAGTAGGGTTGCATTTGCCTGATTGGTAACAGTTCCCTGTGAAACACGATTATTCTCATTGCCAAAAACGGCGGCTCCGCCTGCCCCACCATCGCCGCCGGCAGCCGCAATACTGACAGCATTCTTATCATATCCGCCTGCCCCGCCATTGCCGCCATCGCCAGCGACTATCATGCCAGAATTGGTAACTTGAGCATTCTGGGTGAAAATCCCGACCCCGCCATCGCCACCGCCACCGCCACCGCCGGCAGCATAGGAGGGCGAGTGCGTGTCGTGAGGTGTTCCAGCACCTCCACTGCCTCCCTGACCGGCCTTTATCTGATGGGCATTTGTGATCGTCGTCACCTGATCTGTGGCAATCAGACCATAGCCACCGGCCCCGCCGCCGCCACCAGACGCGCCGACCCAACGGCCATCCTTGCCGGCTTGACCGTCACCAGCTTGAATATCTGTAGAGAGATGGACATTTGAATTTACAACCTGGCCATTGGCACCGCCATCGCCACCATCGCCAGCGGCTGGCTCGCTTTGAATATTGGAGGCCACGCCTTTTCCGCCAGTCCCGCCGGCACCGCCGCCACCGCCGCCATTGTAGCCACAACCCGTACTGAGGTGACCAGCTCCATAAGTCGCATCCTTACCGTTGTAATCATCCGCCTGGTTCGCGGAATCATAACTCGCACCACCGGCACCGCCATAACCGCAATCCGTCTCTACGCCTGTGGTTGCTCCGCCCTGACCACCTTTCGCCAAAGCTTGGGAAACTCCGCCCCCCGTGAACACAAGGCCGAGCATGGTCCCCGCCAGCAGTGCTGTGACAAGCCGGCTACGGCAGCTTAAACAAGATTCTTCGACAGAGATGCGCCTGAATGCCGGGTGCTCTAGGCCGGCAGTTGGATCAAGAAACGCAGAACCGGCAGTTCGCGGAGAAACATGTTCATCATTCAATCTACGCATGCAAAAACTCCAGCATCTGCGCTCGTTCTGAAAAAAGTGACGGACGTCTCTTCAAACGAATGGGCGCAATCTCTGCCCCGTATACAGTCTCACTGCTGCGTAATGGCAAAACGACATGCCTTTGAGCAACATTAGAGATATCGCATACAATAAAGCATCGCTTCCCTCGTTCAAATATTACGCCTCTTATTTGAACCCGCTTTCCATTGAATTAAAACCGGTAAAAAAATCAATTTATTGTGAAATTTATATCATATAATCCTAATATTAAGACGATACGGAAACGTAAAACGGAAACTATACATCTCTATCAAAGTTAAAATGCAAGTATTATCCAAAATCGAGAAAAATATCATTTAAAAACAATCAGACCGCCCGTCGTCCAAGTCAATTTCTGCCTAAAAGCCCTGACCGACCAACCACTGATTTTAACCCATTTTCCGCGTGTCCCGGCCGCTCCGGCCTTCTACAGCGTTTGTAAGACGCAAAATTTTGCGAAAAAAATCGATGCCATAGCGGCCTTTGCGCTTCATTCAGCGAATTGTTGATCTTTTCAGATGCTGCAAAATTATCGCAAAGCGGCACACCAAGTCCTGAAGAATCCGCGGTATCTGTTCTAGGCGCGCGGTTTCATTGGGAAGCTCTACGCCCTATTCCCCAACCACAGTCACAATCTTAATACTATTTCTTGTCTGGGGCCCAGTGCCACCTGCATTCTTGATATAGAGCTCCGTCATTCCACGCGTATTACCGGTAACGTGCGGCGTCCAGCGCTTGGGTAAAGGCTACCATTTGACCCTGAAACCGGCATTGCCCTTCAACACATAGCTATCCCCAAAATGCGTAAGGCCGGTATTGATCGATCCCTCGCCATAAAGCGCATAGGTGTTGTCAGCCCAGGCATAGCTGGTTCCCATGCCGATCCCGCCCCAGCTGCGGTCGTTGTTGGTGTCAAAATCGACGCCGGAGAGACTGACCGTGCTGCCGCCTAACAATTCCTGATAGAGATTGGCAATGCCATAGACGGAGGCCGTGCTTATGCGCCCGCTATCATCCTTCCAGGAGGTGGCATATTGCGCGGCCAGACCAAGACGGCCGAGCAGGCTCGCCCCATCATCGACACTGACCCGCGCATTCCACGCGTCGCGAAACGCATTGGCACTGATCGAAGACCAGGACAGCTGGGCTTGCGGGGTCAGCGACCAGTTTCCATCAAGGGCCATCCGCTTTCCTGTTTCCAGGCTTACGGCATAGCCGGTGGCCGTGCGGCCATGGGCGAGGCTTTGATTTGCGGTCCAGGAATCGAGATCATTGTCAAACCAGCTGACCTGTCCCTGGCCATCAAGATAGAATCCGTCATTGCCATACCAGGTGGCAGTCGCTCCCAGGCTCCAGGCGTCGGTTGAAATCGATCCATCCCCATGCAGCGACGAGACATCGCCTTTGGCGTGTCCATATTGCCCGGTGATGCCGGCGATCAGACGTCCGTTTTCGTTTTCATAGAACTGCCCGTCAATGCCACTCTGCAATTGCAGCGTATTGATATCCTGTTTCATCCGTGACGTCGAGGTTGCGGGTTCCAGCCGGTTATGCGCGCCTTCGACGCGGGCCCAGACGCCCTGAGAGGTAACATTTGCGCCTTCGCCACGTCCGTCATCCTGCAAGCTCTCGCCGCTTGTGTCAGCGAAGTAACGATTGCCGACACGCTGCTGCAGGCTCGGCAGCTTGTTGAGCATCAGCATGTTCTGCACATAGCCTTCATAGAGCGGCGCCCCGGCGCTGTAGCGCGGGGTCGGCGCACAAGAGTTGCCGTCCGAGCAATCTGGATCGGCCATATGGCTGATCAGATACCAGTCGCCATCATCGGGTGTTTTCACGCCGCCCTGTTGCAGCGTATAGGCAAAGGCGCCACCGACCACCGCCTGCTGGCCATCCTTGGTCTGGTAGCCATTGGCAAGCGTGAAGGTGCCGGCCGCAGTGCCGCCGATATCGACGAGCTTGATGCCATTGACCGTCTGTGCACCGGAGCCGCCCTGATTGATCACGGTGAGCTGGGTGGCACCGGCGGTGTCTCCCTCGACCTTCAACTGGTCGGTGATGGAATCATCGCCCGCAAGCTCAGTGTTGAGGGTGATAGAACCGCCGCCGCTATAATTGCCGGTGATCGCCAGTCGGGCGCCGCCGCTGCCGCCAAAACGGATGTCACCCTGATTGCCGAGTGCGGCCATTGTGGTGTTGAAGCCGCCAAGTTGAAGTGTGCCTGAGGCCGCGACCGTATAGCTTGATGCCGCACTCAACGCGCCCGCTGCGCCCTGGCGCAGCGTTCCGCCATTGACGGCGGTGGCGCCCAGATAATTGTTTGCGCCCGAAAGCGTGAGAGCCCCACTGCCATTCTTTGCAAGGCCGCCACTGCCCGCAATGGTGCCGGAGAAAACGGTGTCGACGGATTGCGCGAGCGTCAGGCTGCCCGAACCAAGCGCAACGCTACCGGCGCCTGACAGGCCGCCCGTGGTGGTGTTGAAATTGGCAAGATCAGCGTTTGCGCCCGCACTGACACTCAGAATGCCCGAGCCAAAGGCATGATCGATGATACCCGCTTTTGCGGTTCCGGCTTCGACGGAAAGTCCGCCGGAAAAGCTGTTGTCGCCCGCCAGAACCAATGTGCCAGCGCCGAGCTTCCAGAGCCGTCCTGTGCCGCTCATCGGCTGGGTTACGGTGAATGTGTTGCTCAAATCCGCAATGTCGAAGCCACCGCCATTTTCTCCCAGCGTCATGCTGCGATCGGTTTGCTGATAGAGGGCGCCGGTGACCTGCAGCGTACCGCCATCAAGGGTGAGGCCACCCGAGGCCAGGCCGAGCTTGTCGTCAGCGGCCACCGAAACCGTTCCCGCAGTGATCCGCGTGCCGCCGGAATAGCTGTTGCTGCTGGTGAGTACCAGTGTGCCATTGCCCAGTTTCCAGATCCCGCCCTGGCCGGTCAGGTCCTGGGAAACCGTGAAGCGATTGCCGGCATCGACAATGTCAAAGCCGCCACCATAACTGCCAATGATCAGATCCCGGCTCGTCTGCGTGTAGGCGGTGCCGGTCACCTGCAGGGTGCCGCCATCAAGGGTGATGCCGCCTGAGGCGAGGCCGAGATTGGCGTCAGCGGCAACCGACAGCGTGCCGGCGCTGATCAAGGTGCCGCCGGAATAGCTGTTTTCGCCGCTCAGCACCGTGGTGCCACTGCCCATCTGCAGCACCGAACCGGTGCCGGAAATCACGGTGTTGAAGGTGACGATGTCCGACCGGTTGAAGGCAAGGGTGCCGTGATGGCTGGCGTCCGTGCCTGTCGATACATCGACTGCAAGATTGCCGCTAGTGCCGCCATCGCCCAATTGCAAGGTGCCACCGCTGATGGCGACACCGCCCGCAAACAGGGAATTGTTGCCTGTCAGAACCGTTGTGCCGGCGATCTGGTTGATGGTGCCAATGCCGATGATGCGGGCATGCACGCTGACCGTGTCGGTGGTGTTGAAGTTCAGGACGCCGTTGCTGCCGCCCCCCTGACGGTTGAACTCGATCTGATCGACATTGATGATGCCGCCTGCTTGCGCGGCTTCGCCGACACCGCCACCGATGTTCACGATACCGGTGGTTCCCTTCTGATAAGCAATCTCCAGCGCGGAATCGTTGATGGTGCCGCCATCATAAAGATTCAGGCTGCCGTTACCGAATTGTCCAACCCAGATGCCGTCCTCGCCGCTCCAGGCCGAGCCTTGTCCTGTGATGGTGACTGTCCCTGAACCGGATCCGGTATTGCCCAGATAGAGCTGGTAGCCGCTGACCTGACCGCCATCGGCTATTGTCAGGTTGCCCGTCCCCGCACTGCCAACAACGATGATCCCATTGCTTCCGATGCTCGATCCCGGTCCAGTGACCGTGGCCTGCCCATGCGTGCCTTGTTCCGATCCAATGGTGAGACCAATGAAACCCGATGATGAATCTGCCTGGATATGCCCGCCATCACTGACTATCAGCGTTCCGGCGCTGTGTCTGCCGACATAGAGCATGCTGGCCGTTGACACCGTGGTGCCTTGGCCGGCAACAGTCATGGTGCCTGCGCCCTTGGCGCCGATGAGGAGAAATCCGCCAGTCAGTGTGGCGCCGTCCTTGACCGAGAGTGAGCCCGCAGAGTTCTGCCCCACCGACATCTGCCCGTTGTTGAAATTATAGATCGGCGCATCGGCCGGCGGCGCAGGATAGACACTGCCACTCACCACATAATAGGGGTCCGCAACCGACGGTGTGCTAGCGGCCGTCTGCGCGAGAACAAGCACCGAGACCGATGCGAGCAGTTTCAAGTGTTCAGAGCATTTTCCAGAACTGTGCGCCATCAAGACCTCGGCTTGTCGATCAGGGATCGCGGGTGACGATCCCATGAAGAGATTGTAAATTTATGTATTACGCATGTCTTATATAAGTAACGTTTAATACAAGGCATGGATTCAGCGGTAGAATACTCGTATAAAATGGTTAATACTATCGTTAGGACTTTGTCAAAATCCCAATATAGAGGGGCCGGATCTCTGACATCGGAACGGTTGCGACGCTCTGGTTTCCTGGGGCTTGTCCGCAACGGGAAAGCAGATGATGTTCCGAGCGGCAATCGGCTGTGCAATGACCACGCAGCGCGCTCTTTGAACGTCGAGATCGCTCGCGCCATCACCACAGATTGCCCCCAGCCTTGTCTTTGACTATGTCTTTCACTGTTGCATAGCGCCATGAACAGTCACGATGCCGATCCTTTAGCATTTGACATTTGGCGTTGACGCGGGCCCCTAAGCAAAAGGGGTGTCGGGTCAAACCGGACTCCCGCCCTGGAAATATAGCAACGTTTGGGGGTGCGGACGAAAACCTGGACTATCAGGGAGTTAGTTCATGTATTCCTACGAAGACCGGTTGCGAGCAGTTGCGCTCTACATCAAGCTGGGCAAGCGCCCGAAAGCGACTATTCGCCAGTTGGGCTACCCAAGCAATAATGCTTTGAAGGGTTGGTACCTGGAATACGAGCACCTTCTTGATCTGCGTTTAGGATTTGCGCCCCGAGCCCCAAAGTTCACACAGGCGCAGAAAGAAGCGGCTGTTGAGCACTACCGCACGCATGGTTGTTGTGTTTCTGCAACGATGCGCGCTTTGGGCTATCCCGGTCGTGCAACGTTGACAGCATGGGTTCGTGAGGCGTTTCCCGAAACCAGCAAAGCCGTCACTGGAAGAACTGGACGTCCACGATACCCTGATGCGCTGAAGAAGGCTGGCGTCGTCGGACTTTATAATCGGCAAGCAAGTGCGCAGGCTCTGGCCGAAAAGCTCGGCGTATGCAGACCGACACTGTATAACTGGGAAAACCAGTTACTTGGTCCGGAGGCTCCCGCAATCATGAAACGCAAGAAAATTGCATGCGATATATCGATGTGCGCTTCTTCATATCTTGAATTAGTGTTGGCCGTTACGGCTGCCAAGTTGTTATCAATAAGGCAGGGCTAATGAAGGCTCACTATTTTAAAGTGTCTAAGGGCCGTAAGGTGAGCACCGCGGGTTTCGCCCTCATGGCCGGGGTTACGTTTTCCGGTATAATTTTTGCACAGCTCATCAAAAAAGGTCGAGCGCAACTTTGTGAAGCTCTATCTGGACCAGATCGAAAGCAAAGCTGTCTGCAAAGTTCGCGGATGCAAAGGTCCCGTGCGGTTTTCAATGGTCCGCCTTAAAGAAATGAGCGGGTTTGTAGGTGGATTAGCGTGAGCAGCATCCGTCGGAAAGCGAACTAATGTCCAAGCCGTGACGCAAGTTCCCTCTCTGAGAAAACGATTTTCAGTCATACTCTACACCGCTATCTTGCTTACTTTTTTGCGATGTCTGCGGTTTTGATTGATGCGGTGCTTCCGCTATTCTGTTCGTTGGCTCGAAAGTATCCGGTCGCATTTTGAGCGTCTCTGCCTCTCGCTTTTGTTGCTCGAGAGTTCGCCAGTTCCCTAGGTTGGAGCAACATCCCATCTCTGCCAGTCACGAAACAATCTATCAGTTTGTGTATTCCACCGACGGTCGAAAAGAAGAGCTTTGGAAATTTCTGCCGGAACGTCGTGCCCGACGCCGCCCACGTCATGCCCGGCGTCATCATGGACGCCGCTTTCCACCAGAACTGAGCATCCTTTATCGTCCAGACATGGTTGCCAGGCGCAAGCAGTTCGGTCATTGGGAGTGCGACCTCATCCAGTTTCGCAAGAGGTTCGGCAAAGCCAATGTGACGTCTCTGGTCGAGCGGGTGAGCCGCTTTGCGGTGTTGCTACGTAACAATGATCGTCAGTCACGGCCGGTGATGGATGGCGTGATTAGGGTACTCCAACCCCTGCCCCAAATGGCCCGCCGATCAATCACGTTTGATCGTGGTACGGAGTTTACAGAGTGGTCGTATCTACAGAATGGGATAGGGTCTCAAACATGGTTCTGTGATCCGCAATCACCCTGGCAGAAAGGCACCGTTGAGAACACCAACAGACGCACAAGACGCTGGCTTCCCCGAGACCTTGATCCGCTCACCCTCAGTGATCGAGACCTCGCATTCATCTGTCATCGGCTCAACAATACACCGCGGAAATGTTTGGGGTACAAAACGCCTGCAGAAGTCTTTGCTTCTCTTTTGCAGGAAGCAGCATAATCAGATAGCTTTACCTACGGCATGATGCAGTTGGAGTAGCTTTTCCACCAATCTCCCGACCCCAATGATGACTGCTGGAACACGCTTCCATCGCCACCATGCAAGCAGGTAGTTTGGAGAAGAATGACAGCAATTGCTCTCGTCGTAATTTCTTGCGCAACAGAACTCGCCCATCACTGTCACTTCCGTGGACCTGAAATACATTTTTCGCCAGATCCAAACCGACTGTAGTAATCTCTTCCATGGCCGCATCCTCCTCAATGGTGCTCAACGAACCCATTCTGCCACATCAACGCCATCGGAGGGGCGTCTATCCCGTCAGAACCGTCTGTCTTACCGAACGGTAACAAATCTCTAGCTTTGCTTGAAAGATTCCCGAGCGGTAAGAATGTTGTCCCCGTTCTTCAAATATTACCGCTCGGTATGTTTTGACTTTAACTCGCCTAAATATTACCGTACGGTAAGATGCAAAGGAGAAGGCGATTGATAAAGTCAGCTGCAGATTTGGGGGCACTGGTTCGCGAGAAGCGAAAAGCTTTCGGCTGGACACAAACCGACTTGGCAAGAAGATGCGGTACCGGAGATCGCTTTATCATCGACCTGGAAAACGGTAAGCCGACATGCCAACTCGGGAAGGCTCTGTTGGTAGCCCGTGAAGTCGGCATTAATCTCATCGATGCAAATTCGCTTACAGTTAATCGGCAAACGTTACCAGAAGACGACGACGAATTGTCATTCTTGCCAAAATACTAAACGCCGAGGCTATTTGTAATGACAACTCTGTTTTATGAAGATTTTGCAGTTGGCGAGCTCCACTCCGATGAGAACTTGAATTTCTCTTATCTGGACGAATGGGCAAGTAAAAAGTCTGCCTTCCCTCTCTCCGTGACCATGCCAACAAAAACGTCATCATATGGCCCTGATAAGATTCTGCCGTGGCTTGCTAACTTGATGCCGGAAAGCCATCTGAGTGAGATTGGTCAGCGGCTCAAGGTGTCACCGCAAGACATCGTCGGTGTGCTAGCTCACCTCGGAAGAGATACCGCTGGTGCAATATCAGTCGGTGCGCCGCGCAAAAGTGGGAGTACGAGTGTTACACCCATCCCAGATGAAGCAACACTGGAGAAGATAATCAATGAGCTGCCAGAGAAGCCGTTTTTGATTGGCACTGAAGGCGTATCCATGTCTCTAGCTGGAGTTCAAGACAAACTGCCTGTCTACATGCTCGATGATGGAATGCTTGGGGTACCAACTGAGGGGACACCATCAACGCATATTTTGAAACCTGATGCTCTGAAAACTCGGTTTCCTGCAAGCGTTCAGAACGAAGCTTTCTGCATGCGTCTCGCCATGCATTGCGGTCTTGATGTTGCGAACGTGACAACGGGAGTAGCAGGAAGTCGCTCGTATCTCCTCGTCGAACGCTATGACCGCATTCGAGACGGCAAAGGCTTCGTGCGCCGTATCCATCAAGAAGATTTCTGCCAAGTGCTGGGTTACTTTCCTGCTCAAAAATATGAACGCTCTAGGTTCGGTGGTCGGAATGGCCCAACGCTTGTCCGCATGTTTAAAGCCGTTGAAGAGTTCATTTCGGCTGGTGAGCGCGAAAAGTTCCTTGATGCCGTTATCTTCAATGTTTTGATCTGCAATACTGATGCTCACGCTAAAAACTACTCAATCCTGATTGGTCAGGGAGGATCAGCTAGATTGGCTCCGCTGTACGATCTGATGTGCGCTTCCATCTACAAAAATGCAGATCAATCCTTGGCTCAGTCGATTGCTGGCAAAACGAATGCTAACGAGTTGCACGCAGCCGATTGGAAAGAATTGGCGACGAGTGTTAGCCTCAGTCCGGCTAAAACCCTGCGCAGAGTGCAATCCTTGGCCGAGACTGTACTAGAGCATGCTGAGATGGTCGCCAATGAAATAGCCAAGACACAAGTCGGGGGTCATGATCTCTTAAGCCGTGTCTCATATAAAGTCCAAAAGCGCGCGAAACGAATTCTTAGACAATTAGACGAAGCGAATTAGAGCAGCTCGGCTTTGTAATTTTGCATCACTCTGATGCAAATTTTCATTCTAAACCGATATCACAGGCAACTCGCTCAACCTCGTCGTATACCGAGGCGATCTCCATGGTCCCCTTGGCTTCAAATTCTCTTCGAAAGCCCTCGCTTCCACGAACGTAAGCGGTGTTTTGAGCCCACCTGTTTTGCCGGGTTGGTCCTAATTTTCGCTGATGCAAACACCAGTTATCAATTTCAAGCGCCACCGTTTTGCACCGCAAATCATTGCTCACGCCGTTTGGCTTTACCTGCGGTTCAACATAAGCCTGCGTGAAGTTGAGGAAATGCTGCTCGAACGTGGGATCGACGTTTCCTATGAGACTATCGCCATTATGCTTGTAGTGTCTAAATTCTAATTCGTCGACGACTTGCCGCCTTGGCTAAATTCCGCTCGCTTCATGCACTACGGTGCCATTAAAATCGCAGCTGGCGCCATGATAATATGAGCAACCGGAAACTTCCTCCAACTTCAAGGTGTACTGATCTACGAATTTAAAACTCACTTTGCAAAGTCGGCTGTTCTTCACGGATTCTTTTTGATTTTCCATGAACCCTTCATTGGGTATGGACATGGTTGCGTTGGTGCCGGTAATCGTAACATCACCTTTCAGACTTCCACCACAACCAGGTGCTTTATCGGTCATTTTCACCGTCGTCGAAATCGCTGCGGAATAGTCATTGCCTGACTTATGAGTCAGTTCAACAGTGAGCGACGCTCCGCCTTCGCTTTCGTAATGACCTGAGCGATTGCTTTCGTCACCCTGAGAAGGCTGGCATGGCAATGATCGCAAGCGATACAGCCAATATCGATGTTCTGATCATGTAATCTCCAAAACCAAATAGAATCGGGGCAGATGAGGCATTTTCCCGAGTTGTCCGCCCAAATTACGCTGTATCACTATACGTTCAAGTCTGAACTTCGCCTTTACAGTCCGCCAATTTTGGCTCGCGGGTATCCATCCTTGCCACAACGATGCCGTTGCTCGCAGGCTCGAGAAGGGCGTAGCAAATACGAATAGCAATTACCCGGCAGGAGGGTTTTACGGCTGCGCTGTGTCGCATTCGGTTAATCGAGGTAAAGTCGATCGGTCCGCACCGATATCCAGCTTTTTTCAAGTTAGCCGCAGTTCCAGCGACCCGGATTTGTGGACTGGCTAACTCCGTAAGCTCATTGTCGATTTTAAACCAGTATCTAGCCCCTATGTCTGATTACAGACCCAAACCGGTCACTGGCCGCCGCAAAAATCGGGCGCAAAACCGCGACTTTTACGACAGAGTTGAGCGACGCGATTAACGATCCCACAAAAGGAAGGACAGTTCGTCGCAAAAGTTAGGAAGTGTGCGACGGTCTGTCGATGCGCGGGCTGCTTCTTCTGCTCGGTCCGACAGTGAGGGTAGCGGACGATCCTATCTGATTGAAGGAATACTCGTCCGCATTTTGCTTCCAATAAGCCGATATCATTTCTATCGCGTCCTCCGTGTGCTGAGTGCCAGGAGGGCCAAGCCGCGCCGAAAAGGCATCCAGCAATACGGCAGTTTTCACGGTCGAATATGTACATGCATTGTGTCCGTTTGGACCGACTGCGACCCAGAACCACAATGAACGCATCGACCTGCACTTTCCCGCCGCCAACCTACAGCCTCTCCAGAGCCGCCATTGTAGCGAATGAAATGAGTACTCCATTCCTCTGTTTCCGCTCGGTCAGCCGCTGCCAGCCGAGTTTATCACCCTGAACCGTCGCCGCCTGCACATCGGGCGCTTCGCAGATGGCGAGAAGACGGTCTACCGTCATGTTCTCCGATATCGCTGTGGTTGCTCCAACACTCAAAAATGCAGCGCACATGCCGCTAAGAACCGTTATACGCCTCCACATTATATCTCTAACTCCGGTTTACAAATATAACTGTGCTTCACTCGAGCATTGGCTCGGCGGATCCATTTATGGTCGTGGTGCAAAGCCGAGCGCAACAGCAATCAGTACAAGCAGTGGGCCTATCCATTTGAAGTGCGAAACAAGACGATTAAACGATTCCTGAGTACTGCTGAATTTAATGTGGCCAAAGCCAACCGCACTCATCCATATGCCCGCCGTGAACATGATGATCTGATCGATGTATTGCAAGTCAGGCACTCCTCCCACGCGCGTATGAAGGTACTGAGCTGGCCACCTTAAACGAAGCGAGAGCATATTACATCCGAAGGTCGATGCTTGACTATGCGTCAAAGCTCCTCGGATTCTACCGGCCATAAAGCCGCCGCAAGCGGACCGTCCGGTCATAAAAGCCAGCCAAGATATGCCTGCCGCAGAGTGCAGGAACTCTTCATCACCGTTTCCGACCATCATTCTGGCCGATTGTCGTTATGAATGACTTTCCATCAAGCGGGCGCTAAGATGGCTGGAATTGACGCCAAAGCCGAACTTCGGCCCTTAATCGCTTATGGAAAGAGAATTCATGCAGAAGATGGGCGTTATACTCAGTGCCATTGTCTTGTTGTTTTCGATCCCCGCAAAAGCTGATCAACTAATTTGTTCTGAAAAAAAACATCTGCGCTACATGAACATGGTTGGTGAGGTTGGCGAGATGGGGATCGACCTTGACCCGGTGGGAGAGGATCGTGAGGCTTTCGAGAGGTTGGTAGCCGCATATGAAACCCACAACCCGAAAGGACCGAAGACCTCGCTTTTCGTCGCGCATGTTCCAACCGGTCAGATTTATAGTCAGATATGCGCTGTAGAGCGCTGCACGATGGAAGAAATGTCAACTCCCGAGCAAGCTTGTTTGATCGAGCACATGAACCAATGTAGCTACGTTGCAATTCGGTTCCGAGGCGAAGAGTTCTGCCTACTCCGTTCTCCGAAAAATTAGATGTTTGATTAGGGCCTTTGATAACCCGTTTCTCACTGGCACAATCGCCGAACTCCGTTCGGTATATGGCTAATTTGTCTCGATACTCCTCAATAATTTATTAGGACGTACTGACTGTGAATTCTCACGGGAATTCTTGGCGCAATCATCGACCGTTAAAGACCAACTTGCACGACAGATTTTTGCAGGCAGCAGCAGCCTTCCGCTGCCCGCAAGCTGACCGACCGTTGCCCACCCCTTCTCGGGCTTTCAATATACGATAAGTGCAAGAAGCGCTTTGATTGCCATGCAGGAAGCCGCGCTCTTGGAGAGCCGACCACTGACATGAGGCCCGAACAAGGACACGCCGACGTTCCCGATTTTCATTGACGACAAGACCGTTGAAACGCTCAGAGGCAGTTGCAATCGCCTTGGTCCTTCATGACGCGCTTTCGCTCAAGCAGCAATTTGCCCGCTCTCACGGTATCGTTGCGTCCAAATTTAAGGTGTCCGCGGTGCGCGCAACGGGTTTTTGCAACGGAACCCCATCGTGGCAGGAGAATTGTATTCCCGCAGCGTGAACACACTTTGTTCTCAAAAGTCAGACAGTTCCAACACTTTGGTCGCGTGACGACAGGATAAGGATGGTATAAACAACGATTATTACTGGCATTGTGACGGCGTTGTTGTATTTTCTATCTGCCTGCTTTTGTGGTCGTCACCGAAGGCCGGGTCCCCATATGTCTGAAGGAGGTATGAATGCGAGTGTGTCTGATTACAGGTCTGCTGACTCTTATGGCAACTAGTGTGGGCGTCGCTGCTTCGTGTGAACAAAGTTTTAAATCGGAAGGCGTCCCCCTCTTAACTCCGACAGTCTACCGCGCGACACAAAGCTTTGCAGGTGTGAAATCGGCAGATGCCTTGCAGCGTATGGCACAAGCTATCGCAGCCGACGGTTTTTCTGGCATCACGATCAACAAGCAGCTCTCCTCCATTGACGCCTTTCAGGATGGGTCCGGATCAGGTCGTATGCAGACCTTGCGCGTGACCGCTCGGAAGCAAGGCAAGAGTGTACGCGTTGACGCTATCTTCACGCTCAAGGTGGGGCAGACGATCAGCACGTCGGTGGCGCGCAAAGGACTTTGCGGTTTCATAGCTGCTGCAGCAAATTAAACTAACATGCCCGATTTTCACTAGGGCGCGTTGGTCAGCGCGTTCAAATCGGGCCTAATCTTCTCCAAACGTTGAGGGTAATATAACTATCGACGAAAGGAGCGTCTTATGACTGGGAAAAGTCGCGTGCAATCAACACTGACAAAGCACCAACCTACGGGATTGCCATCGCGCAGTTGAAGGCCGAAGGCAAATGCCCTGATGAACTGGGGCTTCAGCAGGTCAAATACCTGAACAATGTCGTCGAGGCTGACCAAGGCAAGCTTAAGCAGCTGATCATCTGGCTCATGGTGGTCGAATTTTGTGGAAATCCAGAAGGATAGCGGCTACATATTGCCCATAGCGCGTGCTGCGGTGCTGCGGGTTCCCCCGAAATCCACGGAGACTAAGATCAACCTCTCACAAGGAGCGCGAACCCATGTCTTCGACGATGTCTAAGGGCCGCATTCAATCCACACTCCGCCACTTTCTTGACAATGAGGCATCAGGCGGCATCATCCTGATGTTCGTTGCCGCACTGGCAATCACGATGGCAAATTCGCCGATGGCGGAGGCGTATTTCCACATCCTTCATGTCTATATTGGGCCGCTCAGCGTCCAGCACTGGATCAATGACGCACTGATGGCTGTCTTCTTCCTGCTGGTGGGACTGGAAATAAAGCGGGAGACGTTGGACGGCCAGCTATCGAGCTGGAGCCGGCGGGTACTGCCGGGAGCTGCTGCGGCTGGCGGGATGGTGTTTCCTGCGCTGTTCTACATTTACTTTAACTGGAACGATCCGTCCGCGCTCAGGGGATGGGCCATTCCCACGGCGACCGATATCGCCTTTGCGCTCGGCGTTCTGTCGCTGTTCGGGAAACGTGTCCCAGCATCGCTGAAAATCTTTCTAGCCGCACTGGCAATCATCGATGATCTTGGGGCAGTCATCGTAATTGCACTGTTCTATACAGCCGCCCTCAATCTTCTGGCACTTTGCGGCGCAGCCATTGTCGTCGCAACCCTCATTATCTTCAATCGGATGGGCGTGAAGACACTGTGGCCCTACCTGGCGCTGGGTGTAGTGCTTTGGGTTCTGGTGTTCTCATCCGGTGTCCATGCTACGCTGGCGGGTGTCGTACTGGCGCTGACGATTCCGTTGAAACGCACGCCGGGCACCCCGGAAGCCAGTCACGCAGACTCCCCTCTCCATAAGCTGGAGCACAATCTCCACAAGCCCGTTGCGTTTGCGATCGTGCCCATCTTTGGATTTGCCAATGCGGGCGTCTCGTTTGCTGGGGTTTCTATGTCAATCATCGCCGAGCCGCTGACCATGGGGGTGGCCGCAGGACTAATGCTCGGAAAACTGGTCGGCATTCTTGGCACAGTCGCAGTTCTTGTGAACCTCAAACTCGCCGAGCTCCCTGCAAAAGCGAGCTGGGGACAGATGGCCGGGGTGGCGCTCTTGTGTGGTATCGGCTTCACCATGTCCCTGTTTATCGGATTGCTGGCGTTCAACGATCCGACCGTTCAGGATCACGTTAAGATTGGAATATTGCTGGGTTCACTCACCTCGGGTCTGATCGGAGCGGTTTTACTCACGGCATTTGGTCGTCGATCCGAGACGTAGGTCCGGTGCTCCACGGTAGCCGTTCGTCAATCTGACTCCCTGGCCGTCGAGATGGCGGTCAGTGTGGTGCTCAGATGGGCGAATGGATCGACAGCGTTGAGCTTGTAGCTTTCGATGAGTGAGGCGATGACCGTCCAGTTCTCCGCTCCCGCATCGTATCCGGCGAATAGAGTATTCTTGGTGTCACGACACGAAAGGCGTGAAACTGCCTGCTTGTAGAGAATATACCATAATCACGCTGCGAGGATGGACATTACTCGCCGCCGTGGGCCTGAGATCGGCGCTGTCGGTCCCGGTCGAGATGTCATCGCCGGTGAGACTGATGTGCTGCCTGTCCGGACCTCGTCACCATGGCGCGCGCCCTGCCAAAGCGCGTAACGATACGCCAACCGCCAACACAAAATTCAACACGAAGTCGGTCGAGTTGCTTGTCCCAGAGAAACCGTTGATCGCCCGGGTCACGGCAACGTCAATATCACAAAGCTTTACGTCATTTCCGTTTGTTATTGTCCGCGTCCCCGTGTGCCGGGACAACGCCGCTCTGATGAGGTTGAGAAAACTGTCTCTCGCTCAGCATGCTCGGTTGAATGAGCCGGCACTTCACTACTTCAACACCCGGGTGAGGAACTTCGGCCAAATATCCCGTCTGCGGATGCTAATCCGAGGCAGTCCGAACAGATCGTCCGCCGGGCCTGCACGACCTCGCACCGTGGTGGTGGCTGTTGTGAACCCCGCGTCTTGGGCCATTGCGCGATGAATAGGATTATTCTCGCCGTATGGGAAACAGAAGCCAGTCACTTCTTCACCCAGAATATTCTCCAGAATCGTCTTTGATTGTGAAATCTGTCTTTTCGCTTCATTGTCAGGTGTTTCGGTCAGATGCACATGATCAAGCGTATGCGCACCGACCTCATGTCCGAGCGCTGCCCACTCCCGCAATTGCGCGATGGACATCAACGGCGTCTTCGGAACCCCAAGCGGCTGATCCCAGACATTGCTTCCACCAACCTGATTGGCGACGAAATAATTGGTCGCCGTGAAGCCGCATTCGGCTAATATCGGTGCGGCATTTTCCAGGACATTAAGAAAACCATCATCGAAAGTGATCGCAGCCACTTTGCCCGTTTTCTCGCCTCGGATGTAAGGTAAGGCGTCACGCAGAGAGAGCCCGCGATAACCCGCTCTCTTCAACCATTTCATCTGGCTCCGGAACCGGGTCGGATGCACCAGCAACCCATGAAACGGTATGTCCTTTTGGGGCAAAGGTGCGATCTGGTGATATAGAAGAACAGGTACCGACATTTAGTCATCCCTCATCGAAAAATCTTCGCTGCAGTTTGCATCGGTCTCACTTAATAAAATGCGCTCAATCTCCACGATGCGGTCACGTCTGCGTTTCAACCGCTTTCCGATACGGCCCAGGAAACGTCGGCGTTTCTTCGCTTCGCGACTGGCCTGAAGGTGCTCAATATAGACTTGCTCGACCGGCTCGTTCTCGAGATCATCGAAGATCCAGCAAAACGACACCGGAAGCCGGGTTATCGAATAGCGTGGCGAAGTTTCGGCAGAATCCTGCATGACAATCTGTTCCAGCACCAACTGATCCCAAACCTCCGGCGCGTCCATGCATCCCTTTTGCCACGCTTCCAAAAGAGCGAGGGCGGACGGGGTGTCGTTGATGAGCACGGTTCCGCTGAGAAGGTGGCCGCTCTTTTCATAGTAAACCGCGATGTCGCTCTCAATGGATTGCAATGCCGGCCAGGGATCGCGATGAAACACCGCATCCACATCGACATATAACAGCGGACCTCTCACCAGCTTGCGCTGTTGCACCAGCACACTGGGCTTTAGCCCCGCATTGCGCACCCAGCTTCCCTTATTTTCAACGGCAACGGAGATGATCTTGAGCCCAAGATATCGAGCGCTTGCGAGAAGGCGATCCTTCTCGTGTTCATAGAAGCTGTTGGTCGTGTAGAACGCAATAACTGCCCCCGTCGGGCCAATACTTGCGTGCTTTCTGGTCGCGAGCTCCTCCAGTGTGGGAAATGCTATCGCCATCGAACGATGCGCGCGGCTCCATGCGTGAAGCCTATCAAAAAGTCCAAAGACCATATTGAACTCATTAGGAATAAACGGTTTCCGGAACGGTGAAATAGGCAGATGCAATGCCCGACGCAAACTCACTTTCACGATAAAAAACTGGACTTTCCCTGAATTGATCCTGTCGTCAATCCAGCAATGCTCCGCGGACCTGCTGTGGTGCTTCCATTCATCCCAGGTCAATCCGCAGGCCATACCGCGATCTGATGGACAGGGCGATGTTTAATGCTTTGATCGCCGATAGCAGCCAGTGAGGTTGCCCAGGCAAAACTAGAACTGCGGTTTTACGGCTTTTTCTTGGTCCAGGAACCTGACGGAGCGCAGATGCCGGAGTCCCTATTACGAAAGACGCAATTTGATCTTCGGGTTCAAAGAGTAATAGATCGTAAAACTCACTATTGACGAAGGGACGCCCCACTTCTCCGCAGGCTTTTGCGTATCCAGCAACCACAGAAGCAAACAAAGCCTTTGCCATGCTACGCCATTCAGCACTTTCCCCGGTCCCATCACCGAGGAGGCTTCCCGCTGACTGCATCCAGTCGGCGTCGCGTTCGATTTCGTTCGCTGGCGACCACGTATTTTCTTTGTCCGGTATATCAATCGGGGTTTTCTGCCCTGCTATAACTGCGAATGTGTTGAATAGATCACGGTTTTGGTCGAGCGTGATTAGCGTATCACCGCGCTCTAGGATTTCAGCGACAGCACATTTTATCATTTGCGATTTGCCGGTGCCTGTGGCGCCTTCGATAATGGTATGCTGTTTTTCAACATCCAGCGAGGGGTATGCGACCCAACCCAGCGATACAGGCTTTGGCTCTTCGTTATTTATCCAACGAGGCGGGCGTGCATTTGTCCAATCAATGACCTGCATTCCCTTAATATGTTCGTGATGAATGCCGATGGGCTCAGTTTTAAACAAGCAATTAGCCAGAGCTATGAAATAGGGTTTTGCGTCTTTCCATCGGCCTCCTGTCATACCCCATGAAACCCACAAAAGTAGCGTACTAGTACCTATCCACACGTTGCCCCAAAACAAGGCATGACTGTTGGCTTCTATGCCGATATCGGCATGGGTCAAATGATTGCCAATAAGCCACTGACCAATGAGATTGTAGGTTACGGTAGATATAGCTGCTACGATGGTAAACCCTATCAACCTTAGCCGAACATGTGGAGTGCCGCGAGATGTGTGAAACACGACAAATGTGCTCCATAAGCCTAAAGCAAAAGGAAGCAGCGGTAAGAGCAGCACTACAATAATTATTACTCCGAAAGCCAATCCACGCCGTTGTATGGCTGTACTCATCAAGTATCCGCTTGTATTGAATTTATTCAAAAATATGGGCGATAATACAAAACTTAGAGAGAGTAGCAAGCATAGTTTTTGTTAAACAAAAACGCTTGCCCGAGAGATCAGCCAGCGCTAAGCCCCGACGCCCGAACAAACGCAAGGCAGAATCCGTGGACGTCTCATCGGGTTCCGATTAACGGACGATGAGGCGGCGCAGCTTGAAATTGCTGCTGCCGTGGCGGGTACGACTGTGCCGGCCTATTGGCGTGCGACAGTTCTTGGAGCTCACTGCCGGCACGAAAGGGTGGCGAAGGTGCTCACCCCACGGCCCCGCTCGTCAATAATGGGGTCTATGACCTCGATCACCGCACGCCTGCGGAGATATACGGGACCGGGCGGGCGATCGGCAAGGGTTATTGGACAGCGCAGCCCACCTAATCGCCGTAACACCCGCAGATCACCCCAGGCCGCGCCGTCAGCCCGCCAGATAGTTTTTCAGGAAACTGCGTGTGCGCTCCTGCTGCGGATTGCGCAGCAACTCACTGGGAGCGCCCTCTTCAACAACCACCCCGCCATCCATGAACAGGATGCGATCGGCCACTTCACCCGCGAAACGCATCTCATGGGTGACGATCAACATGGTCATATGCTCAGCCGCCAGCTGTTTCATCACCAGATTGACCTCATCAACCAGTTCCGGATCCAGCGCCGATGTCGCTTCATCAAACAACATCACCTTCGGCTGCATCGCAAGCGCTCTGGCAATCGCTACACGCTGCTTCTGCCCGCCGGAAAGACGCGAGGGATAAACATCCGCCTTGCTTGCAAGGCCAACTTTTTCCAACAATTCAAGCGCCAGAGCACGGGCTTGCGCCTTGCGCATGTTTTTCAGCTTGATCGGACCCAAGGTAATATTGTCGATCACAGTGAGATGCGGAAAAAGGTTGAAGTGCTGAAACACCATTCCCATCTGCTGGCGCACCGCGTTGATGTGCTTCTCGAAGGCCTGCCCCTTGAGCGGCTGGTTGACCTGAGTGCCGTCAAGCCAGACCTCCCCACCATTCAGTGTCTCAAGATGATTGATCGACCGCAACAACGTGCTCTTGCCGGAGCCACTCGGGCCGATGATCGCAATGATCTGCCCGCGCGTGACCGACAGATCGATCCCCTTGAGGACTTCAAGCGCGCCATAGGCTTTGCGAGCAGCCTTGACTTCAACCATGGCTAAGGATCCACTCATCGCGTGACCTCCACTTTTCTTTCAATACGTCGCAGCATCGCCTCCATGACAAGATTGGCGATGTAATAAAGCACAGCCGCAGTTAGATAGAATTCGAACGGGCTGTAGGTCTCGCTGATCGCGATCTGCGCACTATGCACGAGCTCGGCAATGCCGATAATGGAAACCAGTGAGGTATCCTTGAGCAGCACGATCATATTGTTGCCAATCGGCGGGATCGTGTTGCGGATGGCCTGAGGGATAATAACATAGCGCAGGGCCTGACCACGACTAAGGCCAATCGAGCGCGCGCCCTCGGTCTGTCCCGGATCGACCGAGACAATCCCGGCACGCAGAACATCCGCATTATAAACGGCAAAATGCAGGCTCAATCCGATAATGCCGGCAAACAGCGCCGGAATATCAATGCCAATCTGCACAAGACCATAATAAATCAGATAAAGCTGCAACAGCAGCGGTGTTCCCATGAACAGCCACATGAAGAAGCGCACCGGATAGGCGAGAAGCCCGGGCGCATAAAGAACAATCAGTGCAAACAGGATGCCAAAGACAAAACTGAGAACACTGGAGGCAATCGCGAGAACCAGAGTCCAGCCAAGTCCGGTGAGAAGGATATCGGCATAGGGGGCGACAATACTGAAATCAAGTGCTGGCATGAACTTGCCCCTCAACGCGGCGCGAAGCGTTTGTCGAGCAGATCAACGATCGTGACGACAACATAAACAATGACCATGTAGAGAACCGCCGCAACCGCGAATATCTCGAATGGCTTATAGGTGGAACTGATGAAACGCTGCGCTGTATAAGTCAGCTCGACCACCGAAATCGTCGAGACCAGGGCCGACCCCTTAACCAAAGCCACTGCATTGACGCCCAGAGGGCGGATCATCAGTCGGGCCGCCTGCGGCAGAAGGATCAGCCTTAGCGTTCTGCCGCGGTCAAAACCAATCGATCGGGCAGCTTCGGCCTGGCCCCTGTCGACGCCGGCAATGGCGCCACGAATGGATTCCGCCATATAAGCACCGATGTTCAATCCCAGCCCAATCACGCCGGCCGCATAGGGCTCCAGCTCCAGCCCGATCTGCGGGCCGCCAAAATACAGAACGAACAACTGCACCAGACAGGGCGTGCCGCGAAATACGCTTACATAAGCACCTGATAAAAAGCGCAGCAACGCGCTGTTTGACAGGCGCGCCAACACGAGCAAGGCGGCGATGGCGAAGCCCAGCACAAGCGCTAGGACAGAAATCTGCACGGTGACCCACGCAGCCTCCAGAAAGAACGGGAGGACCCGCTGCATCAAAGCAAGATCCATAAGCATACTCCGAAACGTCAAGGGAACCGGCCCGAACTGCTTCGGGCCGGACTGTAATCCAATCAGCGGATGTCGCTGCCGATCCAATCCATTGAAATCTTTTCGTAGCCGCCATCAGCCAGCATGGCTTCCAGGGTCTTTTGCATTTCCGCTTTGAGTTCAGGGTTGTTCTTGCGGATTGCGATACCCAGAGCCACCCGACCGCCTTCAATGTCGGGGGTGTCCAGAATGCGCACTTTCTGTCCGGTCTCCTTGACGGCAATCATCACCGGAATGCTGTCCATGACCAGAGCATCCAGCCGGCCCGCATCCAGATCAATGAGCATTTCAGGGAGGCCCTTATAGGTGCGTACGCTCAAATCCCCTTGCGCCTTGGCCCATTTTTCATGGGCGTCACCCATGGTCACACCGACAGTCTTGCCATTCAAGTCCGCAAGTTTCTGAATGGAAGAACTCTCCTTGACGACAATCGTTCGACCGGCATGATAATAAGGTCCCACAAAATCCACCGCCTTCTCGCGTTCGGGCGTGATGGTCATGGACGCGACGACGGCATCATATTTTTTGGCCAGCAGCCCCGCAATGATGCCGTCAAAAGGGGTGGTGACGATCTTGGCCTTCAGCCCCATCCGCTTGGCGATTTCCGAGCCGATCGATGCGTCAAAACCAACCACTTCATTCTGTTCATTGGTGAAGCTGAACGGCGGATATTGGCCACTCATGGCAATCCGCATTTCCCCGGCGGTCTTGAGCTTTTCCAGCTCGTCCGCCTGGGCGGGAGCACTCGAAAAGCCAACCGCGAGGGCGAGAGCGGCGGCAGCAAAAAGGCTGTTGAACTTGGAACGCATGACTTTGAGTTTCCTCTGGATTTGTCTTTTTGTTTTGGGGTTATGGTTTGCCATTAACCTTCGAGAATGAGCTTGGCACAGGCTCCCTTTGCAAGCATCCTGCAATTTGTCTGCCGGCCCGACACATTGCCGGAATCTACCGGCATATTGTCGGCGCTCCCAACACCTCACAGGGACCCGTCCGCGAGGCGTGACGCGACTTACGCAAAGCCTTAAGCCGCGCGTAGACGGCAAAAGGCCATCACCACCCCGAAACACGCCGGGCGGTCATGGCCTCCTGTGAGAGGTTTTAACGAGCGGCTATTTCAGCGCAGATACAAAACTGTCATTGAGCACATCAAGCAAATGGTCAGCATTGTCGCGACTAAACACCATTGAGGGACGCATTTTCAGCACGTTGTCATGAGGGCCTTCAGTGCCCATCAAAATACCGCGCTGGCGTGCCCCATCATTAATACGCCTCGCTAAATCGGTCGCGGGCGCCTTGGTCTTACGATCCGTGACCAGTTCAATCCCCAGAAACAGACCTTGGCCGCGAACATCGCCGATGATTTCAAAACGCTTTTGCATTTCGCGAAAGCCATCAATCAGATAGTTACCGACGTCGAGCGCATTTTGGCGCAAGCCATCCCGCTCGATGACGTTGATCACCGCAAGTCCTGCTGCACAGGAGACCGGATTGCCGCCAAATGTGTTGAAATATTCCATGCCATTGTTGAAACTATCAGCGATTTCCCGCGTGGTCACAACGGCAGACATCGGATGGCCGTTGCCGATCGGCTTGCCCATCGTGACAATATCAGGCACGACATCCTGCAGCTCGAATGCCCACCAATGGCTGCCAACGCGACCGAAGCCAACCTGAACTTCATCAGCGATACAAACACCGCCGGCTCCACGCACCATAGCATAGACTTCTTTCAAATAGCCTTCGGGCAGAAACACCTGACCAGCGACGCTGGGGATGGATTCAGCCAAAAAGAATGCCGGTGCTTTTCCTTGGCCGCGCATGCGATCAATTTTCTCGGCAATATTTTGCGCAAATCGCTTGCCATGCTCCTCGAACGGCCAGTCGTGGGGCGCATGATAGCTGTCGGGAATAGTGCCTTCATACACATGCTCGGGGCGCCCCTTCCCTCCCTTGCGCTTATACTTGTAGGGGCTGAGGTCAATGAGTTCCTGCGTGGTGCCGTGATAAGCCCAGTCAAGGACGATGGCTTCATTGCTGCCCGTATGATTGCGCGCCATTCTCAAAGCCAGACTGTTGGCCTCACTTCCCGAGCACGCGAAGGATGCGACAGTCAGCCCTTCGGGCAATGTGGCGGTCAGCCGCTCTGCATATTCGACAATGGTGTCATGCAGGTATCGGGTATTGGTATTCAGCAGGCCCGCCTGACGCGCAATTGCCTCTACCACCTCCGGATGAGCATGCCCGATATGGCAGACATTGTTGAAACAATCGAGATAAGCCCGTCCCCGGTCATCAATCAGCCAGGCACCGTCTCCACGGACGAACTTAATCGGCTCGGAATAGGAAATCGAAAGGTTTGGCAGCAGTATTTCTTTGCGCCTTTCGATGATTTCAGCGCGAGTTCTCCCATCTTGAGCAAAGATCTCTGACGGAATGCCAGCCAGATCCGCAACATCCGGAAACAGGTCGGCCCACACGTCAAGATATGCTGCTTCACCAACGCCGAGGATTTCAGTTGCGGTCAAATTGACATTTGTTGTCATCGCAAAGTGAAGATGGGGGGTCCACCCGCCATTCTCATCAATATCACCCATATGGCCAACAAGGTCACCGGGTTGCAGTTTCTGGCCCGGCTTCAATCTGCCGAGCGCCTCATGGGCCATATGCCCCCACAGCGTCACGAAGGGCGGGCAGTTTTCTGGTTGATGCTCAAGCGTCACCAGACCGCCATAGCCGAGCGGCTCATGCTCGATTTCAACACTGAGAACAGTCGCAGCCAGGGGCGTATAGAGCGGTGTGCCTGCTGGCATGAACAAATCGACGCCAAGATGATGAATGCGCCGCTGTCCGTCAATGAACCGTGATTGAAATGCCTTGTCGGTATAGACCGTTCGCTTTTCGCCCCAGGAACCAATGCCGAGCTCTATATCATTTTGTGCACAAAAATCGTCCCACCATTGTGTCGCTTCTTGTGCGCGTTGCTCTGCCGAGGCCACCGTCATGAAATGCGAAGCATCACCATAGGGCACAATTGCCTTTTTCAGCGTGGCCGGTGCGGGGCGAACAATTGGCGCAAATGTTTTCGCATGATCAGATACCCACTGGCGGATGGTGCCGGCTCCGTCGATTGCATCGAAGCCGCATGCCTTGCGCAAAATCGCAGTGGCAAAGCGCGGGTTCATGGCATCCATTTTTTCCAGGAGACGCCAGGCAGGTGCTTCGCTGATCGCAAGATATGGATTGTCCTCCGTCTTTTCGCGGCGCGACGCAGAAAATGTAACACTGGTGACAAGGCGCATCGCAATCAGATCGAAGAGAAGATCAATTTCTTCCGCCTTGAGCGGATAACGCTCGTGAAACCCTTCAGCCAGGGCTGCCGCAGCCCCCATTGGATCTTCAGTATCCAGCGCAGCGTAAGCACAGGCGATTGCGACTTCTGCGATCAACACCGTATGAACGGCATCACCAAAATCGATCAGGCCAGCGATTTTTTCATGATTGTCGTTATCGACAAGCACATTCCAATCATTCGCGTCATTATGGATAACCTGCGCACGCAAGCTTGCAAGCTTGGGGGCCACAAAGCTTTCAAAGCGGGTTATGAAGCGCTCGAGCAATGCCTTCTTACCCGCATCCTCAATAAAGTGCAGGCGGTCGCGTGCGCGCGCCGCATGGCGCAAATCCCAATCAAGATCACGCAATGCGCCCACATGAATAAAGCCCTGCAGCGCATGGTCGAGTTCGCCAAGCGAGCGGCCCAGATTGCGCATCAGTTCGAACGTTCTCTTGACTTCAGCCAGCGGGATTCCCGGCAACCAGCCAACAAGACGCAGCGCATGTTTCTCCCCGCCTCTGGCGCGTGTCGAGGCCAGCACATCCCCTGAAAGACTGGGCTTTAAATGAGGAACGGCGAGCTGGGCATTCGCCGCCGAGAGATGATGAAGCAGCGCCGTTTGAAACTCGCTTTCTACTTTTGGTTCGCTGGCATTGACGATTTTCAGTATCCAATCCGCATCCGTGCCGGTCTTGAGACGAAAATTACAATCACGCTCGCTATCGAGTTGCGAAGCTGTCGCTTGAACGCCGAACAGGTCTTGCGCCAGTCGTTCCGCCTCAATCGCTGAAAACTGAGGCGCGGGGTGAGAGAGATCAGTCATAGCCAATATTTTTCCAGGTTACATTTCTTGTCTCCAGCTTGGCATGCAAAGGATTTTCGGGCATCAAGTATCCTGTCGGGATAACCGGCACTTTGTCGGAATGAACCGGCATATGTCCGGTGACGTGAACAGGATAATGATGCGTGAACTTGATGCGAAAGATCGTGAAATACTGGCAATCCTGTCAAAGGAAGCGCGTATCGCGCTGAAAACGCTTGCCGGGCGTATTGGATTGTCGCGAAGCGCGACAAGCGAACGCGTCACCAATCTCGAGCGAAGTGGCGTGATCAGAGGGTATCGGGCGGATATTGGTGAGATCGATGCCAATGTCATTCGAGCGGCCTTGTTGATCAACCTGCGACGCACCCCTGCGCATGAATTGCTCGATCTCCTGGCCCGTCATCCAGAAGTGCGACGGGTATCGTCGGTGAGTGGTCAGCTTGACCTTATCGTCGAACTCGAAACCGGTTCAATTGACGGTCTTAATCGCGTACGCGATCTGATTGCAGGCCACGATATTGTTGAAGACCTCACAACAGCGATCGTTCTGCGCCGTGATATTGATCGTGAGCTGAGTTAACTTGCGATTTTGACACGGGACATGGCCAATTCTCTTGAATGCCATTTATAATGACGTTATATTGCGTCAGAATGAATGGCTTGATGGAAGGAGTCTCTAGGATGGGGCTCGCACAATATTCGGATAATGGTCTGTTTGCGCCGCGCAAAATCGCAGTTGCGTTGCGCACGACAAGCGATGAAGTCGCCCGCTCTGCAGGTTTGGGGCGCGATGCGGTGCAACGCAAAGATCGCGTGCAATCCGACAAAACCCAAAGGCGACTGCGGGAAATGGTAGAAGTCCTCAACAAAGTCGAACCGCGTTTCGGTTCAGCACTGATGGCTTATGCCTGGTATCGTTCCGTACCCTTGGCCGGGTTTTCGGGCCGAACGGCGATGCAATTGGTTCTCAACGGGAGAGCCAGTGAGATTCTCGACTATATCGATGCGGTCGATGCTGGCGTGCATGCCTAACCATGTCGATTGTTTATCGTGACAAACTCTATCGGGCCTTAAACCCTGTTTATGCGCGCGAACCGCTTTTTGGGCGCGGCGCCGCGCTTTTTGGCGGTCGCTTCAATCCAAAAGGGGTTCCGGCGCTTTACGCCTCTCTCACTATAATGACCGCACTTCGTGAAGCCAACCAGGTTGGCAGTCTGCAACCCACAAAACTCGTCGCCTATGAGGCAGAAATCGATCGCCTATTCGATTGCCGTGATGAAACCGCATTAAAAAAGATGGATCTGGATGGGTCATTGCTCGGCGACGCGGCTTGGCGTGAACAAATGCGTTTGAACCGAGAGGCACCAACTCAAGTCTTTGCTCGGCGCCTGATAGCTGCAGGCTATAACGGCTTGTTGGTGCGCAGCTTTGCAAAAGGAGCAGGCTTGGATGATCTCAATGTCGTGTTGTGGCGGTGGGGCTCATCAGCCCCTTTCCGCCTCGTCTTAATCGATGATGAGAACAGATTGTCCCGATAAAGTTTGGAGTATCCCTATTCCCCTGTCCGTTTAGGCTACGTGCTCGACAGCCAGCACGCTTCCCGGATTCATTTGACGGTCAGGATCAATTAGATCGCGTAGGGATTGCATGAGCGCCATGTGAACTGGGTCTGCGCGCAAAGCGAGCTCCTGCACGAGTTTTCGACCAATCCCATGTTCTGCCGAAAACGTACCGCCGAGCGCATCGACGACATCATGAACGCGCTTCATAATCTGTCTGGTTACCGTCGCGTCATCGGGAAAGCAGGACCACTGATCATGGGTGAAATGCGCAATGAAATGAATGTTTCCATCCCCAATATGCGACACAATGAGAATCTGGGCTTGAGGATAAATTTCATGGACCGCGGCACGCGCCCGCTTGATCAGATCAGGAACAAGCGTCGTTCGAACGGCGATATCGTGCGAGAGGCTATGCCCATGCACCTTGTTGGCTTCCGAGACGGAATGTCTTAAATGCCAGATGTCTTCAGCCTGGGCTTGGCTCTGTGCGATGAAGGCATCGACAACCAATCCGGCTTCGAACTGCTCGGATAACCACTCTTCGAGCGCTTGATGCAACTGTGCTGTTGGGTCTGTACTGCCGAGCTCGACCAGCAGCGACCATTCGGGACGGCTTTCGAGCGGATGTCTGGCACGCGGAATATGCTGAAGCACCAGTTCAACCTGAGTGCCTGATAAAAGTTCTGCCGCCTGAACCGCCGTATCAAAGCGATCCTGCAAACCCATCAATATGCTCACCGCAGCATCAAGATCGGGAAGTGCGATCCAGGCATGACCCGATGAACGCAACATGGGCTGCAAACGCAACGCCGTCGCTGTGATGATACCCAATGTGCCTTCAGCGCCAATGAATAGGTTTTTCAGATCATAGCCGGTGTTGTTTTTGCGAAGCGCCTTCAAATCACTCAAAACACGACCATCAGGCAACACGACTTCGATGCCACAAATAAGGTCACGCATTGGGCCATAGCGAAGCGCGCTGGTGCCCCCTGCATTGGTGGAGGCAAGACCGCCCAATTGCGCGCTGCCCTCACTGCCGAGATGCAATGGAATACGTCGGTCTACGGCCGCAACGGCATCATGGGCGGCGGTCAGTGTCAATCCGGCATCCGCGACAATGATATTTGACGCTTTATCGATTTCGCGGATGACATCCAGACGACGCAAAGCCATGACAATTGTGCGGTCCAACCCTGACGGCACCGCGCCCTGACAGAGTCCGGTGTTTCCCCCCTGAGGCACAATCTTGCTCGCATGTTTAACCGCAAGCTTCATAAGGGCTGAGACCTGAGCGGTATTTGCAGGCAAGACAACAGCCAGTGCTTCTCCTTTTTCATACCCGCGCCAGTCCGTCAGGTAAGGTTCTTTGTCATGGGCTTCTGTCAGCACATATTGGCTTCCAATCGCCTGGATAAGGTCGTTTAAGAAAACATCGTTGGAGCTTGGCTTGGACAGCATCTTCCTACCTGTGAACTCTAAAGAAAATTGGGGGGCGTGGCGGATGAGCGCGTCTGGATCTGATTGGATCAGATCGGCGCTCTCATTATCTGTTTTAGCGCGCATCTTTTTCCGGTCGAAGCGGGATCCCCGCAGGCCGATCACCCTTGTCTCGATGCGCTCTCCATGATCCACTCGGTCTGACGCAGTGCGGAAATATCCTCAGCACCTGCAAAAGCCAGCAACAGGCGTAATTCTTCCCTCAACTGCTCGATCATCTCGACGACACCATGAGCGCCGCTCGCCGCCAGTCCATAAAGCGGCGCACGCCCCAGCAACACACCGTCAGCGCCCGCAGCCAACAGCTTTGCTGCGTCCGACCCACGCCTCACACCGCTATCAGCAAAAAGCGTTTTGTCTGGGCCAACCGCTTCTCGTATCCGGGGCAAGACATCCAATGGTCGAACAGCACTATCAAGATTTCGACCGCCATGCGCCGATACCACAACCCCATCGCAGCCTAAATCGAAAATCTCGACTGCATCCGCTGCGGACAGCACCCCCTTGATCAACAGTTTGTGCGGCCAGCGCTGGCGAAGGTCCTTGAGAAAGTCGGGATCAAGAACCGTGTCGAGGGCAAAGCGCGGATCACGAATGGAGTTGGTAACCGCTTTGGCAACATCGCCGGGATAATGCGCATAGGAAGGAAATCCGTTACGCATCAGATAGCTTCCCATGACTCCCAAGGTCCAACGCGGATGCAGCATAAGGTCCAGGGCAAGCGTTATTGAGGGCTGCAGAGGAACGCCAAATCCATTGCGGCGGTTATGAATTTTTTTTGGCGACGCAGGCGTATCAACCGTCAGAACCAATGTCTCAACACCACAGGCTCTGGCACGCTCGAGGAGTTTCCACGTTTCGCAACGGTCCTGCCAAACATAGAGCTGAAACCACAACTCACTTCCAGGAGCATTTGCCGATATTTGTTCAATACTTGTCGATGACTGCGTTGCCACGACAAAAGGTAAGCCTGCTTGCCCAGCCGCACGCGCCATCAGGACTTCTCCATCATGGCGCACCATCCCAGCGAGCGCAGTCGGCGCGATCACAAACGGACATTTATGCGTCGCGCCCAAATATCGCGCCGCGACATCCGGGGCTGAAACTGGGCGCAAAACGCGGGGCACGATACGGCGTGTGGCAAAGCCATGATGCAGCGCTTTCAAGGCTGATTCTGCTTCCGTTCCCCGATCGATATAATCAAACAATGCGCGCGGAAGAAAGCTTTTCGCCTGTTCCCGCGCCTCTGCAAAATCAAGAAATTGCGCCCCGCCTGCCATAATTTAAGCGATCCCTTGGGCCCGCAAACCCTCAACGGCTTCAGCGATGAGTTGCTGTGTCGCATTGCTCGGCGCCTTCAACGGCAATGACACCGGGCCAACGGGCAGTCCCAAATGCGCCATCATGGTTTTGAGCGGGCCCGGATTGACTTCATTAAACAGCGCCGCGAAAGTCGGCAGAAGCTTTCGATGCAGTGCAATCCCCTCAGCAAACTTGCCAGCGGCAAGTGTATCGTGGATCTGCGTCCAATAAGCCGGCAACATGGGTGCGCTGGCCAGAATACCTCCCGTTGCGCCATGCATGATATGGATCGCATACATCATGTCGTCGCCAGACAGCAATGCGATACGCTCGCCAATGGCCGCCGACAGACGCTGGAAGTAATAGGCATCCGTATTGCAGATCTTGGCACCGATAATGGTGCCATCCTCTCCCAGTGTCCGCAGCGTATCAACTGCCGTGACAAAGCTGGTTCGCGCCGGAACGTCATAATAAACAAGCGGCAAATCGACCGTGCTGCGGTAGGCACGGAAATAATCGATCACACCCTGCTGGCTCGGTATCACGTAAAACGGCGTCACCAGTAACAAGGCATCGGCACCCGCCTCCTGAAAAGCCCGCCCATGGTCTACCGCTTCGGCCCAGCCCGGAGAAACAACACCAGCTACCACCGGAACACGACCCTTGACGAGCCGTACCGTTTCGCGCACGGCATCGATCCGCGTTGCCGCGGACAGTGCGGTAAATTCTCCCGTCCCCCCTACCGGCGCAAGCCCCCTCGCACCGCCAGCTATGTTGGCTTCAATCAGTCCTTCGAGCTTGGCCACATCGAGCGCACCCTCTTCGGTCAATGGTGTTGGAATGGCGGGAAACATGCCCTGCAGATCAAAATGTTTCATTGTCAATCATCCGCTTGTGTCTGGTAAATCGATTAGTGCTCAACTTTGGAAAGGAAGCTTTTGAGACGTTCGGTTTTGGGCTCCCGAAGCACTTTTTCAGGGGCACCTGTTTCCACAACATGCCCGGCTTCCATGAAAATGACCTTGGATGCGACGTTGCGGGCGAAGCTCATCTCATGGGTAACCACGATCATCGTGGTTCCCTCCGCAGCCAGCCCCTGCATCACGTCAAGAACCTCGCCGACCAGTTCCGGATCGAGCGCGGATGTCGGTTCGTCAAAAAGCATCACGTCCGGTTCCAGTGCCAGAGCACGAGCGATCGCCACACGCTGCGCCTGGCCACCCGATATCTGGCGGGGATACAGATCAAGCTTATCTGACAACCCCACCCGTTTGAGCAGTTTGAGTGCCAGTTCGCGGGCCTCATGCTTGCTCTTGAGTTTGTTGAGCAAAGGGCCTGACATGACGTTCTGCAAGACAGTCATATGCGGAAAAAGATTAAAGCCTTGAAACACCATCCCCGTCTTTGAACGGAACTGGGCTTTCATCCGTTCTGGATATTTGCTCTTGGGACCGAATTCAAGGCGGTTGCCGGCCACTTCGATCAAGCCTTCCGTCGGCTGTTCAAGCAGATCGAGACAACGCAGCAGCGTTGATTTCCCGCAGCCCGACGGGCCAATGAGCACCGCGACGTCGCCGCGCTCCACAACAAGGTCTATGCCGCGCAGCACCTCATGCGTGCCAAATGTCTTGCGGAGGTTCTGAACTCTGATCATCGCAGCCACCTTCAATGTTTGATTTCGAAACGGTTCGCAATCAGCGTCACAGGTGTGAGGATCGCCAGGTAGAGCAGCGCCGCAAAGGTGTAGACTTCCAGCGGTCGGTAGGTTTCCATCGTCAGGCTGCCAGCCGCGTACATCAGGTCGGGCACCGCCACCACCGAAAGAAGCGAGGTGTTTTTAAGCTGCAAAATGGTCTGACTGACGATCGGCGGGATCATCCGCCGGGTCGCCTGAGGCAGAATGATATGGCGCATCTTGGTGACATAGGAAAACCCCAACACCGTTGAGGCCTCCCACTGGCCGCGGTCGATGGAAATGACGCCGGCGCGGAATATCTCCGCCGAAAATGCCGCCATATACAAGGTCAGCCCGAGCCCGGCCGCAAACCAGTCCGGCAAAGTATAGCCGGTCAGCATCGGCAGCGCGTAAAAGAACCAGACAATCTGAACCAGCAGCGGCGTGCATCGGAACAGATGGATATAGGCGTTGATGATCCAGGTCAGCACCGGGATCCGCGCCACCAGAGCGAGCCCCAGAAACACACCGATCAACAGGCCAGCCAAGGAGGTGACAGCCGCATAAGCGACCGTCACGCCGATCGCATTGAGCCACAATTGTCCGTCCTGAATAACGGACCAGTCAAATTGATACATCCGAATGCACTCCCATTTTTAACGGCGGCACCGAGTCCGGATCAGGCTGCCTTTTTCTGGCAGCTAGCCCGATTCGACAAAACCACCAAGTATTTTTACACAAATATTCTTTTTTAATTGCGATGCGATTATTTGTAATCGCTTTATGATTGTTTTAAATCATTTAAGCAGTTTTATCGCTGTTCTTATGCAAAGAATCGCTTGGAAATGATTTTTCTCTTGTCGCAACACACACAATGGTCACAAGGTGCATCCGGTCATATCAAGCCCCCACACAGAAGGGCAGTTGAAGGGAATGAACACAATGATGAAAACAATCACGGCGGCGCTTTTGGGCTGCGTCGGCATCACAATCGCGGCGCCGGCGATGGCTGAATCCGTATGGGACAAGATCGAGCGGACCGGCGAAGTGGTGTGTGGCGGCGTGAGGAATTATCCGCCGACCTCCTTCCATGTCGGCGGCGAACTCGAATATGCTGGCTATGGTCCCCGCGTCTGTCGCCAGATGGCGGCCGATCTTGGCAAGGCAATGGGCAAGGATCTCAAGCTGAAATGGCGTGAAGTGACCTGGCAAAGCATTGTGCTAGACCTGCAGTCGGGTCGTCTCGACATCTTCCCCGGCATGACCGCAACCGAAGAGCGCAAGAAGGCGCTGGCGATGGCTGGCCCGGTCTGGCAGATGTCCGACTGTGTGATCGGCGCCAAGGGCAAGGAGCCAATGAAGACATGGGCCGAGTATAATTCTCCCAATGTCACCTTTGCGATGGTGACCGGCGCCGCACAGACCGCTTTCATCAAGAAAGACATGCCTGAGGCCAAGATCATGAGCCTGAAGGAAATGAGTGAGGCCATCATGGCCGTGCAGTCGGGTCGAGCTGATTATATGCTGCAGGAACTTCCGATCTGCATGAAAACCTTCGAAAGCGCGCGCGGCGCGTTCTCAAGCTACACATTGCCAGAACCCGTTCACGGCATCCCGGTCTCCGCCGCCACCCGCAAGGACGAGGACGGGCGCGTTCAGCAATTCCTGCAGACCTGGGCCGACGAGAACCGCAGCAAACAAACCATTGTACCGCTGCTTCTTCAAGGTTTTAAAGATGCGGGCATGGATATCACGACGCTTCAGAGCATCCGTTTCTGACATCACCATGGAAGGTGCCGCCGGGCGGCATCTTCCTGGTCGCCGCATCCTGCAGCTTTTGATTGTGGAGACGTCAAAAAAGTCGCTTCGCTCTTCAAGAACACAGAGTAAAAGATTGACGTGTGAATGGCATCGGCAATGCCACCACAGCCAGAGGACAGGCATGAATGGGACTGAACGAAGACGAGCATGATGACCCGATGATGGTCCGGGCGGTCGAAAAGGCCTTCCGCGTTCTGGAAGCGTTCGACCCCCTGCATCCGCGTCAGACGCTGACGCAACTGGCGCAAAGAGCAGGTATTGATCGCTCCGCCGCGCAACGCTTCGCCCATACTTTGCTTGCCCTTGGCTATTTGCAAAAGGTCCCGGGCAGCAAGACCTATGAGCTTGCAGCCAAATCACTCAACATGGCTTATCGCTACACGCGTTCAAGCTTGCTGGTGCAAAGGGCCCATCCCTATCTGCTTCACCTCAACCGGAGCACGGGCGAAACCATTTCGCTGACCCTGCTTGACGATACCGATATTATCTATCTCGCCCGCTATCTGTCAGCCAATACGCTCGACAATGATGTGATTGTCGGCAGCAGGCTTCCCGCCTATTGTTCGGCAGCCGGCCTGGTCTTTCTCGCCGGGCTCGAAGATGCCAGAATTCACGATATTCTGGCGCGCAGTGATCTGCGTGCCTATACGCCCAGAACCGTCTTTGATCCCGAAAAGATCTGGCGCCGTATCTCCGAGACAAGACAGCGTGGTTTTGCCATCGCTGAGGAGCAAGTCTATACCAACGACATTGCGCTGGCGGCTCCTATCTATCTGCCGGACGGATACACGACCGCCGCAGCCGTCCTTGCTGCCTCAAATCTGCGCTACAATGAAGACACGCTCGTCCGGCAATTTGTGCCGATGATGATTTCGGCAACCCGCTCCGTCACACAGATCCTGACGTAGCGTCGGGCTGCGCGGCCGTCTCCACCCGGTTCTTGCCATTCGACTTGGCGAGATAAAGCGCGCGATCAGCCTTGCGCAGAAGGCTTTCGAAGCTTGATGATGTTGCCTTCTTTTGGGCAACACCGATGGATACCGTCACATGCAAGGCGTCCTCCCCCACGATGAATGGAGCCTCCGCTATCGTCCGGCGGATGGCTTCTGTCGCGATCAGCGGCAGTTCGCTGTTGCGTTCACCAAATATGATGACAAATTCCTCACCCCCCGAACGGGCGACAAAATCATCTGCCTGCATGCTCGCCTGCAAGCAGGCCGCGACACGCTTGAGGACCTGATCGCCGACCTCATGGCCATGATTATCATTGATGCGCTTGAAGTCATCAATATCAAGAACAGCCACGGCATGCGCCACCTGCAAGTGCCTGACCCGCTCAAATCGTTCCGTCCCCACATCATTCAATGTCCGGCGATTGGGCAGTCCGGTAAGATAATCCTTTGATGCCACCCGTTCCCAGCGGCGACGAACCTGATCGGTACACATCAGAATAAAGGCCGTGGTGCCAATAATCGGCAGAATGGCCAGAAATACTGGGGTGATGGTGTTCATCCAGTTGCTGTTGTCAGCAATGTCAAGCTGCGCACCGGCCTTGGTGGCTATATAGAACAGCGCCCTGAGCGCTGTTAAAATCAACGCAGCGCAGTAAAGCGAGATCAGCATGATGCGGCTGCGCGATCCATCCCGGTGGCGCTTGTCGGCAAGCAGCCGGATACTGGCAGCCATCAACCATATCCAGACAATCGAAACCACCACGATCCGCGCCAGCGTGTCGGGAAAAATCACCAGAAAATACAGGAAAACCACCATGCCAAGGCCAAAAACCAGCCATGGAAACAGATTGCCGCCGAGATTCTGGAAAGTCCTGATCGCCCGGTAATACAGGCAGAGCCCGGCAAAAAGACAGCTGTTGGCCACCAGCACTGACAGGCTACGCGGCAGCAACCCGCCAACGGCAAACGTCACGCAGCCCGCTGCAACGACAAGTGTCGCCCACATCCAGTTCATAGCAGCCGGTCGCAGCGAGACGGGAAAATCGCGGTTGATCGCCAGGAGCATCCCGCCATTGGCAAGGATGATCATCGTGACAGTTAAATAAACAGATTTTGCGTCCACCCTGTCCCCTTGCCCTTGCCTCGCATACCGTAACAGTTCTTGCCGCAACGCAACCCTGTGTTCTCTTGCGCTCCATCCTGCACTGCAAACACACCCCCACATTCATATGGGCTGCAAACAAACGCGTAAAGCAGAATAGATTTGCTGTTAAATTTTAAGCATTCACGCCCTGTGGCCCGCTGTGACCTTGGTGAACGCGGCTTTTTCACGCTTATTCAGCTCCCATTCATCGTCTTTTCGCTAACGAAGTCGTGATCTCGCCGGATTCTGCGCTCAAGCAATAAAAAGCAACAGCGCAACCGGTCCCATATCTGCCACGCGTCTGTTGGCCAAAGCTATGTCTGCCGTCCTTAAGGAGAGGGATTATGAAAATTCGTTGCAAGCTTCTCGCAACCGTTGTTCTGCCGGCACTCTCTGCATCCGTGATGATGCAGCCGGTCCACGCACAACCGCTCGGCGAGCCAGCCATCCTGCTTGCGCAGGACAGCGGTGAACAAGACTCCGACGCGGAATTGCTAAGGCAGCAACAGGCCGAAGAAATGCAGCGCGCCGCCGAAGAGGCGCAAAGGCAGGCCGCAGAGCAGCAACGCGCGGCGGAAGAAGAAACCCGACGCAACGCTGAAGAACAGCAGCGTGCGGCGCAACAGGAAGCGGACAAACAGGCACAGGAACAGCAGCGCGCCGCCGAACAGGCGCAGCGCGAGGCGGCGGAACAGCAGCGCGCCGCTGACGAACAAAATGCCATTGAAGAGGAAGCACGTCGCCAACAGGCTGAGGATGCCGCGCGTCAGGCCGCCGAGCAACAAAAGGCGGCCGAAGAACAGGCAAAGCGTGAAGCCGAGCAGCAACAAAAAGCCGCTGATGAGCAAGCTCAGCGTCAAGCTGAAGAGCAAAAGCAGGCCCAGGAGAAAGCCCGACGTGAAGCGGCAGAACAACAGCCGAGCGTTGAGCAACAAAAGACGATAGAGGACGAAGCCAAAAGAAAGGCACGCGAAGCGGCGGAAGCCGCATCAGCGCAGGACAACGCGCAACCGCAGTCGACACCGCAGGAGCAGGCGCCCCAAGCCGATCCGCAGCCACCCGCAACGCCGCAGCCGCAACCCGCACCGCAGGAGCAGGCGCCCGCGCCGGATGCCGAACAGCCTGGCTCGCCGCCGCAGCAAACCGACAGTCCCGCGCTTCCCGACAATCCTCAGGCGCCCGCGGATAGCGGAAGTTCGGCTAGCCCTGAACCCGATAGCGGGGAAAAGCCCCAATCGCAACCAGCCGGTGGGACGCCGCAAGTGTTACAGCCTGAAAATGCCGCACAGAACCCGCCGGCTGACATCATCGACGAACGCACACCCGAGCTCAAGGAGCAGATTGCCCGTGATCCCGACAGCACCGACGAGACTGTGGTGCTGCCGGTCGAAAACGGCGCTGCTATTCTCGATAGCGACAAGGATGCTGACAATTTCGGCGGTCAACAATCAAGGGAAGAGCGCCGCAAATCGCGAGAGCAACAGCGTGCGACAGAGGAGCAGAAACTGCCTCCCCCAGTTGACGACGCTGCGGCTCAGGTCGAAATTCCAGAGAATCTGAAGGCCGCCCTCCCGCAAAAAATTGAGGCAAACCTCAAAGAGGAAGGCACACGTGTGAAAGACGCGCCGGCTTTCATGGTTCCTGAGACGACAAACATCGTCAACAACACGGTCATTAACAACACTGTCGTCAACAACACCACAGTCAACAACACGACTGTCAACGACAACGTGACGAATGTGAAGGTCATTGAGCAGATCGATAACCGGGTCATTCTGGATGCTGGTGATCGCATCTTTGTGCGTGGCGATGACCGCCCTCGCCTGCGCCGCAACGCCGAAAACACCTATTATGATGAGCTTCCACGCGGGCGCTTACGGGAAACGATCGTGCGCCCCGGCGGCCATGAAATCGTTACTGTCTATGACCGCTATGGCGATATCCTGCAGCGCTCGCGCATTGATCGCGATGGCAATGAATATTTAATGATTTATGCTCCTGAATATGACGATAGCCCGCGTGCGGCAATCTTCGACGTCGGCTATGATCTGCCTCCGATGCGGCTGACAATTCCGGTCAACGACTACATTATCGATGTGGCGCAAGATCCGGAACGCGACTTTTATGACTTTTTAGCGATGCCGCCTGTAGAGCGTGTTGAACGGGTTTATACCATCGATGAGGTGCGTCACTCCGCACGTCTGCGGGATAAGGTGCGCCGTATTGATCTCGATACGATACATTTCGCAACCGGAAGTGCCGAAGTTTCCTTGTCACAGGCTAAGACATTGCGAAAAGTCGCCAATGCCATGCAAAAAGTGCTGGCAAAAGATCCTGGCGAAACCTTTTTCATTGAAGGCCATACCGATGCCGTCGGCTCTGATCGCTCCAATCTCGTCCTGTCTGATCAGCGCGCGGAATCGGTCGCAAACCTGTTGACCGAGGTTTACGATATTCCGGCAGAAAATCTGGTCACCCAGGGTTATGGCGAGCGTTTCCTGAAAATCCGCACCCAGACAGCCGAACAGGAAAACAGACGTGTGACCATCAGACGTGTCACACCGTTGGTTCGACCTGTCGCACAACGCTAATCATCACCTTCTCAGGGTCAGGTCTCGTATCTGGCCCTTTCCTTTCAGACGACGACGGAAATACGTCATTTGCCCGATGGATGATGTGAGCCGAATTTCATATAGACTTTGTATAAACCCTGTAATGTTTGAATAGGAAGAAACAAGTGGCACAGGAAAACCTTGGCGCACCCGATCCGTTTTGCAATGAAAAGCGTGTTCCTGAAAACTGAAGCTCGTCCCAAATCCCCTTTTGCGGCGCGTTGTGATCAACGCAAGGAACTGGTCAACATGGCAATCGATCTATGCGAGGAAATCTTTAATGTTGCGCCAGATCAATGCACCGACAACCGCAGTGGGTGAAAGCAAGTGCCAGTGCGAAAGCGACCTTGCGCTTAAACCAGCATTGCAGAAACTGTTTGATGAGGCCGAGGCTGCCGGCTGGGATCGGTTACAGAGCGCGCTCTCGGTTATCAATCTGTATGAGGACAACCTTTACGGCACTGAACACCAAGAAGGGTGCAGTTACGCCGCACCCTTCTTCTGATAGCAATCCTATAAATCAGTGCTTTCCATCCGAATAAAACTGGACCTTCATCGTCGCAGGATCACCAGCCTGTTTTGTGAAGAAAGGCAGCATTTCCTCTATCGGAAGGCGATGTGAGACAAGTCGCGCCATTTCGCCCTTATCCTTTTGCAGAATCTCAAGCGCCTGCGGAATATTGCGATTGAGCGAATGCGAACCGGCAATCCGGATCTGGCGCCGGAAGATTTCAAATGGCGCGACCGCAATGCGTGCATCGGGTGCGCAAACCCCGAACACCAGCACCGTCCCACCCTCTGCCGCAAAGCTGACCATGCCTTCCGCGACGTTGGCAATGCCGGTCGCATCAGCCACAAAATCAAAACTCTGTCTGCGCGCATCAATCTCCCCAGATCCCGAGACAACCGCTTCCAGGCCAAGACTTTCGCTTAAAGCCAGCCGATGTTCGTTGATATCGGCAACAGCGACTTTTTCAACGCCTTGCGCTTTGAGTGACAAAGCAAGCAACAGGCCGATCGGCCCTGCTCCAAACACCAGAGCCGTTTCACAGCCTTGCGGACCCGTTTTCAGCCCCGCCGCGCCAAGCCCATTGAGAACACAGGCCAGCGGTTCGGCAAGTGCCGCCACATCGAACGGCAAATCGCCGATTGGGTGGAGATGCTGCGCATCCACCAGGCTTTTATCGGCGAAACCACCATCATGGGTGACGCCATAGGCTTTCAACTCAGCACAAAGATTGGTCAGCCCCTTCCGGCAAGCGCGACAATGGCCGCAGGGAATATTGGGATCGACGGCCACCCGGTCGCCAGCCTTCACATGGCGTACGTCATCCGCAACCGCGATCACCACACCGGCATATTCATGACCCGGAATAAGCGGAAATGCACTCGATCCGTACCGACCATGCAACACGTCAATATCGGTGTGACAGAGCCCGGAAGCCTTGACCTCAATCAAGGCATGGCCGGGTTTAAGCTCAGGGTCAGGGCGTTGGGCAAGCGCCGCGATACCATGCCCGGTAAAATATATGGCTTTCATCTGTGCACCTAAAAATGGCTCAAGCCATCCAGTTTCCGCCATCGACACCAAAGGTCTGGGCGAGGATATAATCACTTTCCGACGAAGCCAGGAAAATCGCCATGCCGGTAATGTCGTCAGGGCTTGCAAAGCGCCCGATCGGGACGGACTTGGCAACGGACGCCTTCTTTTCGCCCGGCTTTAAGCCCTCCCATTTTGCAAAATTCGCATCGACCACATCCCAATGCTCGCCATCCACCACCCCCGGTGCAATCGCATTGACCTGGATATTGTGCTTAACCAGGGCGAGAGCTGCGGATTGCGTGGCGGAGATGATCGCTGCTTTGGACAGACAATAAAGCGTCACCAGTCCCTCTCCGCGGCGACCGGCCTGGCTCGCCATGTTGATGATCTTGCCACCACGACCACGTTCAATCATCACATTCGATACCGCTTTCATCATGAACAGCGGTCCCTTCAAATTGATCCCAAGAACACGCTCATAGCTCTCTTCGGTAATGGCGTTGATTGGTGCCATATCAAAGATCGCTGCGTTGTTAACCAGAATATCGATGCCGCCAAAATCCTTGTCGACGGCGGCCACCACCTGTTCAATATCTGCAAGATTGGTCACATCAAGCTTCACCGCTGTCACCGCGCCACCCAAGCCACGCGCCGCTTCCTCCGCGCGTTCGATATTGATGTCGGCGATGATCACCTTGGCCCCCTCACGCGCATAGGCTTCAGCAAAGCCAAGACCAATACCGCGTGCAGCGCCGGTGATGAGGGCAACCTTATCTTTCAGTCTCATGGGAATTCTCCGGGACAGTTATTGCGTGCAGTCCAAGCACATCCCGAACATGCCAACAGGCCGTCGGACTGGATGCGCGTTATAAACTCAGCGCTGAGTGCGCTTTAAAGATGCGTTTTCTTTTCAGATTGCAAAAGCGGATGCCGCTCCTGACGCTCCAATGCCAGACCGTCGGATTGAAACAGATGCGCATCTGCCGGGTTAAAGCCCAGCCGGGCGGTCTCATGGGTGCGCGCCGTGCTGCCGCCACCCGCCTCCGCGACAATCAGATCCCTGGCCGCAGAATTCTGGACGTAAAGATAGGTCTCCCCGCCCAGTCGCTCCACCACCATGATTTCACCGTCCAGAATGCCATCGCTTTGAGGATGAAGATGCTCTGGGCGAACGCCCAGAACCAGTGTGTCGCCAGCCTCCGCCCCTTGGGCTTTGACGGGAACCGTGATGCTGTTGCCGTTGCTCAGTTCAACCCTCACCCCATCGCTGTCGGCGGCCCTGACCGTGACATCGATGAAATTCATCGTTGGCGAGCCGATGAAACCAGCCACAAAGCGATTGACCGGATGATGATAAAGTTCCAGCGGCGACCCCATCTGTTCAACCCGACCGTCGCGCAGCACCACAATCTTGTCGGCCAGCGTCATCGCTTCAACCTGATCATGCGTCACATAGATCATCGTCGCGTTCAATCGGTCATGCAGACGCGCAAGCTCGATGCGCATCTGAACGCGCAACGCAGCATCGAGGTTTGACAATGGCTCATCAAACAGGAAGATTTTCGGTTCCCGCACCATCGCACGACCGATGGCAACACGCTGGCGCTGGCCACCGGAAAGCTGACGCGGCTTGCGATCAAGAAGCTTGTCGAGCTGAAGGGTCCTTGCCACCTCCTCGACCTTGCCGTCACGTTCGCTCTTGGACACCCCTGCAAGCTTGAGGGCGAAACCCATATTATCCCGCACATTCATATGCGGATACAAAGCATAGGTCTGGAAAACCATTGCCAGACCACGTTCGTCAGGCGGCACGTCATTGCACTGCTGGCCGTCAATCGTAAGATCGCCGCCGGTGATTTCCTCCAGGCCGGCAATCATCCGCAGCAGCGTTGATTTCCCCGAACCCGACGGGCCGACAAAGACCACGAATTCCCGGTCTTCAATATTCAGATCAACGCCCTGAATGACATCGACATTGCCATAGGATTTTGTCGCATTATGAAAAGAAAGCGTAGCCATGGGGTTCCCTTTATTTCACGGCGCCGAAGGTGAGACCGCGCACCAGCTGGCGCTGCGTAATCCAACCAAACACAAGAATTGGCGCGATGGCGAGCGTCGAAGCCGCCGAGAGTTTTGCCCAGAAAAGACCTTCAGGCGATGAAAAGGACGCAATGAACGCCGTCAAGGGCCCGGCCCGAGACGCCGTCAGATTGAGACTCCAGAAAGCTTCATTCCAGCATAGAATGATCGAGAGCAGCGCTGTCGATGCAATGCCCGGCAGACTGAGCGGCAGCAACAGATAGCGGATCTGCTGTCCGACCTTGGCGCCATCCATACGGCTGGCCTCCAATATCTCGTGCGGTACCTCCTTGAAGAAGGAATAAAGCATCCAGACGACAATCGGCAGATTGGACAGCGTGAAGATGAGGATCAGCCCGGTGCGGGTATCCAGCATGCCGCTGTCGCGGGCGAGAAGATAGATCGGCACCAGCACGCCAACCGCCGGAAGCATCTTGGTCGACAACATCCACAGCAGCAGATCCTTGGTGCGTTTTCCCGGAAAGAACGCCGCCGCATAAGCCGCTGGCACCGCGATGATCAGCGACAGAATGGTCGCGCCGAGGCTTTCAACCACGCTGTTCATCGCATAGCGGAAATAATCAGCCCGCTGGTTGACCGCCGCAAAATTCTCAAGTGTGGGGGAAAACAACAGTTTTGGCGGCGCCACCGCATCAATCTCGGTCTTGAATGCCGCCAGCAGCATCCACAGGATCGGAAAGAACATCAGCAGCGCAACCGCCCAGCCGATGATCCCGGCTGTGACCGTGGCCTTGTTGAATTTACGTTTTTGAGCCATCGCAGCCTCCTAACTATCCAGATTGCGCGCAACGGTGCGAATGAGGAAGAAGGCGACAATATTGGCCAGCACAATGGCAATGACGCCCGCCGCCGATGCCCCGCCAATATCCCATTGCAACAGCGCTTTAAGATAGATGAAATAGGTCAGCGTCGTGGTGGCAATGCCAGGACCGCCTGAGGTGGTGACAAGAATTTCCGCGAAAATCGATAAAAGGAAAATCGTCTCGATCATGATGACAACGGAGATCGGACGCAGAAGATGCGGCAGAATGATGTAATAAAACATCGCTGGACCTTTCGCGCCATCCAGGCGCGCCGCCTCCATCTGCTCACGATCCAGTGACTGCATCGCCGTCATCAGAATAAGCGTCGCAAAAGGCACCCATTGCCAGGAGACGATCATGATGATGGAAGCCATCGGGAATTGCGAAAACCAGTCCACCACCGGCAGGCCAAGGCTGCGCGAAATGAAGGCGAATAAGCCATTGACCGGATGCATCAGCAGGTTTTTCCAGATCAAGGCCGAGACCGTCGGCATCACAAAGAAAGGCGCGATCACCAGCAGCCGCGCAATGTTCTTGCCAAAGAAATCCTGGTCAAAAACAACCGCAAACACCACGCCCATGATGATGGATATCGCCAATACAGATCCCAGCAGGATCAAGGTGTTGGCAATCGCTGACCACAGGCCGGGGTCGGACAGAAGGAAGCTGTAATTCGAGACACCGGCAAAGCCTGTCACGAAGGGATTGATCAGATTATAATACTGGAATGAAAACCACAGCGTCATTGCCAGTGGAACAATCATCCATAAAAGCAGCACAATAACCGCTGGTGCAAGCAGAGGGCCGGTGCGAATGGTCCGGCGCGATCTGGATGCAAAACGAGACTTGGTGCCGGCAACGGCGACATTGCTAGATGGCATGAAATGCCCCTCCCTTCCCGCTCTTGCTCTCACTCCACCAAGAGCAGTGACGGTTAAACGGCATCGTCAGGCCGCTCTTCGGTTGCCTTTTTTCGCAGGTTAGGACGCAGAACCGCTTCACAATCCTGGTCCCCATGCTCATGAGCCATGCAACGCCTGGCCCTGCCGCCTGATCTGAACTCAAGCGGCAGGATCCGGCTGTGGGACCGGTCTACTTGATGTAACCGGCCTGCGTCATCATCTGCTCTGCCTGACGCTGGGCGCCATCCAACGCTGCATCAACACTTTGCTGACCAGCAACCGCCGAGGAAATCGCCTGACCGACAATCGTGCCGATGGCCTGGAATTCCGGGATCGCCACAAACTGGATCCCTGTATAGGGTACCGGGTCCTTCGTCGGCTTGGTTGGATCAGCAGACTCGATCGCCTTGAGAACCGTCTCGGCAAAAGGTGCCGCCTTTTGATAGTTCTCATTGGCATAGGTCGATTGACGGGTGCCTGGGGGAACTGCAACCCAGCCTTCCTTCTCGCCGACCAGCTCGACATATTTCTTCGAGGTCGCCCATTTGAGGAACGACTTTGCTGCTTCCGCCTTGGCGCTCGATGCCGGGATCGCAAGGTTCCATGACCATGCCCAGGCGGAACCGTTCGGCGTCACTTCAACGGGCGCCTTGGTGAAGGCGACCTTGTCTGCAACCTGGCTCTGGGTCTTGTCATAGATGCGGCCAGCAGCAGAGGTTGCGTCGATCCACATCGCGCAATGTCCGGTCGAGAACAAGGCCTGATTTTCGTTAAAACCGTTGGAGGTGATCCCGGGAGGGCCTGCTTCCTTCATCAGATCAACGTAAAAATTGATCGCCTTTTTCCATTCATCCGAATTGATCTGCGGCTTCCACTGCTCGTCAAACCAGCGACCACCATAGGTGTTCACCAGCGTGCCAAGATAGGCCATGTTTTCACCCCAGCCCGGCTTGCCGCGCAGGCAGAGACCATATTGTTCTTTCGACTTGTCGGTCAGCTTGGTGGCAAATTCCTTGATCTGCGCATAGGTTGGTGCCTCGGGCATGGTCAGACCAGCCGCTTCAAACAGATCTTTGCGGTAGAGGGTAAACGAGCTTTCAGCATAAAATGGCACGGCGTAAAGCTTGTCATCAACGGTGAGACCCGCGCGCACCGGCTTGATCAGATCATCATAATCATAATCATCACCCAGATCGCCCACCTCAAGCAGCCACCCTGCCTTGCCCCAGATTGGCGCTTCGTAGCCACCAATGGTCATGATATCGAACTGTCCACTCTTGGTGGCAATGTCGGTGGTCACACGCTGACGCAACACGTTTTCTTCCAGAACCACCCAATTGAGCTTGTTGCCGGTTTCCTTCTCCCATTCCGACGACAGCTTCTGCATGATGATCATGTCAGCATTGTTGACTGTGGCGATGGTGAGTTCCTCAGCGCTCGCCGCTCCACATCCAATGGCGAGCATCGCCACCGATGCAATCAGTCCTGCACGATAAGATTTGGTTCGCATTTCGTCTCCTCCTTTACGAATGCATAGCAAATTTCTTACATGTGTAAAATTTATGAACAGTCCCATGCGGCTTGTCAAGCGAGGCTTTTTCTTGCCCGCTTTCGCACAATGCTAACAGCAAAACTGCCGTTTCAATAAGCAAATTCTTAAATGGGTTTTGGTGAGAGATGCGGTTTGACGGTCCATTGCCCGCATCCGCATCGGATATAGGGCCGCAACAGGCCCGATCAGGCCGAGCCGCGCATGATCAGATGGCTGTCGAGCCTGCGCAGCTCGGTCTCCACCGCAGCGCCGCTCTCCTGCGCATGAATGCGCGAAAACAACATGTCGAGCCCCAATTGGGCGATCATGCGATAATCCTGCGCCACTGTGGTCAGGGGCGGACAGGTAAAGCGACTGAGCGGGTGATCATCATGGCCGGCAACCCGCAAATCGCAACCGGCCTCACGGCCGACATGCCGCCGTCTTTCAAAGGCTGCCGCAATGACACCAAATGCCAGTCGGTCATTGGCACAAAGCACCGTGCGTGTCGGAAAGCCGCCACGATCCAGGATCCGTCCCGCCTCGCAATAGCCCAGTTCCTCGAAATTCCAGTTGCGCGCCGCCATCGGCAGGACGATCGGCTCGACACCCAGATGTTCCATCGTCGCGACATAGGCAGACCGCCGGTCCAAAGCGTTCTGATTGACAGCAGGCATTTCCAGAAAACACGGATGCTCGCCGGTCCGGCACAAATATTCGGTGATATTGCCAATGCTCTGGCGATTATCGGTGCCGACAAAGGGCTGATCCTCGCCAATCCGATTGTCCAGGAACACCACCGGCATGGCGTTGGACAGACTGGCCAAGAGTTTTGTGTCGGTATCAAATCCCAGCGGCGCCATCAGCACGCCGGCAATCTTCAGCGACATCAATGTGCGCATTGCCCGCGCTTCCAGCTTGCGGTCGCCATGCGATGACAGCACAATCGTCCAATAGCCTTCGGAAAGGCAGCGCATCTCAATCTGGCGGATGATTTCGGCGTAGAAGGGATCGGATATGTGCGGGACGATGACCCCGATATTCTTCGGCTTTTTCCGATTGAGGCTGACCGCAAAAATATTGGGCTGATAATTGTGGTCCTTCAGCGCCTGTTCGATGCGGGCGCGGGTCGAGGCCTTGACGCTTTCGGGATTGTCGAAATATTTCGAAACGGTTGGCCGCGAAAGCCCACTGGCCGCCGCGAATTCCTCCATCGTTCGGATCTTGTGGTCAGCCATTGCCCATTCTTCCCGAGCCCCTCGAGTCATATCTCCAGCGGCATATTTCTTTCTATGCGTAAAATTTTTTTTACACAGAAGCAACTGCGTTTGTAAAATGCGCCCCGCAGTCCCGGCATTTCTCGCCCATAAACACCGGGGTGTCGCGACCAAAGCCAGTGTAAAAATCATCCACTTTTTTACACGCGCTAATTTTTATATTGACTCCCCGAACAAGCTTCCGCATGTCTATAGTCGGCTCGCTTGGGCCACGCACGGAGCCTGCCTTCCGCACGCCCTGGCCACCGGTTCGGTGTCCACGCCGCACGGATTGCCATGGGACCCCAATTATCAGGAGGAGCCGGCCAGGCCGGTTCTCGTCGGAGGAAATTATGTTTCGTAAGTCGCTCGCTCGTATTCTCTTCTCTGGCATTGCCCTGGCGATGCTCAGTGGAATCGCCTCCGCCGAAGGCATTGGCGCATCCCTCCTCACCCAGCAGCACCCCTTTTATATTTCACTCGCTGAGGCGATGAAGAAGCAGGCCAAGTCCGACGGCATCGCGCTGGAAGTGTCCATTGCCAATCAGGATCTGAGCAAGCAGCTGGCGGATGTCGAGGATTTCATTACCAAGGGCGTCGATGTGATCATTATTTCGCCCGTCGACAGCAAGGGCATCCGCTCCGCCATCAACAAGGCGCAGAAAGCGGGCATCAAGGTCATTACTGTTGACGTGCCGGCGAACAATGTCGAGGTGACTTCCTTTGTCGGCACCGACAATTTTGCCGGTGGGGAAAAAGCCGGCGCCTTGATGGCCAAGGCCATCGGCGAAAAGGGCGATGTCGCGGTCATCGAATATCCCACCGTGCAGTCGGTCGTTGACCGTGTAGAAGGCTTCAAGAAGGCGATCACCACTTATCCCGACATCAAGATCGTGTCCATCCAGCCGGGCATCACCCGCTCCGAAGCGATGTCTGCTGCGCAGAATATCATTCAGGCCAATCCCGACATCGTCGGCATTTTCGGCTTCGGCGATGATGCAGCGCTCGCCGCAGCCGCAGCCGTCAAGGCTGCCAAGCTCGAAAGCCAGGTCAAGGTGATCGGCTTTGACGGCATGGAAGAAGCGCGTAACGCCGTCAAAAATGATCCGGTGATGGTGGGGGTCATTGCGCAATATCCAGATGAAATGGGCAAGGTCGCGGTCGAGACAGCGGTTAAGGTCATCAAGGGTGAAGCGGTTGCAGCCAAACAGCCGATCGTTCCGGGTGTGGTCACCAAGGACGGCGAAACCAAGTAGCACCGCGTGAAATGGCGCCACCGCCTCCCAGGCACCATTTCGCTTCTGCGCGCGGCGGCGCAGCCATCATTATGGGCACCGCCGCCGCAGCCGCATCACAGACCCGCGGCGACTTGAGAGAAACGCTCGCCAGGCAACGCAATGCACGGGGAAACTGGAGCCAAACCATGCCACCCACCAATTCCGCAACCACCAGCGATGCCGAGGTGGTGCTAAAAATATCGGACGTCGCCAAATCTTTTGGTCCCGTCGTCGCGCTCAAACGCATGAACCTCATCGTGCGCAAAGGACGCGTCCATACGGTTTTGGGCGAAAACGGTGCCGGCAAATCCACCCTGATGAAAATCCTCGCTGGTGTGTTCAAGCCCACATCGGGCTCGATTGTCCTCAACGGCATGGCTTATGCCCCCAAGACGCCGCGCGAAGCGCGCGCGCGCGGTGTTGCGATCGTCTTTCAGGAATTGAGCCTCTCACGCAATTTAAGCGTTGCAGAAAATATCTTTGCCAATAATGAACCCAGCCGACTGGGCTTTATCCAGAAGCGTTCGCTTAACGCCAAAGCCGTCGAATTGATCAATGCGCTCGGACTGCCCGTCGATCCGCGCGCCCGGGTCAGCGATCTGTCGATTGCCCAGCGCCAGCTTGTCGAAATCGCCAAAGGACTAAGCCAGCCCGCCGATGTGGTGATCCTGGATGAACCCACATCCTCGTTGTCAGACAGCGAAGCGGAAATTCTGTTTGCAATCATTGAACGGCTCAAAGCCCGCGGCACCGCAGTGATCTATATCTCGCACCGCATGGAAGAAATCATGCGGCTCTCAGATGACATTACGGTGGTCCGCGATGGCGAATATGTCACCACAACGCAAAAGCACGAGACATCGATCGACAAGCTGATTGCTCTGATGGTCGGGCGCCCGATGCAGGATATTTATCCACCGCGTATCGCCGCAAGGCCCGCAGACACACTCGCCCCAATACTGGCGACAAAAAATCTGAGCCTTATCGGCAAATTTCACGCCGTCACCCTTGATGTCAGGCCCGGCGAAGTGCTTGGTCTGTTCGGACTGATCGGCTCAGGCCGCTCAGACGTCATGAAAGCGCTGTTCGGCATGGTGCAGCCGACCGGCGAAATCCTCCTTGATGGGCAATCCGTCCGATTGACCAGCCCCAGCCAGGCCATTGCCCACGGCATCGCCTTTGTGACCGAAAACCGCAAGGAGGAAGGGCTAGTTTTGCCGCAGAGTGTCGAACGCAACATCAATATGGTGGCGCTCGGACAGCTCGCCGGTCCGCTGGGCCTGATGCGATCTGCGGCTGAACGTGCAACGGCCAAGGCAGAGATCATGCGGCTCGCCATCAAGACCGCATCGCTGGACACCGCCGCAGGTTCCTTGAGCGGTGGCAACCAGCAGAAAATCGTTCTCGCCAAATGGCTGCAGATGCAGCCTCGCGTGCTCATCCTGGATGAGCCAACCCGTGGCGTCGATGTCGGTGCCAAGTTTGAAATCTACCGCATCATTCGCGAGCTGGCCGCCAATGGCACCGCCGTCCTGATGGTGTCTTCCGAACTGCCCGAAGTCCTGGGCATGAGCGATCGGGTTGTCGTGATGCATGACAAGCGCGTCGCAGCAATCCTTGAAACCGATCACCTCACCCCTGAAACCGTCATGAGCTACGCCGCAGGAATGCAAAAATGACCCATGTTGACACCTCAAAAAAAGCGATCGACGCCGAGCTCCGGCGCTCCCTGTTCTCTTCGCCGATGATCCGGCAATATGGCGGTATCGTCGTTTCGCTGATCGTGCTCTGCGTCGTCTTCGCGCTGTTAAATCCGCGCTTCATGGCCTTCAACAATTTCATGAACATCATGCAGCAGGTCGCGGTCATCGCCGTGGCAGCCTATGGCATGACCTACGTCATCCTGCTCGGCGAGATCGATCTGTCGATCGGCTCGATCATTGCGGTGTCCGGTATGGTGGCGGCCCAGGCCTTTGCAATGGGCTTCGGCTTCGCACCCACTGTCCTTCTGACCTTGGCCGCCGGCGCGATCATGGGCGGTTTGAACGGACTTTTGTCTGCGAAACTGATGCTGCCTTCCTTCATCGTCACCGTCGCCACAATGGGTATCTATCGCGGCACCGTGAGCCTTCCGACCAACGGCGCGCCGGAGATCATCGATAACGACACCTGGCTTGCCATCGGATCGGAGAGCTTTCTGGGCCTGCCGATCATTATCTGGATCGTCGGCGTTCTCTTTCTTGTCAATTACGTCCTGCTGTCAAAAACCGTGTTCGGACGCCGCATCTATCTGGCCGGCGGCAACAGGGAGGCCGCAATCTATTCCGGTATCCGCGTCGACCGCATCAAGATTATCGTGTTCATGCTTTCGGGCATCATGGCGGCCATCAGCGGCATCCTTTTGTCATCGCGGCTTTCTTCCGCCCAAACCAATGCCGGCATGGGCTATGAACTCGATGCCATCGCAGCCGTTGTTCTGGGCGGCACCTCGCTAGCCGGCGGCGTCGGAACCATGGTCGGCACCATCCTCGGCGCGCTGATCATTGGCGTGATCAACAATGGCATGAACATGCTCTCGGTTCCCTATTTCTATCAGCTCATCGTCAAAGGCATCGTCATCCTCGTGGCAGTCTGGCTTGATGTCCGTTCCAAGCAAGTGCGCACATAGCGGGTCCCACAATGAAAAAAATCATCACTATCGGGGAAATCGTGGTTGAGATCATGGCCCTTGAAACCGGCACTGGTTTCAAACAGCCAATCCCACTCATCGGCCCTTTCGCCTCCGGCGCGCCGGCCATTTTCATCGATCAGGTCGCCAAAATGGGCCAGCCCTGCGGCCTGGTCAGCGCGGTCGGTCGCGATGACTTCGGCGCGCTGAACATCGAACGGCTACAGCGTGACGGTGTCGACATCTCTGCGATCGGCCTGCATGAAACGGCTGCGACCGGCAGCGCTTTCGTTCGCTATCGGCCCGATGGCAATCGCGATTTCATTTTCAATATCAAACACTCAGCCTGCAGCGCCATCGGCATGACGCCGCAAGCCGAAGCCCTGATCGAAACCGCCGACCACCTTCACGTCATGGGCTCGGCATTGTTTTCTGAATCAATCGTCGAGGCTATCCATGAGGCCACCATCCGTATCAAGGCCAAAGGCGGAACCGTTTCGTTCGATCCCAATATCCGCAAGGAAATGCTCGAGCTGCCCGGCATGCGCGAAGCCTTGTTGCATGCACTCGACAATTGTGATCTGTTCATGCCGAGCGGGGAGGAAATCTTCCTCTTTACCCAGGCGACCGATGAGCGGGCCGCCGTCGCGGAACTGCTCAAGCGCGGCATTCAGACCATCGTGATCAAACGCGGGGCTCAAGGTGCCCATTTCTTTGATCGAAACCGGACAATCTTTGCCCCGGCATTCAAGGTCGAGGAAGTCGATCCCACCGGTGCGGGCGACAGTTTCGGTGCCGCCTTCGTCACCTGCTGGCTGCGCGGCATGCCCGCAGAACAGACGCTCGAAATCGCCAATGCGACCGGTGCGCGCGCGGTTGGCGTCAAGGGGCCGATGGAAGGAACCTCGACGCTTCAACAAATAGAAACCTTCATCGCAACAGCCGGAGCCCGTTGATGCATCACACCCAAACCCTACGCAATCTCCCAGCCCTTTACGCCAGCGGCGCGCGGGGAGGCATCACCTCGATCTGCTCGGCACATCCTCTGGTCATCGAAGCAGCCCTTCTTGAAGGCATTGCAACCAACACCGAGGTTCTGATCGAAGCCACCTGCAATCAGGTCAATCAGGATGGCGGCTATACCGGCATGACCCCGGCTGATTTCCGCCGTTTTGTCGAAGACATCGCAGCGCGTCTCGGCTTTGACACAGGCCGCCTTATTCTGGGCGGCGACCACCTCGGCCCCAATCCGTGGAAGCATCTTGGCGCTGAAGAAGCCATGGCCAAGTCCGAAGTGATGATGGAGGGCTTTGTGCGTGCAGGCTTCACCAAAATCCACCTCGACACCTCCATGGGCTGCAAAGGGGAACCGCTTGCACTGCCTGATGCCGTGACCGCTGAACGCGCGGCCCGTCTTGCCAAGGTTGCTGAAACAGCGGCCGCTCGATCCGGCTTTGATCTTCCTGTCTATATTGTGGGCACGGAAGTTCCTATCCCGGGCGGCGCGATGGAGGAAATCGAAGATCTGGAACTGACCAAGCCCGATGCCGCCCTTCAAACCATTGCCATTCATCGCACGGCTTTTGCAGCTCTGGGTTTAGAGGATGCATTCGCGCGTGCCATCGGGGTCGTGGTGCAGCCGGGCGTGGAATTCGGCAATGAAAACGTTGTCTATTACGACAGCAACAAGGCGACCGCTTTAAGCGGCGTTCTCAACGAAACACCGCAATTCGTCTTTGAAGCCCATTCGACCGACTATCAGCCGGTTGAGGCGCTGTCGGCTTTGGTCCATGATGGGTTTGCCATTCTGAAGGTCGGACCGGGCCTGACATTCGCGCTGCGTGAAGCACTCTACGGCCTGGATCAGATTGCAGCTTTCCTGGACAAACTGCCGGAGGAAGAAACCGTTCGTGGCAAGCTTGAGAAGCTACTTCTCAACGAGCCCAAGAATTGGGAGAAATATTATCATGGCGATGCGGAAGAGCTGCGTCTTCAGCGCCATTTCTCCTATAGTGACCGCATTCGCTATTACTGGCCGCATCCGCAAGCTACAGCTGCGGTCAATGCGCTGCTCAAGCGTCTTGAAGGCCGCAAGATTCCGCAGACGCTGATCAGCCAATATCTCGGCACGCTTTACCCGGCTGTTGCAGCCGGCAAGGTTGAAGCCACGCCACGTGCCCTGATGGTCGAAGCCGTCAGAAACGTCATCCGCGTCTATGGAAAAGCCGTCGGAACGCATTAGAGCGCCCTGCGCCCGCTTGGGCGCAGAAAGGTCGTTCTAACTGATTTAATTTGCTGCATAATCTTGCTTTAAACTGATTGAAGTTCAAGCCATGGTGCAGGAGGCCTAGAAAGACCGAAAGAGGCGGCGGATCCCGCCGCCGCTTGCCTAGTTATGGCCGCTTATTGGACCGCCTCATGGTTGACCCGCTTCTCCGTCAACTTTGCAGCCCATGGTCGTCAACACAATGGCCAACAATCTGCGTCGCGCAGCAATGGTTCTCATTGCAGACTGACAGTAGCCTCACATTCCCAAGTCAAACCCCGCTTCCGCGGTCTGTTCAGCCAACCATAACGAGCGGCTGCGATCTTTGTCAGAGCCTTGGTCGCGCGGTTCACCAGGCGGCCAAGCGGCTGCTTGATCAAACCCTGCCGCAACAAGACGGCAGCGAATCCCCGTTTTTTTGGATCGAAGCCGAGCGGTCAACCACTCATATAGCTCCCACACTGTTACGGTTGTCTCGATATGGCGAATGTGATTGAAGCAGCGAACGCTTGCTTTCGTCCATTTTGCAAGCGCTAGCACTCTGAATTAAAAGAGTCCCCCCTCCCTTTGTTCAGAGTGCACCCATTCCTCGCGTGAGGGATGGCTCTGCCGGATGTCGCGAGACATGTCACAGCAGCACATAAGGGTCGATAGGCTACGCCGAATTCCTGTTCGCACGTCACACGCGGCGGCTGAACTTCTGTAGCGACCCGGCGAAGTAAAATGCCATTGTTTCAACAATTGAGCAAAGTTGACGCATCCGAAGAGCTCGACGCCATGAGGCGATATTTTTGCGTTGCGTCCATCATGCTCCACCAGAGCGGTCGCACATATGACGAAGCCAATTTGGCTAAGACAATCATCAGACTTTACGCTGGCGGCCTCAGCGCTGTCGGACACCCCGCGGAACGCGCCGCGCGCATCGCTGAAATGCACGACCGTGACGTGATTGATTTTCTTCTTCCGACACAAGTGGCGCTGTGACGTCAAAAACTCTGGAAGAGCCTTCTCGGTACGGGCGCGTAAGGAACGGCTGACCGTTCTCCTTTATGATGTCGATGGGCCAAGGCTTTTCATGGACCACTCAGGCACGACCCCGGCTTCTGATGACAGCTCTCCGGTCGATGTTTTTCGTGTCAAAGCGCATTCGGGCCCATAGGCTCACTGTGGAACATGCGGCAAGCGAAACCCATTTAAAGCAATCGTGGCAATATCGACAATAACTTATGCAGAAAGGCGGCCATTACGGCCGCCTTTGGGAGCTCACGCGTCAAGCGAAGCCATGTCAATGACAAAGCGGTAACGGACGTCGCTCTTCAACACGCGTTCATAGGCTTCATTGATGTCCTTCATCGCAATCATCTCGATTTCCGAAACAATATTGTGCTTGCCGCAGAAGTCGAGCATTTCCTGGGTCTCCTTGATCGAACCGATCATTGACCCCGCCAGTGTCTTACGTCCGGGCACAAGCGAGAAGGCATGGAGGGGAACCATGTCTTCGGGGACGCCGACAACCACCATGGTCCCGTTGATCTTGAGCAGGCCCAGATAGGCGTTCCAGTCAATCGCCACCCCGACCGTACAGATGATGAGATCAAACGTTCCGGCCAGCGTTGTGAAAGTGTTTTGATCGCTGGTGGCGTAATAGGCCTTGGCGCCAAGCTTCAGCCCATCCTCTTTCTTGGAAAGCGACTGACTGAGCACGGTGACATCTGCACCCATTGCCGTGGCCAGTTTGACACCCATATGGCCAAGACCGCCCATTCCGACGATCGCCACCTTCTTGCCTGGCCCCGCCTGCCAGTGTCGCAAAGGGGAATAGAGTGTGATACCGGCGCAAAGCAACGGTGCCGAGGCATCCAGTGGCAGGTTGTCCGGCATCGACAGGACATAGCCCTCCTTGACCACGATCTGGTCAGAATAGCCACCCTGGGTCCGCGTCACACCATCCCGATCAAAGGTGTTATAGGTCTGGACCAGACCCGGAAGATATTGTTCATTGTCAAGATCGCGCGTCGCGCAGCCAACACAGGAATCGACAAAACAGCCAACGCCAACCTTGTCACCAATCTTGAACTTGCTGACATTGGCGCCAATCGCCGTCACCACACCAACAATCTCGTGACCGGGCACAATCGGATAGACGGCGTTTTTCCATTCATTGCGCACCGTATGGATATCAGAGTGGCAAACGCCACAATACTGGATCGCAATGACAACATCATCGGCGTTAGGCTCCCGGCGTTCGAAGGTGAAGGGAACCAGCGGCTGATCGGCATCGGTGGCAGCATAGCCTCTTGCAATAGCCATAATAAACTCCAATCATAAAATAGGATGGGCGTCGGAAAGGGACGCTGCACTATGCGGATTGTAGCGGCAAGCTGGTAGATCGATCCTGCAAGCTTCTTGCACGATCCTGCAAAAATTGCCCTATGCTACTCGCAGCTTGCTTCCCGACAGTCTATGGGTTCTGCTGGAACAAGCAATCATGAGGCCGTCATGACATCTTCAGAACAAGCCTATCGCGAACTCGCATCGCTGGCCGCGCGGCACATCAAGGCAGACGGGGAAATCCGTACGGCGATCGATGGTCTGTCGCTCAGCCGGCGCTCGACACCCAGCACGCCCTGTCACGGCAGTTACCGACCCTGTCTTGCCATGGTGCTCCAAGGGGCAAAATCGCTGCAACTGGGTGCTAAGACCATTCATTACGCGACCGGCGAATATCTTGTCACCTCGCTCGACCTGCCGGTGACATGGCGCGTGTCTCAGGCCAGTGCCGAGGCGCCGCATTTTTGCCTGTCGTTGGCAATCGACAGCGAGAAACTGGTCGATGTGCTCGGTCGCATGGATCTGCGTCGAAAATCCGACACCTCGGCGGCCCAAACCGGCATCGCGGTCAATGCGGCACCCGTTGAACTGCTTGATGCAACAATCCGCTTGCTCCGCCTTCTTGATACGCCGGCGGAAATTCCCGTGATGGCGCCCCTCATCGAACAGGAGATTCTCTATCGCCTGCTGGCGGGGTCCGATGGAGAGCGCCTCATCAACATCGCCACCGCTGACAGTCACGCCAACCGCATCGCCCGCTCCATCGGTTGGTTAAGGCAGAATTTCGCGATGCCGCTGCGCGTTGAACATCTCGCGGAATATGTGCATATGAGCGCCTCTTCCTTCCACCACCATTTCAAAGCCATCACCGCTATGTCGCCGCTGCAATATCAAAAGCAATTGCGTCTCACCGAAGCCCGTCGCTTGATGCTCGTCGAGCGGATGGATGCCGGAACCGCCGGCCATCGCGTCGGCTATCAAAGTCCCTCGCAATTCAGCCGCGAATATAGCCGCCTCTACGGTAATCCGCCGGTTCGCGACATCGAGGCCGCTTAGAGCCCGAACAAAAGCTGCAAGGCAAACCTAGTCCGACTGGCCCGGGATGACCAGCGATGCGCAGGAACCCCCACCCGGCCGGTTTGTCAATTGCAAACGCCCACCATGCGCGACAGCGATTGCCTGAACGACCGAAAGCCCCAATCCTGTCCCGCCGGTCGCGCGTGAGCGCGACGGCTCTCCGCGGAGGAACGGTTTGGGGTCCCGCGCACAAATATCCGGGGGAAAGCCCGGACCACGATCGAGGACCCGCAGCCTGGCCTCACCGCTTTCTACCGCCAGTTCAAACCGCAACCTGCCGCCACCCGCCGCATAGTGACAGGCATTCTCAATCAACGCCAGAAGGGCCTGCCGGATGCGTTGCGCGTCGACCGATGCGACATGCCCCGCAAGCGAGCGTTCCACCGTCATGCCGTGAGCGTCCAGCATCGGACGCGCAGATGCAACCACCGCATTAATCAGCGCGGCCAGATCAGTTTTCTCTCTCTGCACCACCAGTTGCTGATCGATCGCCAGCGACAGCGTCCTGAGATCCTCAACAATCCGCGACAGGCCTTCGGCCTGCAGAAGCAGGCTGGCGAGCGCCTTTTTCTCCATCGGGAAGACATCGTCGACCATGCCCTGCAGGGTTCCCTGCAAGATTGTCAGCGGCGTGCGCAATTCATGCGCAACAGCCATTGTGTTAAAGCGCAGCCGCTGCTCCATGGTCTCCAGACTGGTTGCAAGCGCGTTGAAACTCTCGATCAGGCTTTTTACCTCGCGCGTGCCGCGATGCGACCGCAGCATGCGGACCGAAAAATCGCCGCCCTCCAGAACCTGTGCCACCCGGGTCAATTGTTCAAGCGGTCGGGCGATTTTCCGGGCCAGGTAAATTCCAATCGCGCTGCAGATCAATGCCGACAGCAGTCCCGACACCAGCACCGACATATAAAGATGCCAATCCAGTGGCTCCGAAAACCCGTTGAGCTGATCAAACAGAGCCTGCAGCGCCTTCGTGTCAGGGACGATGCCCGCATTCATGTCGCGATAAGCGGATGCGGCGTCCGCGGGCAATTGCCGTAAAAGTCCCGCCTCAAGATAGGCCGAATACCAGTTGACGCCCAGATAGGCCAAACCGACACTGAGCAGCAGCATAGCCGTGATAATCAACGCGGTCAGCGTTGCAAGTGAGAGCGTGGGTATCCTCATCTGGGTTCACAAAACCTATAGCCGACACCGCGTACCGCGCAGAAAAAGCCCACCTGACCCAGTTCCTCGACCTTGCGCCGGAGATTGGAAATATGGGTATCGACGGTGCGTGCCAGTGCTTCACTCTCCGGCAGACAGGCATCCAAAAGATCCGCCCTTTCAAAGGCATGGGTCGGTCGGCGGATCATATAAGCGAGGATGCGGAACTCACTTAAAGTCAGCTGTAAAGCAACCCTGCCTTTCCCTTGATGGACAAAGGCCGTATAGGCTTTGAAATCCACCTCGAAATTGCCAAACCGCCGTATGGTCTGATCCAGCTCTCCCTGGCTCCGGCGCAACACCGCCTTGACCCGCGCCACAACCTCCTGCGGATTGAAAGGTTTGACAATATAGTCGTCGGCACCCAGCCTGAGCCCGCTCAAGCGATCGAGATCCTCAGCCAGAGCGGTTACCATGATCACCGGCGTGTTATGGGATTGCCGCAAACGGCCCAGCACGGAAAACCCGTCCAGCTTCGGTAGGCGGACATCGAGCAAGACAATGTCGGGTGACAGAAACGCATGATGCTGCAGGGCGGTTTCGCCATCGCCGGCCCGAACCGTGCGATAGCCCTCGCGTTCGAGATAGGCACTGAGAATATGGGCAATGTCCGGCTCGTCCTCAACGATCAGAACAAGACTGTTCTCCATTCTCAGATCCCCCATATCCCGCGACAACCATCGAAAACCCCAGTTCGCGTCAGACTTATGGCCCAGAAACCATCCGCCCGCAATTTGTCGGCAGACGTTTTCCCGTCGCTTACAGGCTGTGGCGGTCGCGTTCGACAAAGCGCGGATGCATTCTCCATCGTTTCTTGACAATGAGCAGTCAGATCGGGCCGTGTCCATTTTCAAGGCCGGTTCCATGCAAGACGCAGCGTCACACGCCCCTTCCCCCTCCGATCGGATCCTCCAGGATGGCCCATCAACAGTCTGGGCAAACCAGGTCCTTACGATCCTTCTGCTATCCAGTTTTATTTTTATCCTGTTTCCTGCCTTCGATCTGGCTGTCAGTCGCTTTTTTGCGCGTGGGCACGCATTTCCTCTGTCGGATCACAGCCTGCTGCTCGCCATAAGGGATTGTCACAGACGGGCGACTATCTACCTGCTTTCAAGCATGGTCGGTTTCACATTTCTCTATGCAATCCACCCGCACCGGTTCCGCCATCTGCCGCCCCACAAGATTTTGTTTGTGTTGCTGACCTTCCTGCTCGGACCGTTTTTAACCGTCCAGGCGCTCAAGAATTTTATCGGACGCGCGCGACCGCGCAGCCTGATCGAATTTGGCGGATCGGCTGAGTTCACGCCGCTGTGGCAGGTTGCCGGCCAGTGCAATCGCAACTGCTCGTTTCCATCCGGGGAAGCAGCAACCGCTGCCGCAAGCTTGGCGGTGATTGTGTTCGTTCCGAAAAAATGGCGGCGTTCTGCCCTGACGATGATGCTGCCCGTCGCCTGCTTCACCGCCTTCAATCGGGTGATGTTTGGAGCGCATTTTCTATCCGACGTGGTCATCGCCTGGGGCCTGATGCTCTGCCTGATGATCTGGCTCTGGCAACGGATTGCCGCCTATGCCAAGAGGATCGATGCGGCGGTTGCAAATCTCGGCCGCAAATTTCACCGCTGATCGTCCGGGGGGCGTGATATCGTCAAGGCGCGCCCCAAAAACCCGTCGCCGCCGGCATGCCGAGGTCAACTGCTTGGCGCCGGCGCCAGCCCTGTTTCCACGCCGTTTCTTGCGTGCCCCACGCCCACCAGTCGACCAAACAAGCGCTGGGCTCACGCATTACAGTGTCTTATGCCCTTTGGGATAAGCCAGCACCCATATCAGAAAATTCAGCGCGTATCCCAGTTCCACGCCTCGACCTGTCGTTGTCTCCGCACGACCTTGGACGAAATCAATCCAGATATCCTCGTACTTCAGCATCACATGCTCGAGCGGAAACACTACCTTAAAGACAGCTTCCTTGGCGCGAAACAGCAGCCTGTCCATCAGGGCCCCGTCAGCGCCTTGCGGGGTTTTATCATCTGTGGGCCTGACAAGAGCGCGGATTTCCTCAGGCAATCTTAAAGCCGGCTCCACATCGACGCCCAGCGCCCGATAATCCGCCGACCTGCCAATGGCTGCGACACGACTTGCTTATCATGGCCAGAGATCCGACAACGTTATCGGGCCAGATCGGCGCACCCGACGGTGAGCCCGATCACGGCATCCTGCCACCGACAAGCGCGTATCCCCGGCTCAACCCGGCGATAGCCGAGCGAAACGCCATCCCGACAGAGCTGTGCCAAATCGTCGGTCATCACACTTTGCAACCGAAGATGGCAATCATCTCACCATCCGCGTCAATGCCTTGCTCAACAAAGCCCGCTTTCGCGTATAATTGGCGTGCGGCAAGGTTTTCAGGCTCATAGCAGATGCTGACCTGGTTTACGGCTGCAATCGATTTGATTTCCGTCAGAAAAGCCTCAATCGCAGCAAAACCATAACCTCGGCCCTGGTAGCGCCGGTCGATCATCAACCGGTAAAGCTGTGCGGTGGCCGGTTCACTGCTTGCATCATACATTAAGAACCCGACCAGATTGCCGTCAACAAGAATGGCCCTGGGCCTTGCATCGGGATCCTCGTCGGCTTCCAGGAGCGAGTCCTGATTGGAGGCGACCAGATCGTGCTGCCCCGCTGCCAGTTGAAGGGCCACGACCCGCGAACGGATCGCCTCGGTCACCGCGACAAGTTCAACATGGATCGGGGTGTGCGGCGGCTTTGTCATCGTCAGCCCTTCTGCGCCGCAGGCGCTCTTGTGCCCCTCTGATAAAGCCTGCCTGCATGGCTCACATCGGCGAGCACCACACCCTGCGGATCAACCGGCACCACAAACCGGTTCAGCTTGGCCGGATTGCCCCGCCATACCGAGTAGGGTTCGAGCACTTCGCCCTTCATGACAAAGGAATCCACATCGACGATCGAGCCTTCCCCCATGACCACGCCATAATGAATGAATGCCGATGGCCCCAATGTGCAGCCGCTGCCAATGGTGATGAAATCCGATTTGAACGCGCCTTCTTCAAGCGAATGCGGCTGAATGACCGATCCCTCGTTCAGCGTGGCATCATCACCGATGATCACCAGCGATCGTTCGGTGAGATTTGCGCCGCCATCATAGACGCGCTTGCCTACTTTCACACCCAGCATCCGCAGGATCATCGGGCGGAACGGCGTGCCGGGAAAAAGCCGCGTAATCGGCGAATCCGACAATTTCCAATGCCGCTCATGACACCAGAACGCAGCATCATAAATGGTGGTCATGCGTGGCTTGAGCCCTTTGAAGCCCAAGGACAAACGCTCGATCAGGATATAGAATGGAATGGCGATCGCCGAGGTCAAAAAGACCGCGACAAACAAAGCCTTATGCGTCCAGGCATCATAGTAGTTGAGCGCGCGGTCCCAAATTGCAATCGTCGCAAACAGCATCAGCCACTGCGCGGCGAGGAACATCAGACCGGTGCGCAGATTGTGGACGTTCTTGCGCCGCAGCCGCGCCAGACGATCAGTCTCGTCAATACTGGCTATCAGTTCCTTGTCGCGATTGACAATGCGCGGGATTTCAAACGATGGCGATCCCAGCAGCCCGACATTCTCGCGCAGGCGCCCGTCAATCGGCACCATGACCTTGGTGCCCAAAAGACAATTATCACCAGTTTTTCCGTCGGGCGGATAAAAGATGTTGTTGCCGAAATAATTGCGTTCCCCAATGCGCGTGTGCTCCAGCCTGAAGGTGGCGGCGGACTTGTGCATATTGATCATGAACAACCCGTCCGAGACCATGGTCCTCGAGCCGATCTCGCAGAGCAGCGGATTTTCCTGCTGCTGATTGGTTCCGAAATTCGATCCCGTCTGTACCACCTCATTGAGGTTCCAGCCAAGCGCGCGCATATAGGGAACGATCGCCGAGCTGTCGCCAAACAACAGATTGAGGAGCCGCGAATTGCTGCTCAGTTCCACCAGGGATTGGAGCCAGTAATGGAAGCCGTACAATGTGTAGGTCCGGTTGGCTTTAAGGAAAAGTCGAACAATGCGCGGCACAGCAACCGCCGCAAGCAATGAAACGGCGATTGCGCCCAATAGCGTGACCGTGGTGCCGATCGCGACAATGCCGATCGTCTCCTGATAATCATCGCTCACATTCTGCCAGTAACTGTGAAAAAGCAGCGGAAACGGCGTGACAAGCGTGAACAGGCCGATGAGCTGCAGAAGTTCAAAAATGACCCGACGGGTCTTTGACAGCGTGATGCTGCGTATCTTGCAGTAATCAGCCGTCGTTTGCGCCGCAGGCGACCCATGCCAATGCTCGCCATCGGGAATGAACTGGCCGCGCTGCAGGGACGATGCGTGTCCGAGCTGCGCGCCATCGCCAATCCCGGTGTCAATATCGAGCGTCGAGCCAACACCGACAAAGGCATCCCTGCCAATGATCACCGACCCGGTATGGATATAGCCACTCTCCGCGCGATAGCCCAGAATATTGCTCTCCCGCCGCAGAATGGAGTTTTCGCCGATCGAAATCAGGTCGGTACACACCGGGATCGCCCGACATTCAATAGCGGTGTTGCGACCAAGCTTGGCGCCCAGCAGACGCAGATAGAGGCTGTAAAGCGGATTGCCCCGGAACAGCACAACAGGTGCCGTCCGTATCAATGTCTGGACAACCCAGAAACGATAATAGCGAAGCCCCCAGATCGGAAAGCGCTCTTGTTTCCAGCGACCAATCAGCAGCCATTTGGCGAGGATCGCAAAGCCGGTCATTCCAAAAAAGCTGGCGCCTGCCAGAACAACGCAGCGCAGATAAAGCTGCACGGGCTCGTCGAGCTTCAGATAGACCCAGTCCAACCCCTTGTCGAAGAACATCAGGCCGACATAGCTGTAGAGCGCGTAGAAAGCCAGCTGCGCGGCACCACACGCCCAATAGGCCAGATTGGAAGCTTTATGGGTCAGGCTCTGTTCGGTGACCGACGCGACCGTGTGCTGGGGCACCAGGAGATGCCGTGCGAGTCCGCTGATTGTCGGATGCAGATAAATATCGCGCATCGACGCCATTTCCCAACCCTGAGCGGTCCGCAAACGTGCGCAAAAGCGGGCCATCAAAAGCGAGTTGGCACCCAGATCGTCAAAGAAATGATCGTCAACCGAAACCACATCGAGATTAAGAATCTGCGCCAGCACCTCTGCCATAAAGCGTTCGTCGTCATTGTTAGGCGCCACCAACTCCCGCTCGGCCGACAGCCGCACATTGGTCGGCTTGGGCAATTGCCGCAGATCCGCCTTGTTTGATACGGTCATCGGGATCGCAGCGAGCTTTTCCAGATAGGCCGGAACCATATAGGATGGCAGTCGCCGTTTCAGCTCCCGTACAATATCCGCGCGTTCAATCGGCGCCATCCCGGATTTGGGCGCATAATAGGCAACCAGCTCCACACGACCCGGCTCCACTTCCCAAGTGGTGACGGCGGCCTGGGCGATCGCCGGTTCATCCAGAAGCACCGCTTCGATTTCACCAAGCTCAATACGGTAACCACGGATCTTGACCTGTGTATCGATGCGACCGTGATACTCGATCTCGCCCGCCGCATTGATACGGCCCAGATCACCGGTGCGGTAGATCCGACCGGACGGATTGTTCGGCAGACCAATGAAATCGGGAATGAATTTCAGATCGGTCAAATCTGGCCGGTTGAGATAACCCACCGCAAGTCCGATGCCGGCGATGCCGATTTCACCCAGTTCATCGGGATCGCTGAGCCTCGCCTCATTCGGATCAAGGATGACAATGGAATAGGTCGGCAAAGGCACGCCAATCGTCACCGGCTTTTCCGGCGTCAACACACCCATGGTCGCAGTCACCGTCGCCTCTGTCGGGCCATAGGTATTGAGCAAAAGACGTCCGTGCTTGCTCCAGCGCGCAACAAGGTTGAGCGGACAAGCTTCACCGCCCACCATCAAAAGCCGAAGCCCGGGCACATCACTCTCGATCGAGGACAGCAAGGTCGGGCTGCAGGCCATGCAATTGATCGCATTGTCGCGCAGAAAATCGGCGAGTTCCTCACCAACAAACGTCAGCGGTCCCGGCGCGGGTATGACGGTCGCGCCGGCCACAAACGGCACCCAATATTCCTCGGCCGAGAAATCAAAGGCGATCGTCATGCCGTGATAAACGCGGTCACTTGCCTGATAGCCATAGGCAGCGGCGGCGACGCGGAGGAAGTTGCAGAAGCTCTGATGCCGGATGGCGACGCCTTTTGGCCGACCAGTCGTCCCCGATGTGTAGAGAATATAGCAGATCTCGTCGGGATTTTCGGTTCTCCCCGCAGTCTCCAACCTCGCGTTTGATTGCGCGGCAATGGCCGCGGCGCAATCGTCCATTAAAACATGCGGCACCGGCATTTTCTCAACTCGCTCGACATAGGCGCGCAGGGAAATCACCAGTTTGACATTGGCATCCTCGATGATCAGCGCCATCCGGTCTTCCGGAAACGCTGTCGCAAGCGGAACATAGGCCGCGCCAACCTTCATCACTGCCAAAAGCGTGATATAGGTTTCCGCTGAGCGGTCGAGCAACAGACCAATGCGGTCACCGGGCGCAACGCCACGCTGCTTGAGCAGACGCGCGAACTGATTGGAGCGTTCGTCGAGATCCTGATAGGTCAGGCTTTCACCGCCCGAAATGACCGCGACGGCGGAGCGGTATTGATCCGCCAGCTCCTCAAAGAAAATATCAAGTCGTTCGCCGGCCTGGCCAGATCCCGGGAAATCCGCGCCACGAAGGACCTGTTCGCCCCCCTCTCCGAAGCGCTGGCTCTGTGGTCGGAAGCCGCTCTGCGGCGTTGCAGGCCTATGTGGCCCCGGCGCAGTCAACTGGGCGCATTCATTTTCATTCTCGGTCGCTGAAACCTTATCCATTCCAGCGCCCTGACTACCGTGGCTCATTCTTTACACTCACCAAAAAAGGTCGCGCTTCGCCGGCATGTGTACGCGTTAGGTGAGAAACCTGACTATCAAGCAGGGATTATCTATCGTCGGACTGTGCACAGCGGTTGATCTGACCGCTTTCGGACTAGGCAACTAGCAAATTATAAAAATAAGAAAGTGACATTGTGTTGACTAAAAAATTGGTTCGGCAATTGTTGCAGATTAGTGGGCCACTTGAAAGCCTTTTATCCTCTATCCTCAGAAATCAGCACCCTGCCGGCCAAGTGCATGCACCCCTCGCCACCCGTTTCCTTTCCACGCACGGCAGATATCCGCCGTGCAGGGGAGATAAGCTGCGGGCTTGAAAACCACAGCAAATTCGTTCTCTACACGTGTTCCTCGTTGCTTTCGTCTCCAATGTCATCGGCTCTAGGACGAGCCATTCACCCCATACAGCATTTTCTGACAAGAATTTTGTGAACCTGGGCTGGGGTCCACCCGCTTCCACCCTGTTTCATCTGGCGCTGGCAGTCCTTGTGTTTTGCCGCTTGCCTCCCAACCGCGCGCCACAACCCGACCACAGTATTGATATCGAACTGGTTGAGCCGCCCGTCCATAAGCCCGGCAAACCCAAGCCGGAGGATGCGCCGAAGTCTCAACTGCAGGTCTTTGAAAGCGCCGGCCAAGATGTTAGGGAGATGGAACCCACGCAATCGCCGCCCACGCCAATACAGGCGATCGACAATGAGGCCAACCCAACAAAAGCCGACAATATCCACCGGCGCGATCCGCGAGATTGGATCTGCTAACCCTCAGTTTAGCGTATGATTGATAACCCCATCGATCCCGTCGGCCGCACGCAGCAAAAACTGCGCGACTTTGCGCGCACTATCGGAATCCAACTCCATATGAACCCGCCCTGTCTCCATGTCTTCCGGAAAATCAAACTCCAGAAGGATTTTTCCCTTGTATTCAAGGATCGCTTTCAAACATTCGACGCCAATCAGTTCTTCAATCTTCAATGTAAAAATTCCTTTCAAAAAAACGCAAAAGAAATGATTCTGCTTACAGTGTAAATCATCACTACCGTTCCACCAGCGATGTTGCGCCAGCTTTGCAGCCAATGGATGCAACGCCAATGCGTCCCTGGCCCCGTCGCAGCGACCGAACGGCAGTGGATCGAAAAGCCGCAATGACAAAAAACTCGATCCCCTCACCCTCCCATGCGATAGGCACTGCCATCGGCGCCATTCCAGCCGAGCTCAGGCTGCGCGCATTCTCGAACAGCTGAAGAATTTTCGATTGCGGCCCATTCTCACGTCAGCCGGTTCCCTTCTTGGTTGAACGGATTTGCCCCCATGCAACGCCATGGTCGGTCCTCCCATTCGGAGGGGAAGAGGAGATAGGACAGCCTTGCCCCCGCGCACAAACGCGCGTTCCTAGCAAGTGGGCAATCAATTTTCCGAAATAGGAGCATGACCTGCCCGGAAAGCGCGCGGTCGACCGACAAAATCCGCACGAAGCACGTGCCAGCAAGCCTGCCAAAAAGAGCCTTGTTGATCATCAGCGGCACGCTATGTCAGTTTTCTGCAACCGTCGGCAAGGGTGCATCCCGGCTCATCGCGTGATCCAGCACGCGCTGCAGATTGGCGGCATGGCGGAAATTGGGCTCCAATCCCACACCATCGGCAACGGCGCGGGCAAAGCGCTGATAATTGGTCTCGACCGGTTCCGCCTCTATTGCGCGCCAAGATGGAATTTCAATATCCGCGCCGATCGAGCCGCACAGGCTTGAACCGATCGGCGTGTGAACGACTTCCAGGGCCCCCTTGTCTCCATGAATGCGCAGACGCAATTCATTGAGATGCCCGGTCGCCCAGCGACTGGCATGAATCACACCGAGCGCGCCATTGGCATATTCCGCCATCATAACGAAGCTGTCATTGGCATCCAGCACATATTCGCCGATATGGTCATTCTCCGCCTTGGTAAAAGTCTTGAGCCGCGCGGAGGCGCGTTCGACGTCACTTCCGATCGCATAGGACGCAAAATCAAGAATATGGATGCCCACGTCACCTAGCACGCCATTGGAGCCATGCCGGCTCGAAAGCCGCCAGAGCCATTTGCTTTCCGACTTCCAGTCGCCCCATGTCTTGGAGACCAGCCAGCTTTGCAGATAGGAGGCTTCAAAATGGCGGATCTGACCGATCTCGCCCGCCATCACAAGCTGTCGCGCCTTCTGCAACGGCGCCACGTTGCGATAGGTCAGATTGACCATATTCACGATAGAGGCCTGTTCGGCTGCCTCGGCCATTTCCACGGCCTTCTGATAGCTTTCCGCCAGCGGCTTCTCGCAGAAAATATGCTTGCCCGCTCCGGTCAGCGCCAAAGAGGTTGGGTGGTGAATGGCATCGGGCGTCACATTGGCGACCGCGTCAAAGCGGCCCCAGTCAATCGCATCCTCAAGCCGGGTGAAACGATTATGAATGCCGTGATTCTCCGAGAAAGCATCGACACGCTCCGCCGACACATCGCAGGCCGCAACGACTTCAACGCCATCGATCGCCGAAAAGGCCTCGACATGGTTTTTCGCCATGCCGCCGGTTCCAAGAATGAGAAGACGCATGCTTCACCTCAACGATAACCGGCTTCGCCCGGCTTGTGCAGTTTGGGCCCGCGCTCGACGATCGGCTCCAGCGCCTGTTCGATCGCGACATTGGGCGCGGTGTGAATGGCTGTGAAAGCAGGCTGCGGATTATAGGCCCATTTGACCGCATTGCGCAGCACAAGACTGACATTATCATCATGATAGGTCGGGTAGGTCTCATGCCCGGGACGGAAATAAAATACATTGCCCGCTCCACGACGCCAGGTCATGCCGGAGCGAAATACCTCGCCACCTGCGAACCAGGAAATGAACACTGTCTCCAGCGGTTCGGGAACCGAAAACTGTTCGCCATACATTTCCTCGTTTTCCAGCACGAAGTTCTCGCCAAGCCCCTGGGCGATCGGATGGCCCTTATTGACCACCCATACCCGTTCGCGCTCACCGGCTTCCCGCCACTTCAGCGCGCAGGGTGTCCCCATCAGTCGCTTGAAGATTTTCGAGAAATGTCCTGAATGCAGCACAATCAGTCCCATGCCTTCAAAAACCCGCCGGGCCACGCGTTCCACCACATCGTCCCTGACACCGCCATGGTCCTTATGGCCCCACCAGACCAGGACATCTGTTTGAGCAAGCCGCTCTTCACTCAGACCATGGTCCACCTCCTGCAATGTGGCTGTCGAGGCCGCAATCGCGCTGTCTGCATTCAACGCCGCAGCGATCGTGTGATGCATCCCTTCGGGATAGAGTTGACGCACGGTTTCATTGACCTGCTCGTGTATATTCTCGCCCCAGACGATCGTCCGTATTGACACGTGATTTCTCCTTGGATTGCGACGCCATCGCCGCTGTTTCGTTTCGGTTCGGGAGAAGACTTCAAACAGGAAAACCCAATCGCGCCGCGTATTGTTCCTGAATTTCTTCATTTTTGTGTTCATAGGCTTTGGCAAGTGCACGCCCATCCTTATCAAACCGATGCATCTGCGCAGTCATCGGCTTTCTCAATAAAGACGCTCCGGGGGCATTCACTGTGAAACGCCGCTTTCACGGACCACAACCGGCTCATCGAGCCCCAGATCAACATACACATAGAAGGTCGCCCGGCTGATCCCGTGCCTGCGAATCCTTCAGCACAGGGCCGTCCAGCTTCCTGCTCTTTCAATATTCCAATGATCTGTTCTTCCGTGAACCGGGACCGCTTCATTCCCTCCATGATAGCGCCTCGTCTTTTTCAGTTCGCTATATTTGACCAGCGCCAGAAGGCAGAACGCATTGCCACCCAGTTTGATCTCGTCCTGGGTATCCACCAGTACCGCAAGCCTGACGTCCTGATGTTCAACCCGTCTGATCAGCCGCTCGGTGAGGGAGCCAAGACCGCGCTCGATCGCTTCTCCCAGCACCTTATCGCCGGTAACCTCATACGCCCCACTCATCGCGTAGAGAGAACTGGCACGGCGAAGGCTATTATAGCCATTGATCGGGCGATCAAAACACGGATACCAGCCATAGTTGGACCGACCGTTTTCATTGACCTCCGACGCAAGATAGAGACTGCCCCGCATGATCAATCCATCCAGATCATCGCGATCAAGCGCCTCAATGACCCGGCGTCCACTGTTGCGGCCTGCCTGCTCAAGCGGGTAAATTGCCGCCCCCCCCCCCGCTTCGACAAAAATCCTGCTGGTGGTGAAACGGTAGATCCTGGCTTCTTCTGCGGGCGTGACAGGAAGCGATGCGCCTGCTTTTATGAGATAGTGATTGATCTTATCGAGGCTGACATCGGCATTGCTGTGCTGCCTATCGCTATTAAGTAGTGAATTGGCATTGATTTCCACTTCAAGCAAGGCTGTGGAAAATTCAGCGTCAAAAGCGATCCAGTCACGGAAATAATTGCGCTTGCTCGCCGCAATTTGCGCTTTCAATTCACGCCAATAAAGCGCGGTCGCCTGGTGGACCCAGTCAGTCCGAAGCCATTTAACGACAGACACCCCGTTTTTGATAGATGATCTTCCGCCTCTTTAAGAAGCGCCGACCAACAGGCTTCAATGCTTGCGGCGTAAGCCTTCACTGTAACAGCACGCGCGCTGCCATCACTGATCGACAGAAACAGACAATAGCCGTTCTCGACACTAGTGAATGGTCGTGCCTGAACGAGAACCTGCGGCAGCACACGCTGCGCCAATGCACTGAAACTTTCCTGCATGCTCCCTCCAGTCCCTAGCCCAATCTGGCCCATCCTGGTGCGCTCTGCGATCGACGATGGCACGGGTCTGTCAGAAGCTTGCCGCTTTTTTGCGGTCTCTGCATTTTTCTCTGCCTGCAAACAACGACCGGATCACAGCGGTTAAAGAATTCCGCCACCACGGTGTTCGGCGAACGGTCCCAGAAGACACAATGGGTACGCTTAATCGATAAGGACGCTCATCGCTGTAGACGCACAGAACCGAGATCTGGCGGCGGCAACTTCGCTTTGTTCTCCACAATTCTCGTTTGATCTCAAAAACGCAAGCAACGCGAACCGAGGCAGAACCCATCACCCCATGCCAGGCGCCATATCCTGCACCTTGCCTGCAGAATCATTGCCTTTCAACCCAAAAGCCCGGCCAGAAGCTCGGATTGGCCGTAAAGCGGCCATCGCCGCCGATCCCTTCGCCTTAATCGCGCCAGCAGATGCATCGAACCTCTCTTGCCTTTGCCCGCTCAGATCAGCGCTGACAGAACGAAATCCTTGTGAGCAGAACCTCCGATTGCGGGCCCACCACGTCAATAGCCCATCAGCATTTAGCAACAGCACTGCAACATCGAGATCGATACCGAGGGTCTCTTGTCCCGTTCAAACCTGGACATCGATTTGCCTTCCATCATGCTCCACGCGTCGCCCGGTGCACTGGCGGCCGTCAAATCCGGCAATCTGCCAGCTGCGACATCACAACCGCTGTGGCGCGTGTGTTTGTGCAAAACAACAGTGTTGATTGCCAAGGCTCAAAGACTTATGAAAACCGCAAACCTGCAACAATCACGCGGTGCGCAGTCTTTTCGCGCCCCTTCAAATAGAGCGTCGAGATCACAATGACCCTTTACATGGATTACCTGGCTGAGATCAAAAGCAGACAACCGCAAGGTCTTGATCCAAAGCCGATCGATGATGGCGGGCTCGTCGCGGAAATCATCGCTCTGATCGAAGACACCAAAAATCCGCGCCGCGCCGATGCCCTGAAATTCTTCATCTACAATACGCTGCCAGGAACCACGGCCGCCGCCGCAGTCAAGGCGGCGTTTCTCAAACAGATCATTCAGGGTGAGAAGAACGTCGCGGAGATTTCTCCGGACTTCGCGCTTGTACTCCTGTCCCACATGAAGGGCGGCCCGTCGATCCGCGTATTGCTCGACGTCGCTCTGGGCGATGATGCCGCCCTGGCCTTCAAGGCCGGCGAAGTTCTCAAGACACAGGTCTTCCTTTACGACGCCGACATGTTCCGCCTGCGTGATGCCTTCCAAGCCGGCAATGTCATTGCAAAGGACGTCCTTGAAAGCTACGCGAAAGCAGAGTTCTTCACCAAGCTCCCCGAAGTGGAGGACGAAATCAAGGTGGTGACATTCATCGCCGCCGAAGGTGATATTTCAACCGATCTGCTTTCGCCCGGCAACCAGGCCCATTCGCGCGCGGATCGCCAGTTGCACGGCCAATGCATGATCACCCCTGAAGCGCAGCAGGAAATCGTCGCGCTTCAGAAGCAGCATCCCGACAAGCGCGTGATGATGATCGCGGAAAAGGGAACCATGGGCGTCGGCTCATCGCGCATGTCCGGCGTCAACAATGTCGCCCTTTGGACCGGCAAACAGGCAAGTCCTTACGTGCCCTTCGTCAATTTTGCACCGATCGTCGCCGGCACCAACGGCATTTCGCCGATTTTCGCGACCACCGTCGATGTGACGGGCGGGATCGGCATCAATCTGAAAAACTGGACCAAGAAGACCGGTGATGACGGAAAGCCGATCCTCAATAATGACGGCAATCCGATCCTGGAGCAGCAATTCTCGGTCGAAACCGGAACGGTGCTGAAGATCAATGTCAAAGCCAAGCAGCTCTGCGACGAGCAAGGCAATGTTCTGGTGGACGTCGCTGCGGCCTTCACACCGCAAAAAATGGAGTTCATGAAGGCCGGCAGTTCCTACGCCATCGTGTTTGGCAAGAAGCTCCAGACATTTGCCGCAGAAACCCTCGGCGTCGACGTCATTCCGGTCTTTGCTGCCAATAAGGAAATCACGATTGAAGGTCAGGGCCTGACTGCCGTTGAAAAGATCTTCAACCGCAATGCGGTCGGTGTGACGCCGGGCAAGATCCTGCATGCCGGCTCCGACGTTCGCGTTAAGGTCAATATTGTTGGCTCGCAGGACACAACCGGCCTGATGACCGCACAGGAACTCGAGGCCATGGCGGCGACCGTGATCTCGCCACTGGTGGACGGCGCCTACCAGTCAGGCTGCCACACCGCTTCGGTCTGGGACAAGAAAGCCCAGGCCAATATCCCCAAGCTGATGAGCTTCATGAACAATTTCGGGCTCATCACTGCCCGCGATCCAAAAGGCGTCTATCATTCCATGACCGACGTCATCCATAAGGTTCTCAACGATATTACCGTCGATGACTGGGCAATCATCATTGGGGGTGACAGCCATACCCGTATGTCGAAAGGCGTGGCCTTTGGCGCGGATTCAGGCACCGTCGCGCTGGCGCTGGCCACCGGTGAAGCCACGATGCCGATTCCGCAATCCGTCAAGGTCACGTTCAAAGGCAGCATGCAGCCGCATATGGACTTCCGTGACGTCGTTCACGCAACCCAGGCGCAGATGCTCAAGCAGTGCGGTGACAACGTCTTCCAGGGCCGGATTATCGAAGTCCATATCGGTACATTGCTTGCCGATCAGGCTTTCACCTTCACCGACTGGACAGCCGAAATGAAGGCCAAGGCATCGATCTGCATCTCTGAAGACGAGACGCTGATCCAGTCACTGGAAATCGCCAAGTCCCGCATCAAGATCATGATCGAAAAAGGCATGGAAAACGCAGCCGGAACGCTGCGCGGCCTGATCGCCAAGGCGGATGCGCGCATTGCCGAAATCCGTTCGGGCGAAAAACCTGCTTTGGCACCCGATGCCAATGCCCGTTATTTCGCTGAGGTGGTGGTCGATCTCGATCTGATCGATGAACCGATGATCGCCGATCCCGACGTCAACAATGCCGATGTCTCCAAACGCTACACCCATGACACCATTCGTCCGGTATCCTATTATGGCGGTACCAAAAAGGTGGATCTTGGCTTCGTCGGTTCGTGCATGGTGCATAAGGGCGACATGAAGATCGTTGCGCAGATGCTCAAAAATATTGAGAAAAACCAGGGCAAGGTGTCGTTCAAGGCCCCGCTTGTCGTCGCCGCACCGACCTATAACATCATTGACGAACTGAAAGCAGAAGGTGACTGGGAGATCCTCCAGCGCTATTCAGGCTTTGAATTCGACGATCTCAAGCCAAAGAATGCCGCGCGCACCGAATATGAGAATATTCTCTATCTCGAGCGTCCAGGCTGCAATCTTTGCATGGGCAATCAGGAGAAGGCCGAGAAGGGTGATACCGTTCTTGCGACATCAACCCGCCTGTTTCAGGGCCGCGTTGTTGAAGATTCTGCCGACAAAAAGGGCGAGTCGCTGCTTGCTTCGACCCCTGTCGTGGTGCTCTCGGCCATTCTCGGTCGCACCCCAAGCGCCGAGGAATATAAAGCAGCTGTCGAAGGCATCGACCTGACAAAGTTCGCGCCGCCAAAGACCGCTCCCCTCGACGCCCTGTCGGTTCACTACTAAGCGCGCCGCGCCGTCTTATCTTTCCTCTCACGCCGCGCCCGGTCCTCTGCAATCGGGCGCGGCGCAGTCGTTGCGATGACGCTTTTGCTGGCACGCGATTTGCTGGGCGGACAGAATCCGGTCTGCTGATCCGCGATTGACCTGCCGCCTGGTTGTTCCGCCTCTCCGCTCTACAGCAATCTCCAATCGGCAGAGCAGGAGCAGCCCTGCGTTAGAGCCAACCCCGCAAGGCGACACCGCAACGGCAGTGTGCCACAGCGCGCGCGGCTGCCCGCCCCCTGGTAACATTTGTTTCAGCACACGCTTTATCCTTGGGTTTGAGCGCCGCTGTCCATTCGCGACAGCGCAGGAGGTCACGCAGGGTTGCGCAACAGCCCTCACGCAATTTTGTGTCGCGCCAAGGCCATTTTTGAGAAAAAGCCAAAAGCTCTGCCCGCAACGCATTGCAGTTTATTGCCGGATCAGTATAGGTAGGCCTTTGATCAATGCCGTGCGCGCGACGATGGCAAAGGAACAATGACGGTTCTGCAGTCCCCCAGCTTCGCGCGCCTGGAGGAGTGTTATGAGAGAAATTTCCATCCGCGCCATTATCCAGACAGGCTCGTGCCGACATGGATAAAAGCTCTTTTTCGAGCCGGCAAACCACCTTGCCCTTGCAGGCCATCAATCTCAAGAATGTGCAAATATCCTTCGCTCTCGCCAATGGCGAGCGCTTCGACGCCGTCGCGCAAAGCAATCTGCAGGTTGCCGAAAATGAATTTGTCGCCATCGTCGGCCCGACCGGCTGTGGCAAGTCAACCCTGCTCAACGCGGTCGCAGGTCTCTTGGTGCCGGCAAGCGGGAGCGTGGAAATCGAAGGCCAGCCGCTGCGCGGTCTTAATCGCAAGGCCGGCTATCTGTTTCAACAAGACGCATTGATGCCATGGAAAACCGTGCTCGAAAATGTGGCGATTGGCCTCGAAGTTGCAGGCACGGCAAAAGCCGATGCCCGCGCGCAGGCCGAGCAATGGCTCAGCAAGGTCGGACTTGCAAACTTCGGAGATCGCTATCCGCACATGTTGTCGGGTGGCCAGCGCAAACGCGTGGGCCTGGCGCAGGTCCTGATCCGCAATCCAAAATATCTGTTGATGGATGAACCGTTCGGACCGCTCGATGCGCAGACCCGCGTCATCATGGGCGACCTTCTGCTGGATCTGTGGTCACAGGACAAAAAGGCGGTGATGTTCGTCACCCATGATCTTGAGGAAGCAATCGCGCTGGCCGATCGGGTGGTGATCATGTCTGCTGGTCCGCGTGCCCGTATCATGGCCGAATACATCATCCCGCTCAAGCGCCCGCGCGAGATTTCGGAAATTCGCCTGCACGACGCGTTCCATGACATCCATCGCGAGATCTGGAACGCACTGAAAGACGAAGTTCTTAAAGCCTATCAGCAGACAAGCGGAGCAAGTTCATGAAAAAGCCAGCCTTATTCCTGGCTCAGCTGAGCGTTGCGGTCGTCCTGCTGCTGGTCTGGCACCTGTTTACAGCAACCCATCTGTTGGGAAACCCCGCCAAAAGCCAGTTCTTCTTCTCAACACCCCTCGATGTCGCCGCGCGCATCTATAAATGGTTCGTCGAAGGCACCATCTGGTACCATCTCGGTATCACGCTTCTCGAAGCGATGCTGGCATTTTTTATCGGCTCGGCGGGCGGTGTGCTGATCGGTTTCTGGTTTGCACGCAAGCCGGTCCTGGCCGCAATATTTGACCCCTATGTGAAAGCCGCCAATTCACTGCCACGCGTGGTACTGGCGCCCATCTTTGCGCTGTGGCTCGGCCTCGGCATCTGGTCGAAGGTCGCGCTTGGTGTCTCGCTGGTTTTCTTCATTGTCTTCTTCAATGTCTATCAGGGCGTCAAGGAAGTGAACCAGACCGTCCTTTCGAACGCACGCATGCTCGGCATGAACGAACGTCAGCTGTTGCGCAATGTCTATTTGCCCTCCGCGCTGTCCTGGATGTTCTCCAGCCTGCACACAGCCGTCGGATTTGCCGTGGTCGGTGCCGTGGTCGGTGAATATCTCGGCTCCTCGGCAGGACTGGGCTATCTCATTCATCAGGCTGAAGGCGTGTTCGATGTCACCGGTGTCTTTGCTGGCATGTTCGTGCTGACGGCTTTTGTGTTGCTGATCGACTGGGTGGTTTCCCTGGTCGAGGAACGACTTCTCATCTGGCGTCCCAAGACCGCCAGCCCGAACGGCGCCTAAGCGCGCTCTCAAGCTATTTCAAGGAGGAAAGCCATGAATTTTACCCGCAGAGACGTGCTGCTCGGTGCAGCCGCGATGGGGATTGCCGGTGTTGCAGCACGTCTGCCCGCCTATGCGCAGGACGCGTCGGCAACCCCGGAAAAACCAGAACTGATGTTTGGTGTGGGTGGCAAGCCACTGTTTTACTACCTGCCGCTGACCATTGCCGAGCGCAAGGGCTTCTTCAAGGAGGAGGGGCTTTCGGTCACCGTCAATGATTTTGGCGGCGGTGCAAAATCACTGCAGGCTTTGATCGGTGGCTCGGTCGATGTCGTCACCGGGGCCTATGAACACACTATTCGCATGCAAAATCGCGGCCAGGATATCAAGGCGATCTGCGAACTCGGCCAGTTTCCCGGGATCTGCATCGCTGTGCGCAAGGACCTTGCAGGCGATATCAAAACCATTGCCGACCTCAAAGGACAAAATGTCGGGGTGACGGCACCAGGCTCTTCAACCTCACTGTTCCTGCAATATGCATTGATCAAGAACGGCCTGTCGGCCGATGACGCATCGATCATCGGTGTCGGCGGCGGCGCCAGTGCTGTGGCAGCCGTCAAAAAGGGCGAAATCGCTGCCCTTGTGCATCTCGATCCGGTCATCACCCGTCTCGAGGTCGACGGTGATATCGAGATCCTTCTCGATACCCGCACGGAACAAGGTACCCGCGCCTTGTTCGGTGGCACAAACCCTGCCGCCATCACCTATGTCCAGCAAAGCTTCATCGACGCCAACCCGATCACCACCCAGCGCGTTGTTAATGCCTTTGTCAAATCACTCAAATGGATACACCAGGCATCCGCTGATGATGTGGCTGATACGGTGCCGGAGGAATATCTGCTGGGTGACCGCGCTCTCTATAAGACCGGATTTGAGAAATCGCGTGCCATGTATTCCGAAAAAGGCATCATCGCCGCCGATGGTTTTGACAGCATGATGAACATGCTCAAGGCGCTGGATCCGGAACTGGCCAATTCGAAGATCACTTTCGCGCAGACCTTTGATCCGCGTTTTGCGCAAGCGGCCAAGACTTAACAGCCGCGTAACAGCATCCGTTGTTCCGGCAAGCCTTCATTGCCGGAACAGCTTCGCTGCGCCTTTGCTGGCGGAAAACGTCAAATCTGGAAGAATTGATCACCGCATCGAACCAATTGCTCCGGCACGCGTTTAAGACCGAGAATGCCGCGTGAAGGAAAATCAATTTGACGCAACACGAAGCAACGCAGAAGCGACAATTGCGACAGTCCCAGCCCTATTGGGAAACGACTCCGAGAATTACCCTGACCACGCGACAAAAACCCTCCCGCCGTCATTACGATGTCATCGTGGTCGGCGCCGGCATCAGTGGCGCGCTGATCGCCCAGGCAATGATGAACGGTAAAAGAAAAATCGCAATCTTTGACCGTCGCCAACCGGTGTTTGGCAGCACGATGGCCAGCACCGCGATGCTGCAGCATGAGATCGATGTTCCACTGTTCAAGCTCAAGAAGCTTTTGACAGCGAAAGCCGCCGAGCGCATCTGGCAACGCTCGACCGACAGTGTCGATGCCTTGATCAAGCTGACAGGAGAGCTTGATATAAATTGTAGCATGCAGCGCAAAAAGGCCCTCTATCTGGCCGGTGACGAGTATGGCGCACGCGCGCTCAAGGAAGAAGTCGAAGCGCGGCAGGCGATTGGCCTTCGTGCGGAACTTCTCGACGCCCACACATTGAAGCAACGCTTTGCGATCGAGCGGACGGCTGCGATTGAAAGCGATATGTCGGCCTCCGCCAATCCCGCCCAATTGACCGCAGGTTTGTTGCGGCACTGCGTGAAAGGCGGTATCGAAATCATTCGCGACACGGAAATCACCGATTTTCTCAGTCTCAACGATCAGGTCGCTCTCGCCACCGCGCAAGGCGCGGTGATAAGCGCCGGCGCTGTCGTGTTCTGCACCGGCTATCAATTCCTCAAAGCGCTGGCGCATAAGAATCATCAGATCATCTCGACCTGGGCGATCGCCGGTCAAAAGCAACAGTCCACACCCGCCTGGCTGCGTGATTATCTGGTCTGGGAGGCGTCCGATCCCTATCTTTATTTTCGCACGGCCAGCGATGGCAGACTGATCGCCGGTGGCGAGGATGAAGCCTCTGAGGACGCGTTTGAGGACCCACAAAAAGCCGCAAAGAAAAGCCAGACAATTGCCCGCAAAATCAGCCGGTTGATCGGCTGTGACGTCGGCAAGCCGGCTTATCAATGGTCGGCGGCCTTTGGCTCAACTCCCACCGGCACGCCGATGATCGGGGCCATTGAAGGCCATCCAAATGTCTATGCCGCGATGGGCTATGGCGGCAATGGCATCACATTCAGCAAGATTGCCGCCGAAATTCTCGCGAACACGCTCGACGGCAAGGAAGATCGCGACGCAGCACTCTTTGCCTTTCGATAGCTTCGTCTCCTCAGCGCCAGGAAGCTGAAGACAAGCCGCAGGTCGTCGTCGTGCCAAAACGCCTGACGGAACAAACCGCACTGCACGCGGTTATCATTCAAAGAGCCATTGCAACCGCCTGCCTCGTCTGATCGACGGTTGCCAGAACATACAACGGCAGGCGCAATCGCCTTAAGAAAGGCGCTGCCTGGCGTAGCGATCTTTTAACCGGAGCAGGAGAAATACATGACGTCGCACCACACCGATCCCCTCACCCAGGATGAAGACATCAAATTCCTGGCTGAAAACTCCGATCTGTCGCCGCTTCAGGCCAAGGCGCTGATCGAAAAATTTGGCCGTGACCGCGAAAAATTGTTGGAGGAAGCCAAGCGGTTCAAGGCGGAAAGCTGACGCGCCCACCCTTTTCAGCGCGCTCTCACCTGGCATCCGCAAGGCCCGGTGGGTTTCCGTGTCACCATGGAGCATGGCTCAATGAGGATGGGTAACCGGTCCAACCCCCGTGACTCAGATCTCATTTCTTGACAGAACATTAGCCTCAACGGTCATTGGCACCGGTTTACCGACCCACATGGCGCAACCATTTCAAGGCGATCCGCTCATCCTGATCAAGCAATGGCGCTACAACACGCAGACGGGAGGCCGCTTGCACCATTGCTGTCAGTTGATCCTGCTCCCATTGCTCAAAAACCAACGGATGAATATAGGAGCGTCGGCAGACAGCGCGTGTATTGCAAAGCCGTTGCGCAATCCTGTCGATTTCCGCATTCAACGCCCGTTTCGACGCTGCCGCACCTTCGGGACGCGGCAAGGCTGACAATCCCTTCACAGCCGAGGCCGTCGCTGCCCAGGTCCGAAAATGCTTTGAAGTGAAGTCGGCCTGCGTCGCATCCCGAAGATAGTCATTGATATCCTGCGAGGTGATGGCATGGCGCTGTCCCGCATCATCGAGATACTGGAACAGCTGCTGACCGGGTAGTTCCTGCAGCGAGCGGATGATCGTGGCGATCCGTCGGTCGGAAATTCGCAGGTTCCAGTCCTTTCCCGATTTGCCTTTAAAAATCAGCCGCAAGTCGTTGCCATCATTTTTCAGATGACGGTTGCGCAGGGTCGTCACGCCAAAGCTCTTGTTGGAGCGCGCATAGTCGGGGCTGCCGACGCGCACAAGCAACCGGTCCATCAGCCAGACAATCGTCGCAATCACTTTTTCACGACACAACGAGCGCCGTCGCATATCGGCCTCGATCTGTCTTCGCAAGCTGCTCAGCACGGCTGCGAAGGCACCGAGACTGGAGAATTTCGTCTCTCCCTGCATCGCTGACCATTCGCAATGATAGCGATATTGCTTGCGTCCGCGCAGATCCCTGCCGGTCGCCTGAATATGGCCGTTGGGATGCGGGCAGATCCAGACATTCTCCCAGGCGGGCGGAATGGCCAACGCCTTGATGCGCTCAATGTCCCTGGGCGAGACTTTGCCTGCGCCAACGCCCTTGTAACGGAAACCCGTACCGCAGCGCAGTCGTCGAATGCCGGGCTCACTGTCGCTGACATAATGCAGGTCGCGCTCCAGCACCGGTGCGGGCTCTGCAGCAGAAGCGTTTAATCGGTCAAGCAAGTGGCACCTCGTATAGTTAGCGCAGCAAAAGCCTGCAGCCATTAACGCAGAGCGCCCGGTCGGGTTCCCAATTGCCCCGGCCTGCGGAACCAAGCCCCGCTTGAGGCGTTCCATCGTCTAACCAGGCCTGCAACCGAAAAGGATCAAACGGTGCCCAGTGCTTTTTGGAAAGGCTACCTCAAACTCTCGCTCGTCACCTGTGCCGTTGAGCTGCGACCGGCCACCAGTGAAGCCGAACGCGTGCGCTTTCATACGCTCAATGAAAAGACTGGAAATCGGGTGATCAGTCGTTATGTCGATCAGCAGAGCCAGAAGCCGGTGCGCGATCAGAATCAGGCGAAAGGGTTTGAGAAAGCGGAAGGTGGCTACATCATTCTGGAGGACGAGGAGCTTGAAGCGGTCGCACTTGAAAGCACACGAACAATTGATATCGACAGATTCGTCCCCCGCGACAGTATCGGCTGGATCTGGTATGACAAGCCACATTTTCTGACGCCCGCCGATAAAATTGGTGCGGAAGCTTTTGCGGTCATCCGCGAGGCAATGGCGAGCTCCAGCGTCTCCGGTCTGGCGCGTCTGGTAATGTATCGCCGCGAGCGTGCCGTTCTGCTCGAGCCGCGCGACAAAGGCATTGTGCTCTGGACACTGCGCTACGGCGACGAAGTGCGCGATGAGAAAGACTATTTCAGCAAGGTCGAGGCGGGTAAGCCCGAAAAGAAAATGCTGACAATGGTGCGCAGCCTCATCAAGCAGAAGACTGAAGACTGGAACGAGGAACTGCTGAGCGATCCGGTGCAGAAAAACCTCAAACGGATGATTGCCGCCAAGAAAAAGAAATCCAAGCCCCGCGCCGAGAACAAGCGGCAGACCAAGGCCTCAGGCGGCGGTAATGTGATTGATATCATGGAAGCGCTGCGTAAAAGTCTCGAGAAGGACCGCAAGGCATAGGCAATAGGCATAACTGTGACCGCAAGTCCTGTCGCGGAGCGAGCGTTGTAAAAAGGCCCATCTGTCGTTCGCAACCTCGCTTTATCGGGATATGCTTCCCCCTCGCTTGGCTTGATGTTCCCGGCTGCAGCTGTCGCAAAATACCACCAACAGGCCCCCGGTGCGATGACGGGCGGAACCTGTGTGGTGCGAGATGCTCTCAGCAGCCAATGCGCGCTGTTGCCCGTTTCATGCGCATTTCGTCAGCAAGAATGGACAGGATTTCTCTGTCGTGATTTCCGGATCTCATTGCGAAAGCCTTTCGCCGAGCGCCTTGATACAGGTCCGCACTGTAAATCAACCGCATCCTTGACCACCCCCCTGCTGGCTGCAAGAACAGTTTTATATTATATATCCCTTTATTATTACTTTCAAAAACACTCGTGAATAAAATCGCTATAAATTGCTGTTTTCGCACACCCCGCGCGTTGTTATAAGCACGTCAATCGACACTTTAATACAATCTTAACTATACTCTATATTAATAAGCATTACAATAATGCTTTCTGTGTGATAATATTTATATTTCTACTGTCTAATATTGCGGCCTCTACTTTAAAATTGGACCTGCATGTAACTCGCAATGAAACGTGAATTTCTCAGACATGCGACTGTGGTCAATCGGAACAATCCCGGCTCAGGCGATCATCCTAGAGGTTTGAATGTCAGTTAACCCCCTCCTCCGACTGCGCGCTCGGCTGTTGTGTTCTGCAGCTGTTGGCATTCTCACCCCATTGGTGGCAAGCATGCCTGCGATGGCACAACCAGAAATCACCTATACCGGCTCGGTGACACCCACACCACCGCCCGGTACCACCGATTGGGATTTCTCATCCAGTCAGACCCTCGTCGTTGGATTTCAGACTGCGGGATCACTGAGCATCACAGGCGGTGCCAAAGGCACAGGCGATACGGTCCATGTTGGCGATCAGGGCCTCTTTGGCTCCGCAGATCTCTTGGTGGACGGAACCGGCTCCAGTCTGCAGATCGCCGACCTGCGCATTGGCAACGAAAATAACAGCACTGGCACAGTGACGATCAGCAATGGCGGTGAGATCAATCTCAATTCCGTCGATCCTTTCTCTGTTACCGTCGGCGCATATTCAAATACGACAGCCGATCTGATTGTCTCCGGCGCCGGATCTTCGCTGACTGCCAACCAACGCATCATCATTGGTGGCGATGGCACCGGCAATCTGACAATTGCTGACGGCGGACAGGTGACCGGTTACCAGCTTTATCTTGGCAACGGGACCTCGGGCACCGGCCATGTGACGATCTCCGGTCAGGGTTCTGCCTGGAATGGACAGCATGGCATCTGGGTTGGACAATTCGGTAACGGCAGCCTGGACCTTTATGATGGTGGCGCCATCAACGATAACTCACTGGAAATCGCTTACAAGGCCGGCACCACGGGTATCGTCAATGTCGGCGGCGCCGCTGGGGCGCCGGCCAGGGCCGGCGGAATCCTCAATGTCGGAACCATTGAATTCAATCGCGATGGCGGCGGCAGCACCGGGATTCTCAATTTCAATACGACCGACACCGTTGCCGTCCACGCCGACATCAAGGGCACGGGCACAATTAATCAGATCGCCGGAACGACGGTCATCAGTGGCAACGGCGATGGTTTTACCGGCACCACCAATATTACCGGGGGCGTGCTGCAACTTGGCGACGGCGGCACCAGTGGCAGCCTCGCGGGCGCTATCAGCACCGGTACAGACGCAGCGCATGCCGGCACCCTGGCTTTCAATCGTGCCGATGACGTCTCCGTTTCAAACCTTGTCTCTGGCGCAGGGGCTGTCAGACAAATGGGCACCGGCACCACCACGCTCGTGCAGGACAATAATTACGCTGGAGGCACCTGGATCACCGCGGGGACCTTGTCGGTGACCTCCGACGCCAAGCTCGGTCTTGCAACAGGCGCAGTCACGCTCGATGGCGGCACCTTGCAGGTAACCGGTAACGCCTTTACCAGCACCAGCCGTGCGATCAGCCTTGGCGATCATGGCGGCGGCTTTGATATTG
>NZ_JASAMU010000018.1:0-62006 GCF_029909885.1 Ochrobactrum sp. AN78
CGATCAAAGGCTGTGGTTCCGTCATTGGCGACATCGCCGATGATCCAGCCCTGGCGCCCGCCATTGCCAATCTGCAGCGTGGCACCGGCATGGGTCTCGGAGCCGGCCTTATAGCTGTTATCGGCCGTGAGGATCGTGCGTCCGGCCACCACATTGACATGGGTCTGGTTGAGAATGGTCGGGTCAAACGCATAATCATTCTGCGTGTGGTTGAACACCAGATCAATCTGGCCCCCCGGACCACCGTCGGTATAGGTGCGCGCGTATGTATTGCCATGGGTGGTCAGCGTCGTATTGATGGCTGCGACATCCAGCGTTCCGGCCGCCTGCGCTGCATCACCCGCCGCAGCGCCGATATTGATGGTGGCTTTGACGCGGCTGGCGTTTTTTTCATTATTGGTGGTGACAAATTCACGGGCCTTGATGCTGCCACCATTTGACACCGTGATCGTATTGTTGGGTGACGCGGCGATACCAGCCTGCTCAAAGACAATTGCACCGGCCTTTACGCCGCTGGGGTTCCAGTTGCTATTGCGAATGTCGAGAATGGATCCCGGTCCATCAATGGTAAGCCTCGCATTGCCCACCATGGTAAAATTGCCGGCACCCACCTCAGGAAGTCTCGAGGAGAGGAGCGCCGTGCCATCGAGATTGAGCGCGCCCCCATTGCTGATTGTGATGATCTGCGGGACTGCTCCGACATGAGTATTGCCCAGGGCGGCATAGCTGGCATTATAGCTCGAGCCCGCGCCATCAATGGTCAAACTGCCGCTGGCCGGGCTACCCGTACGGGTAAAGCTCATGCCAAGGACAGTATCCTTTACCGTCGCACCGCCGTCGATCAATAGGGATCCCGCGTTGCCGTCGTCGTCGCCGACGATCTCGGTAAATGATGCGAAGGTATCATCGCCTGCCCATCGCACCACGGTCTGGGCACCGGTGACATGGATATTGCCGCCTTCAATGTGAAACAAGCTGACCGGAGTCAATCCAGCTTGAATACCCTTCGTCTCCACCTGCGCGCCGTCGGCAATGGTGATGCTGCTGCCGTGAAACACCGACAGCGCTCCGAGCGTGCCGGTGGTCTGCGCACCGGTGATCAATGCCGTCGATCCGAAATCAGCGACCAGGCCGCCGTTTCGCTGCGGACGGGTATTGTCCTCGTCGGTAAAGGCCGAGGTGATATTGCCACCATCCGAAACGGTGAGATCAGCATTGTTGAGCACGAAGCCGCCGTAATGAACAAGATCACTGACATGGCCGTTAAACTCTGTCTCTATGCTCGAGCCCATGCCGGAGACATCAATCGTCATGCGACCGCCTTCTCGCGAACCGAGATTATAGGTCGACGATTGAAGCGTGTTAAATTCATTGTCTGTCACAAAGACGAGCTTCGAGCCATTGCGGACTTCAATCGAGCCGGTGCCGGCACCGGTGCCGATCGCTTGCGGGATCCTGCGTGTTCCATCATCGAAATTAACGCGCAGGGTGCTGCCATTGTCCAGCTTGATCTGGCCGCTTGAACCGGCATTCTTGCCAAGCGTGAAATCCGACAGAACCATGATATCTACAGTCTGGCCGTCGGTGCGCTGATAGATGCCGGCGCCACTCTCGCCAATGGTCAGCGTATCATAGTCACCATCCACCGCCGTAAACGGCGAATTGGCGAGCGCCGGATCCACCACCAGATCGTCGGCCAAGACCGGGGCCAGATTGACCAGCAAAGCAACAATCGAGGCGCCGCTCAACAAGGCGAATTTGTGCAGTTGGCGCCTGTGATCGGAACCGGCAGTGTTGGGAAGCAGTGTGATTGACGATGGGCGCGTGTGCAGCATGAAATGTCCGTTGTCGGTTCTGAGAAAAACGGGTCAGGGTAAACTGGAAAAGGCTCAGCAGCTTATGCAAATATTAAGAGCGGGCAGTAAATGTTAGCCATAGTTAATATATATATGGCGATTCGTAAAGAAATAGCATATTTTACACTGTTTAAAAGTGAAAAAGTAGGATTAAGATTTTACTAAAGCGGCCTTCGTAAAGTATATATTACATATATATAATGTAATATTTTTGACTGATACGCCAACCCATAGATTTCGTGGTGCATTGCTCTGCGCGTTTGAGCCAGAGCAACCGAATTCCGTCGAGGAAATCCCCTCCCCGTGATCCCGGTGCAACGCGCTTCCTCGCCGCGAAAACTCCGCCTTCAATGCAGAACTGTAGAGGCGTGTCGTGGTCGCCGCCTGCTTTCCGCGAGGATGCTCCGCTCGGAATAGGCTTCCAATGAGGTGATTTACCTGACACTTTGGCGTGTCGCGCTTGATTGATGCTGTTTTAAAGTAATGACTAAAATATAAAAAGCATCAATATTATACAATAGGCCAATTTCCTGCGCCTTTATAGGGTTTATGCTTGTAGAATAAAATCTAAAGATCAGAAATTTAAAAAAGCCATGTTTATGACTTATTAAAATTACTTTCTCAAGCGAGGCTCTGCGCATTGGTCTAAGGATCGAGGGTATATTTAAAGTTATTTTACAAGGTTTCAGTGAGAGGCCGGTTGCAGTGTTGAAAAATTGTCAGTGCGAGCATTATATCTTTCATGTCGTGCGTCAGTGCGATTCCAATTATTGCTGCAGGAAGACCGAGGGAGCCGCCAAATCGGGCGACATCTTTGTTGAACTCAAGCAGGCCGCGCCGTATCATCGTGTCGAACCCTTATGGATCGACGGCATATCTATCCCGCGTGTCACCATCGAGAGATCGATCGCCCAAGGAAATCTGGACGGGTTGCTTCTTTCGGGAGAATGGGCCATCACCAAGCTGATGATCGTCTATCTTGAAGGCGTTATCGCCTTCGCCCAGGATGCCTGCGAGCAGCAGAGCCAGGCTATTGAGGCAGGATTCTTGCGTCTGCTCGCGGCAGCGGTGGGACGCCCGTCAACAGCACCGGTTCACTGATCATTCAAGCGGTCTTTGCAGCTCTGTTTCGCCGTGTGTCGACAGGGTGAACAATGTCGCGCCTAGTGGTGGCAAGTGCGTGAAAGTCAATGAGCTGACTGCAACTCCATTACAGCTCGCAGCTATTTTTGAGTGGATGCGGTATTGATAATCTGGGCCGCGTTCAGGACCTGCTCACGCATATGATCCTGCAGGTCAAACCCGCTCTTTACCGAAAGTCGCATCAACTCGCCGGATCGCACCAGTTCCTTGGGGCTCATGCCAAATTTTTCCCGAAACAGACGATTGAGGAGCTCGGGTGATTTGAATCCGCTGATATGGGCCAGTTGCTTGGCGGTAACATTGCTGTATTGCCCCTTCATCAGGCTCCGCAGCGCGAAATCGAGCCTCTTTTCCTTGATAAGGCTGGCTATGCCGTGATCCGCGCCGAAGATCCTGTAAAGATGGGCGCGGGAAATATGGAACCGTTTCTGGATCATCGCGACGCTGAGGCTGGTCGAGGCAATATTATTCTCAATGAAGCGGATGATCTGCTCTTTCATATCAACATTGACTGCATCGGCACCCATGGTTTGTTCCACGATGTCGGGGCTGCTGCGCAACGCAAGAGCAATCAGGTTGATGATTGCGTCCTGAGTTGAGGCGCCTTCTTCAGCGGAGAGTTCTGGCGCAATGTTGAGGACCCCCTGAAGGAAATGTGTAATGAGCCGGGTGGCGGGCGCATCCGCGCTCAAAACGATCCCGTGCAGGCTGCGCCAGTTTGCGTTTCGGTTGAACGCGTCCCGCGCCAGGATCGTTGTAATCCGTTGTCCGGCACTTGCGTGGCTATGGACGGATTGCGTGAGATCGATGATGACGACATCGCCAGCCGCAGCCGCAACCGACCGCCCCTCGAAATCGCCGCTCAGATCGCCCGAAGTGATAAATTGGATAAGGTAGAAATCGGAATTCTCGCGATCGATCTGATGTTTGTCGCGTTGATAGCTCTGTTCACTGAAGCTGGTGGTGCCAATGGTCAGGGGACCGGCACTATAAGAGAGGATTTCACCCCGCAGTGTCTCTGACGGATCGCCATTGGGCGTTGCGATCTCATAAATTGGGCGAATAACTGTTCGCCAGAAGTCATTTCTGGCTTCAGGAGCGATATCCGAGGTTGATAAATGAATCTTGGACATGCGACAACTCCCAACGACGAGAAAATAAAAGCGCTTTACCCAATTTTACATGGGAAAAGAATAAGTAATCCTATGTTTATAGTAGGGGAGCGATCCGTATATTGGCAAGTTATACATGCGTGATAGAGTAAATAATTAGTTGTGAGTTAAATATGGTAGCTTAATAAGCAATTTAGTTTTTCAGTATTAAATCTTACTAAATAAAGATATTATGATTTATAGCCGCATCATCTGATTTTCGTGTTGTTTTTCAAGGCTGTAGTTCAAGGGCTTGGTTCTTCTTTTTCTGGGCGGCGGTGGGGCGTCGCAATCTGTCGATTGCGACTCTCGGAGTTTCCCATACAGCATATGAGCATACTCTAATATCCGTATCGCGGATATTATGGCCAAATCATGGGGTTGCAACCACTTCTGTAAACAAAGCGGATCGTTAAAGCATCAATGTGCGTCAGACTCATGTGGCAGTTTGATATCATCCTGAAAGAAGCTGCGACCAATCACCCGCATATGCGGATCGACAACATAATCATGCTCGGGTTGCGACGCCACGGGTGGAGGTGATGATTTGGCAGCTGTGACCTCCGTTGGTTTGCCGAGAGCCTGGGTTGTTTTGGGTGCCTCTGCGATGACCGGTGCAGACGTTATCGGCTGCTCGGCTTGTTTCACCGCATGCAGGACGGCGGGGTGGGCTTTGTGACGAGAATGGGTCCGCGCTGGGGGCTGCTTGTCGTGATGGGAACGTTTGTTGCGATGGATGACAGGGGCGTGCTTGAGCGTTGGAGCGGGGGGTAAAAGACACGAGGCCTGCTTGCCAAACAGGCTTTGCCGATCATCGTCGGTTTTGAGCAAAACTTGGAGTTGGATTTCCTCTTGATGGATCCGTGCCGCCAATGAATGTTTGCGCCGCTGCAAGATCAGGCAGGATGCGGAAGGGTGCGTCGTATCGATATGCTGTTTTTGGCAGTTCAGCGCTGTTGACTTGACTTCACTTGCGACCAGGGCTCGGCGTCGCTTATTGATGCTGCCGCGCAGCACCTGTTCCTGACGAAGTCTGGCGAGGCGGTGTGGTGTTGAACAGGGTGGAACGGCTGCGGTGACGCAGCCTGTGAGCACCATCGTCAAACCAAGGATCGGCCAGTATCGCCAGGTCTTCTCCCTTTTCAAAATTGGCGTCACAGCATCCTCCTCCTTCAATGGGACGCACCGTCAAACAACCGTGCCGATGGGACACATGCCGCATGCAAGGGCGCTTCTCAAATTGGTTCCAAAGGCTGTCTCAACTCCTGCCGCGCCGCCGCGCAACTGCGTGACATTCCTGATCAGCAAACAGCGCGAAACCGCCAAGCCGCAGAGGCGTGCTGCACATCACACCAGAGAACGCTGAGTTGGACGGGTCAATGTCTAATCAAATCCTTGGCACCAATAAAAATGGGTCATGAAAAATTCGAGCATTACCGAATAGAGCGCGATACTATTCAGACAAAGCGGATTGCTGCAAGTTAAAAATGCCATGATATTCAATATAGGTTATAAAATCTTCTTTCAACGGAAGTATAAATTAGCCATTCTTGATATCCGGCTGATGAAGTTTAAGCTAGAATGAAAAGAGTGCATCCACGCTTTGCCGGGCATTTTCGTTCTGATCGACCTTGAAGGGGCGCGCTGGCGGCGAATGCCCGGCACGGGCCAGAAAACACGGGCCAGAAAACACGGGCCACAAAACCTGGGCCAGAAAAACATGTGGTCACCGAAAGGGGGAGAACCTTACGATGACCACATGCCTATGGAGGTCAAAAAACGAATGAAAGAACTAAAACAGCATAACCTTCGTACGTGGTTTGCACCCTGCGAAGATTGCGTCCTATTAATGCATGCTTGATAAAAACCAGTATTGATGACGCCTAGACAAGTTAACAGGAAATAGCCGATGATTTAAGTGGTAGGTTATATTAAAATGTCTCATTTAATACCCATATTTGTTGCAGGTGTTGGCTTTTGGGGTAGAAATCATCTGTGCCCTGACGGGGCGAACGCCTCACCATCTCTCCATCTCTCCATCTCTCCATCTCACCATGACACCGGCAGACCAAGGTCTCGGTGCGCCCGGACAGACGGCGGGGCGCGATGCTAACCCAGGCTCCGTATTGAGCAGGGAATTGGGAGATGTGGCACAGTCGGTGCCCATACGAAGGATGGCAAGTTCTCAACCTCGCCCGCCTGGGATTGCGCTCCTATTACAGGCTCGTCTCGGAGCGACTTCAAGTGAAACATCGGGGCAGGGCCAATCAATCGCAACTGTATGGGAGCCGATCACTCCTCTCGGATCAACGAGCGGAAACCCTGCGCAACTGCTTCATTGCACAGCTGACCCGATCAAGGACGGGCTTGCTTTGCCGTCTTTTGCAAAGGCGAGGCCAAATCTCCGGCCACAGACATTGCCTGGAAAACGACAACAGCGCTGAGAGGCCTCATCACCGTTCGATCAAGGTTTTGCGAGTTTGCCGTGAAGCACTTTATCTATCTTGACAGAAATAGGGCGCCGTCTTATTTGCAAGTCAGTCATCTATATCGTGATTGCTTGCATTTATTAGTCAAACGTAAATTAAATATATCTCGAATACTTCATTAATATTCCGATAAGCAAAGTCGAATTGTGCGACCGTGGCGATCCTTCATTGTGATCCAGTTGCCGCCTCCATTTGCGAATGATTTGAGATGAGCCTGCGAGGCAGATCCATGCGCCAGAGATCCTCTTTGGTTTTCAGAAAAACGTGGTGTTCGACGAGGCTGGCGCCGCTTGTCGTGATTTTGACGGTCAACGCCGGCATTGCCGCGCAGGCGCCGTCTCTTCAAAGTGCTGCCACGCCCGGCAATATTCCTGTTGCGGTGACGATCGCTGAAAGCAGTGCTTACCATCCCCCGCTCGCGTTTTCGGGCGCAATCGCGGCGCGCCAGCTGATCAATCTGTCGTTCCGCGTCAACGGCTTGATCCGGGAGCGCCGTGCCGAGGTTGGTCAGCATGTGGAAAAAGGACAAGTGCTGGCAATTGTCGATGCCTCTGAACAGCAGGCTGCTCTCAAGGTCGCGCAGGCGGGAAAAGTCGCGGCGGAGGCCAAGCTGGTTGAGGCGAAGGCGCGCTTTATCCGTCAGAAGCGTTTGCTGCAGCAAGGCTTCACCAGGCGCAGCGACTATGATCAGGCAGACCAGCAGCGCCAGACAGCGCAGAACATGCTCAGCAGTGCCAATGCCGCGCTGGAAAGCGCCAGACAACAGCTTTCCTATACGCAACTTGTTGCGCCGCAGTCCGGGATCATTACAACCCGCAATATAGAAACCGGACAAGTGGTTGCGGCGGCGCAGGCGGCGTTCGTCATTGCCATGGACGGGCCGCGTGATGCCGTGTTCGATGTGCAGGAAACGCTGATCCATCAAACGGATGTGGGCATGGCAGTGGGCCTGTCCTTGTTGTCTGATCCAACTGTGACCGCCCAAGGTCATATCCGGGAAATTGCGCCGATTATCGATAGCAAGGCGCAGACGGTTCGGGTCAAGGTCGAGATCCCCGCTTCTATGTCAAGAATGGCGCTTGGGGCCTCTGTTACCGGACGGATTGCGGTCGCGACGTCGCAGGTGGTGATGATGCCCTGGACGGCGATGACAAGTGATGGCGGAAAGACCGCCGTTTGGAAAATCGATCCGGAAAAAGACGTGGCCAACCTCGTGCCTGTCACGGTGCTTGCCTATGAGAAGGGGCGGTTTGCGGTCTCCGACGGGATTGCAGCGGGGGACAGGGTTGTGAGTGGCGGCGCGCAATTGCTGCGACCGGGCGCTGCTGTCACCATCATGGAGACCAATGAGCAGGGATCGGCACCACAATGAAATCGACAACGGCAGTCACTCAGGCTCAGGTGTTCGGCACACTGATGCTCGCCACCACTTTGATAGTGGGCGGTTGCGGGCGCAATGAGGCCGCAGATCGCAAAACTGACGTCGCACGTCCCGTAATTTATACGGTTGCAGCGGCAACGCCGGTCGCTGAAGCGGGGTTTTCGGGAACCATCGAACCGCGCTACGCCACCGATATGGCTTTTCGGGTGCTGGGGCGGGTTGTCAGCCGTCCGGCAATGGTCGGGGATCGCGTTCAGAAGGGGCAGGTCATGGCGACGCTTGATCCAACCCAGCTGGATCTTGCGGTACAGTCCGCGCAAGCCGATCTGCAAACTGCGAAGGCGCAATATACCAATGCGCTTGCCAACGAGAAACGCCAGGCCGCGCTACTTAAAAGCAGGAACGTGGCTCAGGCCGATTATGACGCCGCGCGTCAGGCCCGGGACAGTGGCGGGGCCGGTGTCGAAAAAGCCAAGGCGAGCCTGAAGAAAGCCCAGGACCAACGCAACTATGCCGTGCTGCGCCCCGATTATGATGGGGTGGTTTCGGCTACACAGGCCGAAATTGGCCAGGTGGTCGCTGCGGGGCAGACCGTGGTGACCATTGCTCGCCCGGATGTCCGGGAAGCGGTTATCGATATTCCCGATCATCTTGATCAGTATCTTGCAGTGGGGACCCGGTTTCAGGTTACACTTGAAGCCGACCCAGCCGTCACGGGCGAGGGGACGGTGCGCGAGGTGGCACCTGAGGCGGATGCTCAAACCCGCAGCCGTCGCGTCAAGCTGAAACTCGATCAACCGCCACAGGGGTTTCGCCTTGGCGCGATGATAAACGCACGGGCGGTGATGCCGGCCCAGCGGGCGGTGACACTGCCGCTTTCGGCGCTTGTCGACGAGGGCGGGAAGACCAGTGTCTATGTGATCGATCCGCACAGCAAGCTTGTGTCGCGAAAGATCGTTTTGGTGGATGGACGCGATGAACAAAGTTTCACCACCAGCGGGATCGCCGCGGGCAGCTATATCGCCATTGCCGGTGTTCATGCGCTCAAAGAGGGCCAGACAGTGATGCTCAGTGAAAAAGGATCCGCGCGGTGAAGAAAGGTTTCAATCTCTCTGACTGGGCGCTTAATCATCGCTCTTTGGTCTGGTATTTCATGCTGGTCTTCCTGGTGGCGGGCTTGGTGTCCTATTTGCATCTGGGGCGCCAGGAGGATCCGGATTTCACCGTCAAGACCATGGTCGTTCAGGCCAACTGGCCGGGGGCCTCGGTGGACGAAACCCTCAACCAGGTCACGGACCGCCTGGAAAAGAAGCTGCAGGAACTCGACACGCTCGATTATACGCGATCGGTGACAACGGCCGGGAAGTCGGTGGTGTTTGTGTTTCTCAAGGAGACAACGCGCGCCAAGGCGGTCGACAAGGCCTGGACTGAGGTGCGTCATCTGTTGACCGATATTCAGAACACGCTTCCCCAGGGCGTGATGGGTCCCTATTTCAATGATCAGTTCGGCGATGTTTACGGCAATATTTACGCGTTTAGCGGTGACGGGTTCAGCATGCGACAGCTGCGTGATTACGCCGAAAATGCCCGGAGCCAGATTCTCACTCTGCCCAATGCGGGCAAGGTTGAGCTGATCGGTGCGCAGGACGAAGCAATCTATCTGGAATTCTCGACCCACCAGATGGCGGCACTCGGTCTTGACAAGCAGGCTGTGATGAAGGCGCTGCAGGACCAGAATGCAATCACCCCATCGGGGGTTGTGGAAGCCGGGGCTGAACGCATCAGTGTGCGTGTCGGCGGTCAGTTTAATTCGGAAGCCGACCTGCGCGCGGTCAATCTGCGCGTGAATGACCGTTTCTTTCGCCTCTCCGATGTCGCGACGATCACCCGCGGCTATATTGACCCGCCGCGTTCGATATTCCGCGTCAACGGCCAGGATGCGATCGGGCTTGGCATCGGCATGAAACCCAATGGCAACCTGCTGGAATTTGGCGCCTCGCTGGACAAGATGATGACGCAGGTGACCGGTGAACTGCCGATCGGCGTGACGGTGACGCGGATCGCCGATCAGCCGCAGGTCGTCAAGGAAGCGGTTTCCGGCTTCACTGAGGCGTTGTTTGAGGCGGTGGTGATTGTTCTTGCCGTCAGTTTCATTTCGCTCGGCATGAGGGCGGGTTTTGTCGTCTCGCTTTCGATCCCGCTGGTGCTGGCGATTACCTTTTTGACGATGCAGATCATGGATATCTCGCTGCAGCGCGTGTCACTGGGGGCACTGATCATTGCCTTGGGTCTTTTGGTTGATGATGCCATGATCGCTGTCGAGATGATGGTGGCGCGCCTGGAACATGGTGATCCCATCCACAAGGCTGCGACCTATGTCTATTCCCACACGGCCTTTCCGATGCTGACAGGCACGCTTGTGACCATTGCCGGGTTCATACCGATTGGCCTCAACAATTCGCAGGCCGGTGAATATACCTATACATTGTTTGTGGTCATTGCGGTGTCGCTGCTGGTGTCCTGGATTGTGGCGGTTCTGTTCGCCCCCTTGCTGGGTGTCACGTTCCTACCGAAGAAAATGCAGGCGCATGCCGCAAAGCCGAGCAAGGCATTCGAGGCTTTTTCGACGGTGCTGTTGGCGGCGATGCGGCATAAATGGGTGACAATCGCCACCACCATTGCGCTGTTTGTGGTCTCGGTCGTGGGGATGGGATTCATCCAGCGCCAGTTCTTTCCGCAATCTGACCGGCCGGAGTTGGTGTTGGATTGGACCTTGCCACAGAACAGTTCTGTCACCGAGACCAGGCGACAGATGCAGCGCTTTGAGCAGACGATGCTCAAGGATAATCCCGATATCGATCATTGGAGTACCTATATCGGTCAGGGTGCCATCCGCTTCATTTTGTCATTCGATGTCCAGCCCGCCAATCCCTATTTCGGTGAAATGGTCGTGGTGGCCAAGGATCTTGAGGCCCGTGATCGTCTGAGGGAGAAATTCAACGCCATATTGCACCGGGATTATGTCGGCACCGATGTCTATGTGAAATTCCTCGAACTGGGACCGCCGGTTGGCCGGCCGGTGCAATATCGCGTATCGGGTCCCGACATTCAGAAATTGCGGGCGATCAGCCAGCAATTTGCCTCCGTTCTGGGCGAAGACAAGCGTCTGGATGTGGTTACTTATAATTGGAACGAGCCCGGACGGGTAGTCCGTGTCGATGTCCTGCAGGACAAGGCGCGCAAGCTCGGAATATCCTCCAAGGATATTGCCACCACGCTCAACGGCATCGTTGGCGGTGTCGCCATCACGCAGGTGCGTGACTCGATCTATCTTGTCGATGTGGTTGCGCGCGCACAGCAGCAGGAACGCGATTCCATTGACACACTGCAAGGGTTGCAGATTGCGACCGGTCAGGGAACCTCGGTGCCGTTGGCGGCGATTGCCAATTTCCGTTACGCGCTGGAACAGCCTCTGGTTTATCGGCGATCGCGCATTCCGACCATTACAGTGGCGGCGGCGATTGCCGATGCCACCATGCCCGATACAATCGTCAAGGATCTGGCGCCGAAAGTGCGGGCGTTCACAGCGAAGCTTCCTGTCGGTTACGCGATCGCCACCGCAGGAACCGTGGAAGCGAGCGGCAAGGGACAAGGGCCGATTGCGGCGGTGATTCCACTGATGCTGTTTGTCATGGCCACCGTGTTGATGGTGCAGCTGCAAAGTTTCCAGCGTCTTTTTCTTGTGGTGGCGGTGGCTCCGCTTGGCTTGATCGGAGTGGTTGCCGCGCTGTTGCCGAGTGGCAAGCCGCTGGGATTTGTGGCGATTCTGGGTGTTCTGGCGCTGATTGGTATTCTCATCCGCAATTCGGTTATTCTCATTGTCCAGGTCGAGGAGGATATCCATGGCGGCTTGCATCCGTGGGACGCGGTCATGAAGGCCAGCCAGCATCGCATGCGCCCGATTGCCCTGACTGCCGCTGCGGCCAGCCTGGCGCTGATACCCATCGCGCGTGAAGTCTTCTGGGGGCCGATGGCCTATGCCATGATGGGCGGCATCATCGCCGGAACAGCGATCACGCTATTGTTTCTGCCAGCCCTTTATGTTGCTTGGTTCCGCATCAAGGAACCGGTCGCCGCGCAATCAGAGGACATTGCGCGTCACCCAGCTGTTTAATGCAGACGAGACGATCCATGAGCAAGACGAAGAACAGAATGAAGTAAAATAACGTTATTTAGAAATATATATTATGCTAGCAATAATGTAAGTTAAATGTATAGTTGTTAATAGTTCTCGTTGTTGCATATGTGCTACATACTTTGTTGTGAATCAGTCATATAACTGCGCTGCAAATTCGAATACTTAAGGAGTGATTTGATGATTAAGAAAACCCTGCTCGGCGCATCCCTTTTTGCGATGATGGCAGTCTCGGGTGCCCATGCAGCGGACGCAATCGTGTCCCAGGAGCCTGCACCTTATGCAACCAACGCTTTTTCATTTGGCGGCGCCTATATTGGTGGCGAAATCGGCTGGGGTTGGGCGCAGTCGAAGCTGAGCGCGTGGGACTATGACGGTTCGGAGAAATTCAACTCCAACGGTTTCCTGGGTGGCGTATATGCCGGCTACAACTTCGATATGGGCAACAGTGTCATTCTCGGCATCGACGGCAACTTCGATTACAATGATCTGAAGAAGTCGCATGACTTTGATGGTGGCAACCAGCTGCCAGCTGCATCGAGCAAGTCGGAGCTTGAGTGGTCGGGTGCGGTGCGCGCGCGTGCCGGTTATGCCATGGATCGCTTCATGCCTTACATCGCAGGTGGTGTGGCATTTGGTGATGTCAAGACCAGCTACTCAACCGGTGGCTACGACTTCAACAACTCCAAGACCAAGACCGGTTGGACCATTGGTGCGGGTCTTGATTATGCAGCAACCGACAATATCCTGCTGCGTTTTGAATATCGTTACACCGACTTTGGTCACAACGACTTCGATTTCCAGGATGTTTCCCTGCGTAACTCGGTCAAGACCAATGACATTCGCGTCGGTGTCGCCTACAAATTCTAATCGGCTTCGCCGTCTTAAAAATACCAGCCGCCGGAATTCTTTCCGGCGGTTCCCCTTTGCCGGGGGGGCAGCTGAAGGGCCAGCTTTGCGCGGGGTTGCCTGTTTGACATTGAGCTTCAATGGATTGTTGAATGGTGCATCCGCAGACACATGTTCTCAAATGTCATCAAACTCTTCTGTGATAGGGTGGGCTTCGCGTGCCGGATTTTTTCATTGTGCTGGAGATCGCGGCGCTCGGGATCGTTGTCATGACCGCCAGCCTTGCAGCCTTTATCTATCTGAATGCAAGATAGTGGCCGCGTTCTCGAGGCCGCGCTTTGTATCAATGATGTTCGTGATGATGAGGCTGCTCCGACGCGCCATTCGCGCCACAGTTCATCTGCGACAAACCCAGTTGATCGCGGATGCAGAAACATCCGCTTTTCGCGTTCCCATCTGCGAGCGCGGGCAATGCGTTCCAAGCACTGGAGCCATGTTGCGCGTTTCCTAAGCATTGAGTGTTGCCGTGTCCTTCAGAGCCTTCCATCGTCTCGTCGCGCATCTCGCTGAGCGACTACCCAGTTCCTATTTCGAAGCCAAGCTGGACGCCTATCTGTTTGAACAAAGTGATGAGGCAATCGCCCGCGCCATGGAGCGGGTACATTATTATCATAGGGCCGGTCACAGGTTCCCCGCCTGGCATGCCGAGATGGGTTCCTGGCCCAAACCATCCTGTCCTTATTCCGACGACCTCACAGTCTATCGGCGATATTTCGCGCCACAAAGCAAGATCAGTTATCGCGTGGCGCCAGACAGTCGCCCTGGTGATTGTCCGACAATCGTCAAGAGCAGATCGGTCCATACTCTCAGCGAGAAGGCGATCTTGTTCAAACTGGATGCTGACCGCCTGTACCCGCGCATACGCGATGCAAAGCGTTTTACCGATAAGATCGCACTGGCGGCCAATGCCGGACAAAGCCGGGATTGTGCGCATCACCAAGCGCGGTGCAGCGCGCCCGCCGGCCCATTCGGTTCCCCCTGTTATCTCCGCAAACCCACATTGTCGCGCAGGCAGTTGCTCGGGTTCAGATATATCCTGTTTCACCAGAACCCGGCCTGTACCTGCAATCCGAAATGGATTATGTCGAGCCAATCGCTTTGCATGATGCCCGAGCCCGCCCATGAGACCTGGTTCATGGAGGGCTGCCTGCGTCCAAACTACCATTTCGTGCCCGTGAAACAGGACCTGTCCGACCTCACGGACAAGGTGTCCTATTATAACGACCATCCTTTGGAAGCGAAAGAAATCATCCACAACGCCAATATCTTTGCATTGCGATTTGACGATCGAGCTAGTGAACGGCTGATCGGATTTCTTGTGTTGATCAAATACCTGTTTCTCAGTGGCCAGATCGAGATATCACCGCGACTGAAAAGCTTTATATGTGATGAGCCAAAATCCGGCGCCTTCTGGTAATCGCGGCTCTGGTTGGGTGCCGATATAAACTGTGCCGTGGACACGGGTCCATCATGAACAGATATAGTGGATGGGGGTGGTGTGGCAGCGACAATCAAGCCCGATGCCGCTCTACAACGCAGGTCGTTCTCCGGGCATAAAATTGCCCGGAGACGGGGAGTGTCACCGGGCAAAAGCATTCGCTAGGAGGAGACAACTGCAACCTGAAGGTTCGGGGTTGGGTGAAAGCACTCCCTGCTGCAATTGTCCTTCACACTATACTTCATTTTTTTAAGTTGTGCAACTCGAAAAATGAATATAGATCATTACTAATACTTAAAAATATAATATAGTCCATTTTTACTCTTCACCTCAGAAAAGATGAAGCAGGACCGTCATGCTACTTGCGGTATCGCCCCTATCGCAAGGCGTATCGTTTGGACCCGTTAGGTAATGACGAAGCGGATTGAGAAGTCAACCGATCCGCTTCGTCACACGGGCCTGCGCGCAATGATGTTCTCTCGACGCAATTTGCGCTAGCGACGACGCGATCCCCAACGATTTCCCGGGCCTTCAGCAAAGGGGTGGTGATATCCTGGATGGTCACGCCACCCTGGTCGATCGCCCCAATGTGGGCGCGGTGGACCCCATCCTGACTGGCAGTTCCGTCCGATGCAGCCATTGTAATAATTGGGACCGCCACGCCACCCCGCATAGGGTCGTGGTCCCCAACCCGGGCCCCAGCCACGACCCCAACCGGGGCCATCATAATAATTATTGTTGTTGATCGCGGAGCCAATGGCAATGCCGGCGATTAGGGGAATGCCGATGGCTGCGGCGGATGTGCCGAAATTATCATAGGTGCTATATCCGCCGGAGGTCCGGACCGCAATATAGCGTGAGGACGCCCAGCCATCCATGCCCGCATAGCTGACCCGGCACCAGCCATAGCCGCTCGTACATCCCGCAACCACGACGCCGACACCGTTTGGAATGCGACCCATCGTCATATATTGCGTCCCCGGACCGGTCCGCAAGTTTAGAGTTGTGGTGACGATCGCACTGGCTGCATAGGCATTGGTTGAAAGAGTAATTGCTAATATGCCAAGTGATGTTGCAAGGGAATGCTTCATAATATGACCCTCGTGCAGTTGCATATCAAATATAGCATAATATTTAGGGCGAAGAGAAGGCATAAACATTTGCACTAACTGCAGTCATGAATTCGACAACTCTAATAAAGTAATATATTAACAATATTGAATGCTGTATTATAGGCTTCGCAAGATCAAATCAAGCTGATCATATTGGTTAAGTGCAGCAATCAAATCGCTGCCTGCGGGCTTTGCAGGTGCGATGGTGCGTTGCGAAGCGGTGGCGACAATCGCTACCGCAATCAAAGACAGTGCGATGGCTGGCGGCGTCTGGACGATCTGGACCGGGGCTTGCGATCAGAACATGTTGGCATTCCGATCTGCGCGCCGCGCATACGTGCGCGACCGCGACCTGGAGCAAGCGTTGATGAAGGTTGATCACCAAGGCGTATGACGCTTCAGTCGTCTTCGCTGCGGGCAAGGTCTTGCTGGTGCAGGTGCAAATGCGCATAAAGTTCCGGCACATAAATTGGCAGCAGGGCACCATAGGTCATCACCAGCGACTGCAGGAAATCCCGTTGGCGATACTCCGCATGCGCTGGTGTCTGTGCCGACTCGGGTCGCTGCTTTAAGAGTGAGACGATCGTCAATATCAAAAACCCCAGACTGCCGATCAATAGCAGGCAGGCAATCAAAGCGAATGGATGGTTCATCTTTTGCCTCCTCTGGCATTTGCTGGTGCTGATGATCAAACGAAAGGCCCCATCGGCACAATACCAATGACGTGCAGGGCATCCTGTGCCGGCTAGTAATACTCACCAATATGTAGGGGGTGCAGGAGCGGAATTGTTGAACGATCGCGCGGGACTATGTCGCGATACCCTTAAGTAAATTTGGCTCAACTTCATCCCACGTTGTTGCTATTGTACTCATTCTGGTTTCATGACAAGTAATGGGTTGTGTTCGTACCCTCCCAATTCACGACACATCGCCCGGATGCTCGGATTGCCTCCGAATTAATGAGCATCCGGGCCTTTTTGGAAGCCCTCTGCCAACTTCAATCAAGCGGGTTGCTCCATCTTTAAAAAGCGGGGGGGCTGTGATGCGGGGAGCTGATGAGGCGCCACGTGTTGTTTCCGCAGCCTCTGCCAGTATCAACCGACAATCAGCGCTGCTCCAGAGCCAACAGGCTGTATGTTGCCCATGCCGGGTCACGCACTCGCGGCTTGCGGATATGTTTTCTTAAGCATTTGGATCTGGGTGGCAGTGCCTTTGAAGGTCAGTGCGCCCGTGCGGTTTCTCGCATCCCTTTGAAAATTCGTGGATAGCCTGCGGGCCGGGGGGGGCGCAAGGTGAATCAATGAAAAAATGCGGGTTATGCGTTCGCTGAGCAGTCATGCAGTGGGTGTTCACCATGTCTACACAAACAGCGGTCGCTAAAGCAACGAGGGGTTGATGGGGTAAATTTCGTGGGCTGACAAAAAGGCCGTATCGGTACGGTAATGTACAGTTCAAGTGAAAAAGGAGAAAGACTCGTATTTCGATTTCTGAAATGCTATTATGTGACAGTATTTACATTAGGGATTTTTTAAATGTCCTATAGCGATTTAAGTACGTTTCAGTGGATAGGTCTCGTGTTAATTTACGTAGTTATTATATACCTGATTGCAATCGGTCATCAATCGCGGGGGACTATGTAAGTTTTGAGCGCTTATACAGTATCTTGCGTGCGGTGCGGCGTGTCGCGGCTTCTTCCTTCATCGGGGGAAAAAGCTGCTTTCGGAGCGTGAGATCGAAGTAGCGCTGTTGCGAAGAGACAAATCAATATTTCCGATTATTTGCTTTTTCCGCGCATATATTCCCGATCGACGCGTTAAGAAGCAGCGCCGAGGCACTCTTTCCGCGATATCTGTTGCAAACTAAGTATAGACATGGAGTGATCATCACTCCGCTTAGCAATGACACTTGATTTTTGTTTTTTGTGAAATACAATTGTACAGATGGTCGCTGGAATCAAACCGGCTTTCAGTGAAGAATGTAACAGCCTGCGACGTGTGGGGGAAAGACATGAACCGATTGTTCCTGTCGACGGCGCAAATGGATCCGGATTTCAGGAATGAGTTCTGGCGCACGCTCATTCGACCGATCTATGAAATCTCATCCTTTGACGGGGATACCAAGGCCCCGCTGGAAGGCAAGATTTTATCATTTTCAACCGGTCCCCTGACCATTGGCGCGACAGCCCACAACCAACAGCGTTATCAGCGCGACAAGCGGCTGATCGGAGTTGGTGGGCTGGATTTCTATATGATCCAGATGTTGACGGGCGGCAGTTTGGTCGGAGATTTCGACGGGCGGGATGTCAAGGCCTCGTTGGGCGACATTGTCATTATTGATTTGGCCCGCACCGTGAAAAGTGAGGCGACCGCCGGGCGGCGTATCACCACCACCTTGCCGCGACATGCGCTGCAAAAGGCAGTTGGCTGGCAAAATCTGCATGGGGTTGTCTTACGCAAGGATGTGGGGTCAACCCGGCTGATAACGCAGTTTCTTGGCGCCACACTGAAGATTGCGCCGCAATTGACGGTGGACGAAGGGGCTGCAGCACAGCAGGCGCTTATCCATCTTTTTGCCGCTGCGATAAGGGGGTTGTCGACCCATCTCACTGCCCCTGAGGCTTCGGTGCATAGCGTCAGCCTCAAGGAAATGATCATCGCCTATATCGACCAGCACGCCATGTCGCCGCAATTGACAGTGACTTCCATCATCGACCGATTTAATATTTCCCGCGCGCATCTTTACCGCCTGTTTGAAGCGGAGAATGGCATTTCCAGTTTCATTAAGGATAAGCGCCTTTCGGCGGTGCTGCGGGCGATATCGCGCGGCGAATTTCGCTTTCTGTCGACCAAGCAGCTTGCCTATCAATCCGGCTTTGAGACTCCAGAAGCCTTTAGCCGACAGTTCCGGGCGCGCTACGGTGTCAGCCCTCGGGAGATGCTGAAGTCGGGTCCGGCCGCCGCGCAGGCGATCAGCAGCGAGTTTGATCTTCACTCGCATCTCCGGACGCAGGTCCTGGCTGCAGCTGGCGCAATCAACACCGCTCATGCCGGACGACACCAAAGAGATTTTTGAGGAGAGGGGCGGTGATCCGCAATGCGGTTCGATCGCCTGCGGAGGGGAGCGCGGCGCACTGATCGGCTTTTTGCGGCTCTGGCGTGCGTAGGTTCAGTCTTTCTTCTCGGCCCGGCAAAGATAAAATTTGCCTGTATATTTTTTACATCTGAAAAGAAAGCCGTGACATTGAAGCCGCTATTCGATAAGTAAAAGCACAAAAGAATACTTGTATATTAGATATATATATTAAAGAATGCTAATATACCAACATTTATACAAATATGGACCTGCGTTTGACATTCTTGTTGGAGATCAGGCGCTGATCTATTCATTCACCATTCCAGAAAGAATTTCTAATCATGACCTCCAGAAAATTGCTTGGAATCGCCGCCTTAACTATCCTTGTAGCGGCAGCGGGCGCGCTGTATGGCTGGCATCGCCACCAGGAGCGGTTCAGTGCGCAGACGGATCTCAACATCAAGAATTTCGTCACAAAGGGCCCGTCCTGGTATACCAGTGGACATCGCGTGGAAACAGTCAAAGCCGACCCCCAGTAATCGCAGGGCTGGTCGCATGCTTTTTGACGACAGCCTTTGAGGGGCTTATCAAACGAAAGCCTGCGGGCGTTTCCATTGACGAGGACCGGTCCTGTCTGTTGTGAGACTGGTGACAGAAGACCTGTTGTCCTCAGCAATACACATTCCTGTCTTCAGCCGAAGCCTTGGAACGAGTTTAAAAGGCGGCAAGTACAACTTGCCGCCTTGTTTATGATGGTCGCATCATCAGCGTGGGTTTTATCAGGCCTTGTATCTTTCAACGCCGCCCATCCAGGTTTCACTGACCTTGATCTGGCTGATCTTGACGTCCGGTGTTGTGGGATCTTGTTCCAGAATAGCGAAATCTGCGAATTTGCCGACCTCGAGCGATCCGATCTGGTCCTCCATGTGGCATTGCCATGCGGCATCGATGGTAACGGCGCGCAAGGCCGCGTCAACGGGGATACATTCCTCGGGGAAAAACACATCGCCGCCTTCATTCATGACGCGGGTCACCGCGTCCTCGACGTAGCGCAGCGGCTCGATCGGGGTGACATTCCAGTCCGAATGCAAAGAGATTTTCAGGCCAGCGGCAAGCGCCGATGCGCAAGGGTCATAAAAGCGGGCACGATCGGGGCCCAGGATCCGATCGCGAAATGCCTTGCCCCACCAACGGACATGGCCGATCAAGAAGGACGGCGATACCCCCATCGCCTTCATACGTTGCATCTGGTCGGGGTGAAAGACACTGCAATGTTCGATACGGTGGCGCAAGGGCGTGTCGGAGGTCTTGCCCAAGACGGCTTCATAGGCATCGAGAACCATATCGATGGCGGCATCTCCATTGGCATGAACGCCGACCTGCCAACCGCCCTCGTTGGCGCGGCGAATGACGTCGGTGACCTGTTCGAGACTGAAATTCAGCGCGCCACGTGTTTGCGTGTTGAGATAATTTTCGCGCTGGAAGCCGGTTTCGGCCTGATTGGAGCCGTCTGCCCAGGCCTTTATGCCATCGACACGGAATATGTCGTCGCCACGGCCGGGCGTAATGCCCTGGGCTTCCCATTCGTCCATGATCGTGGACACGAGCATGCCGCGATAACGGACCGGCGACTGACCGTCGGCGAACACCGCGTCAAGGATCTGCAGGTCCTGGGCGCCTGCCATAATGCCGATGCCGCAATCATGCAGCATGGTACAACCGACTGAGCTGGCCTGTTTGAGCAACCGTTGTACCCGGTTGACCATATCTTCACCGCTGGGCGAAGGCATGGCGCCGAGAAACTCCTGCTGCGCTGCCATTTCCTCAAGCCGACCGGTCAACTGGCCATCGCCGCTGCGCACGAAGCGCGCACCGACCGGGTTGGCGACATCCTGGTTGATGCCTGCGGCCTTGAAAGCGGCGCTGTTGGCATAGGCGATATGGCCGTTGCTTTCCTGCATGAAGAAGGGATTGTCAGGGGCGAGCGCGTCAAGTTCGGCAAGAGTGGGTATCTTGGCGCCGGAGGTGATGCTGGCATCAAATTGCTGGGCGCGCACCCATTCCCCTGGCTTTGCCTTTGCCACGCCAGCACGCAGTTTTGCCCAAACGCTCGCATAATCCGGTGTGGTTATCGGGCTGACGTCAATCCAGTCTTCAAAGGCGGTGAAGACGAAATGCATGTGCGGATCAATCAGGCCGGGCATCAGACTGCGACCCTGAAGGTCGACGACCCGCGTTGCTGATTGCACGATAGCCTCGACGTCCTTGAGGGCGCCGACGGCGAGGATGCGATCGTTGCGCACAGCGATGGCCTCGGCACGCGCATTGGCACCGTTCATTGTCAGGATCGGGCCACCCTTGAAAATGATGTCTCCAGCCTCTGCGGTTGTTGATTGCTGCGCAAAGGCCAGCCCGGGTGCGCTGCAAGCAAAGGCCGATGTTGCAGCGGCCTTGCCGAGAAACTTTAGAAAATCACGGCGCGAAGCCATTGATTGCAGGTAAGAGACCATTCCCGGATTACAGGCTATACACATCCAAACATCCTTTGCGCTCGAAAACGCTTTGTTGTCCCAACGGAGACTTAAGCTTGGCGCAAATATATACTCTAATATTATTATTGGAAGATGAATATTAAAATGAATAATATACATTATATATTAGTAATAGCGATAATAAACAAAAATGAATAAGAATAAAATTTTATCTTTCTGATATTTTTCTTGTTTCGTGATGTGTTTGCTGATCCAGCACTACGTCCAATGCTTCGCTGCGATGCTGTTCGCCACATTCGGCGAAAGGTGCCGGGACCTGACGGTGTAGCGACCGTCGCGATCCAAGTATCGCGAAGAGAAGCACACTTCCATAGCTTGGGTGACCGCAATGGCTGCTTCATTTGCCGCAATCCGGAATCGTTGCAACGGCGCATACCCATTGCCTTATGCAGTCGGCCAACCGAAGCCCGCGGCATGCTTGGAGTATGCTCGGGCTTAATGGCTCACAATCAATTGGAGTTGTAAGGCAGCATGCCACGTGAATGATGGACTTGCGGTCAAATGACAGGGTCGATGAATGCGGGGCGAAGTGGAATGCAACGTCTCGGTTAAAGAAACATCTGTGGCACCCAATGTTAACTGGTCGCGACCGGGTCATCCGGCGAGCGACACAATATAAGAAAGTAAGAGTGTTGAAGTATCCAGATATCTTAGGCTTGTTCCTGTCCTGTGGTTTCTTTCTGGCAGGGGCGGTTCCGAGCGTTGCGACCACCTATTCGGTTGAATATGCGCAGACAGGTGGACTTCAAGTGAGGACGGACCGCGGTGCGCACGCAGCGGCGACAACGCTTGTTCTGCGCGGCGTCAACAATGGGTTGCAGCCGCAGGTGGAGGAGGTCTCCTGCGATGGCAAGATGCTTGACCGCAGCAGTGCCGGAACATGGCAGGTGTTTGCCGGGTGCCGGCAACTGCGCTGGACCATTCCATTGGACAAACCTGGCTTGAGCTTGCCAACCGCGCAGCGCAGCCTCGCGCTGGAAACCGGCATATTGTTGTCGGAAGGCTCGTCATTGCCGCGTCTGTCTGACGCGAGCAAGCCGGAAATCATCAAGCTTCCCCCAGGTCGGGTGTTTCCCTTTACGGTCGGTGGAAAGCTGCAACTGCCAGCTGTTGACCAGCCCTTTCTGTTCACTCTCATCGGTGACGTGCCGATGATTGAAAAGACAAGCGGACAAATCAGTCTGTTTGACTTTCTCGATCAGACCGATGCAAAAAGTCGGATTGCTGATATGAGCCTGCATCTTGCTGGTCTGCACTGGCTGACAACGCACCTTCACGCCAAGACGGTACAGAATTTTTCAGTGCTGTGGACGGGAATCCCTCAGGACGGGCTGACATTGAGCGGCCAGACCGGCAAGGGTCTGCTGGTGGTCAATTATGCAAACGGCGAGCATGCAGAGCGGTTTGGAGAAGCAATGCGCCTTTATGTGCCGTTGCATGAGGCGGTGCACCAATTGGCAATGTCTGATCAGCGACGACCGCTTTGGTATGATGAGAGTTTGGCAAGCTATCTGGCAGCGCAAGCGACTTTGACAGTCACGCATAATGCGCCGGGCGCTTTGGCGATGTTTGAGCGGTTTAAAGCTGATGGCAGCCGCATGAAAGGCGGGCTGATCGCCATTGACCAGCATATAACCGACAGCGGCGATACGGGCGCTATTGCCGCGTTCTATACCAAGGGCGTTGCCTTCTGGGACGCTGTCGACGCAGCCCTTGGTTCTCGCGGCGAAAGGCTTGCAGACTATTCCGCAGCTTTGGTGCGCGCCAACGTCACCGACAATGCTTTGCTGCCCGATTTTATCCAGTCGACGCTGCATTTGCCGCAAGATGTCTGGCGGTCGCTTGAGGGAGCCTATCTTCTGTGATTTAGGTCTTGTGACCCCGGATTTATCGCAGTTGGAGCGACCTTTGTGCGCCCGAGAGGGCACGGCGCTCTAACTGCCCGAAGCGCCAGGTCACTCTATGCTCGGCTTTAAGTCCGAAGCTGCAGCCCCGTATCACGCTCTCTGTTATCGAACGCATTCACATGATGCGAACGCAGCCATAGGTCTTCGCTTCAGCGAGACCCCTGTCCGTCGAGCATTCATTCGAACCACACGCAGAACAATTGCCGGTCGAGGTAAGCCGTGTTCCGTTCCAAATCCAATTTTTGCAACCGAAATTGAAAACCTGCTCGTCGTTTGCGGACTAAGTGCCATATTGAAACGATCCCTTGTTGGATATTCATCCATCCTCTATCGAATATCCATTCATTCCACTTTCTTACGCGACAAGAATTTTTCCTCAGCGATTGACCCGCCTTATGGTGCAAATTTTAGCAGATTGCTAAAGGCCTTATCTCGGGACGTCATGATGCTGCGCGCTCTGCAACGGTTGCCCATGGAGGACGCTTATCGTTCACGAACTGGTTGTTGCGGATCGGGTGTCATGGGGGATGCCTGGCAGCGTTCAGCTGTGATGGGTCCTGCGTCAGCCGGGTGTCGCGGCCCGCTTGAGAGCCGTGTTTGGTCCATGGATTTCCAGCGGCAAGCAATCGGCATTGCCAGAAAGCCAGTGCCAGAAGGCCAGTGCCAGGGAGCAAAGACCTTCCCGGCTGCAATCTGTCTGTGGAATCTTAGCGCCGACACGCGCCAGAACAAAACACAAAGGCCACTGCCGAGCGCTTCTGGTGAGGTAGAGTTGAAAGGATGAAGCGCCCGGCTGTTGTGCGCCAATGAAGCGACATGCGATCTTGCACATGTTTTACGGCTCGCAACAATCGCAAGAGCGAGGGAGTTTCATGAGCGAGGAGACGGATAAGGCGCCTGCTGCGTTTGGCGAAGGCCAGTGTGGATTAGACAGCATGATTGCTAGCGGCGAAGCCAGCCGCGCAGACCGCAATAGGGGATAAGGGAGGACAAGAGCAGGGCAAAAAATGAAACCATGACCATACGCGCATCGCCAATCCGCACGGCAATCTCTCCGGGCTGGTCGACATAGGGCAGCATGGTTCTGAAATCGATCGCACTGCTCAAGAAGGCGAGAAATGCCAGACCGACGACTGTCCAGAAAGCTTGAAGACGTTGCCTGAGGGAAAGAAATACGGCGATCCAGCCCAACAGCATTGGCAAACCGATATTGCACAGGAACGTCACCATGCGTCCAATCTGCGGGGCAGCGGCGGGTTCGGCAACTCTCCCCAGGGACACGGCTGCCAAGCAAAGGACAAGGATGGCAAGATGCAGAAGCGCCAGCGGAGCCAGCACCAGGGCAGTTTTCGGATAGGATGCGACAAGCGAACGGAGTTTCGGCTGCGCGATCATCGCCTGCGCTAGGTGCCTGGGTTCGCCCATCCTCTGAAAGGCAATTTTTTCCGCCAGTATGCGGCTTTGCCCTTGCCGTTCGAGTTGATCGCGGACATCAAGAAAATGCTGTGTCAATTCATGAAGGTAGCGTTTCACATAACTGGATTTGATCCCAGCGAGGAGGAGTTCTTCGCGTAATCCGTCAAAGGGGGTCGTCATTTGTTCCTCGCTCGACGTTCTTGACATCTATTGGCCCGATCCGACGCGGATGTGTGAGGGCTGCTGCTGACGGTTCTTCAAAATGTAAAAGCCGGTTCCGTCGGATCGGGGGAACGACAGCGGACAACTCACTGCGAAAGGACAGCGCCGAACGCATGTCGCAGAATTGTCCTTGCCTCCCCTTTACGGTCATGATCCCTCAAAACAAGCAATATTGCGCGGGACTATTTCACAGAGATGAACAGTCCGTTGCGCGGTCATCGTGGAGCGCATCCTAGCTGTTTATCGTGAAGCGATGCTGAGACCACGCTGAAGCGAAACTGAGTTTTGTCGCCATGAGCCTGGAATTGGCGGCAAATGCCGTTTCCCAGATTCTGCATCCTCCCCCACGAAAATGATACACCCAAGAAAGGAGGACCCATAAAGTTGTGGCCTGAAGTTGTGATGGTCTTTGCTGCGAAAGCCGTCCATCTTGGCGCGGCTTTGGCGCTGAAAAGCTTCTTTTCCGAGGCGCGACGAAACCTGCAGCACTGCATCTTCACAAAGAGCGGCAGGTCCGATGATAAGATCTTGCGATTGGAACAGGGTAGGCAGTGCGCATATTGCTGGTGGAAGATGATCTGGTGCTTGGTCAAGCCTTGTCGAAAGCGCTGGAGAAGCGATCCTATGGCATTGACTGGATGCAGGATGGTGAATCGGCCTTGCACGCTGTTCAGGTCCTGGACTTCAGACTGGTTATCCTCGACGTCAACCTGCCGGATATTGATGGTATCGCGGTGCTGCGCGCCCTTCGGCTGACAGGGAGCACCATACCAGTCTTGCTGTTGACGGCGCGTGACTTGTCCTCTCAACGCGTGGAGGGCCTTGATGCCGGTGCGGATGACTATCTGGTCAAGCCCTTTGATCTCGAAGAATTGCTGGCTCGGATCAGAGCGCTTCTGCGGCGCCAGGAGGGACGCGTTGAAACCGTGCTCAAATGTCAGCGTCTCGAAGTGGATACCGGCGCGATGGTCGCGCGGTTGGAAGGTCAGACTGTCTCCTTGCCTGCCAAGGAGTTTCGCGTTTTGAAACTTTTAATGGAACGTGCGGGACGATTTGTTACCAAACGGGATATTGAATATGCTCTCTACAGCGCCGAGGCCGGGGTGGAAAGCAATACGACCGAAGTCATCATTTATAATCTGCGCAAGAAACTGGGGGCCGAACTCATCACCTCGATGCGAGGGGTCGGCTACATGATCGAGCGATGAAAAAGCCAACGCTCGCCTGGTCGCTGATCATTCGGGTTGCTCCGACGAGCTTGCTGGCTCTCGTCGTCATTGGTGCTCTGGCATTTCAGAGTGCGACTTATGAAATCAATCGCATCTATGACGCGCAGCTGATCACCGATGCGAACACGCTGTGGAGCCTTCTGCAGAATTACATCCTCAAGCACGACTTCAACCCTCCGCGCCAGTTCAATGATCCAGACCTGACAATGGGCGATCAAATGGCGCTCAACACCAATCTTCGGGATTTCGCGGATGCGCGGATGTTCCGCGTCTGGAAAGGCCATCATCTTTCGATCATCTCTGCCAGCGCTTTCAGTCCTGATCAGGCGATGTCGGTTCTGGGGCTCTCGACAGCGTTTTATGATGGTGAGCCGTGGCGGGTCTACACGCTGAAGATTTCCACAGCTCCCATTGTCATCGAAGTCGCCGAGAAGACGATGCTGCGTCGTCATCTCGTCGCCAAGATCCTGCTTAATCTGATCCTGCCTTTGATCGTATTAATCCCGATCATCACGGTTTTAATATGGATTGGCATTCAGAAAGGTCTGGGCGCAGTGCATGGATTTGTGCGGCAGATCCGTAACCGTTCCCCCGATGATCTGTCGCTGATTACCACCGAGACATTGCCGCGCGATCTACTGCCATTTGGGGAATCGGTGAATCTGCTTTTGAGCAAGCTTGATCGATCTCTGACCGCTGAACGACAATTTGCGGATCATGTTGCACATCAATTACGGACACCGCAAGCCAGTCTTCGCCTGCTGCTTCAGATGCTGCAGCAGGCGGAGCAGGAAGAAGAGAGGACGATGATCCTAAACAATCTTGTCCGCAGTAATGATAAGGCGCTTCGCCTTATCGAGCAATTGTTGCAGTCCGGACGGGTCAACCATCAGGACCTGACAATCAGTCCGGTCAATCTTTATGACGTCGCCGCATCGATTCTTGCCGAATTGGGTGAGACGATCCGCAGCAAGGCACAGGATGTGGTGCTTTCAGGCTGTGAAAACGCTTGGGTGGACACCGATGAAGCCCTGTTGCGCCTGCTGTTTGAGAATATATTCGAGAATGCTGTGAAATATTCCCCGACATCGGGGCGTGTCCAGGTGCTGATTGGCGGTGCCGGCGATAATACATGGCTGGTTCAGGTTTGCGACACCGGTCCCGGCATCCCCGCACATCAGGCCGAGGCGGTGTTTCAGCGCTTTTTCCGCATCCCGGGTTCCAAGAGACCGGAGGGAACCGGACTGGGTCTGACGATCGCAGCCGATGCAGCCAAGCGACTGTCAGCAGCGATCGCGCTGGGCGTTCCAGCCTATGGTTATGGGCTGCGGGCCGACATCCGTATTCCCGCCAGCGATGAAGGATTTTAGTTCTGCCCGACGCATTCCATTTGCAGCGATCGTCAACCGGCAATTCTGCCAGTTCGAAGATTGCCGGGGATTGTGCGTGAGGGCGCGCTCAGCGCTGGCCGTTCCACTCGGTTTCGATTGGACTGGAGGCGCGCAGGATCATTTGTGCCAGGCGTCTGTTCTCCGCCTGCAACTGTTTGATCAGCAATTGCTTGAGATCGTGGTTTTCCTTCTCCAATTTGGCCAGATCCTCGTTGAAATCCGCCGGGAGCTGGTAGAATCCGACCAAGGGCTGTCGTGGCGCTTGCCCGCGAGCGTGCTGGACCGCTCTGGGCTTATCATTGCGCACTTTTTTGGGCAGGCGGTCGGGCTCGCTTTTTGCTGCAAAGGCTTGGTCGACCGACACGGGCTGGCGAACGGCAAGCGGTGCGACGCTCACGTCGCTGCCGGCAGCCACCGGCACTGGCGTGGGAGCTTTGTCTGACAGGTCGGACTGACCCGAAGCAGGCTTTGGCTGCGGAGTTGGCTTCGCCGCGATTGTTGTATCTGCGACCGAAGCAATGCCGGGGCTGTTGTCAGCACCTTCTTTGGGCGTGGGTTTCGCCGCTCCGTCATGCTTTGATGGCACAGCAAATTCGCTGTCGGTTTTTTGGGCTTGGCGTGGCGGCGGCGCTCTATCGATGGCGGGAGCAGGCGGCATTGCTGCCAGGATGCGACCGCCGGCCATTGCTGGCGCAGCAACCGCATCTGCTGCTTTTGCGACCGGCTTTTCTTGCGCACGCCCTTGAGGCGTGTGTGTTTGTGTATCGGAGGCTGCTGCGGTGTCATCCTCAACCGCGCGTGCGATTTCCTTGATATTGATATCCCCCCAGAGCGATTTCACGTTCTTGCGCGCGCGGCGATTCTTATATTCTACGATCAAACGTTTGCCGGGAAATTTCATAGGGTCGCTTCAATCCTGGAGCCGATGAGGAGGGGTCATTATCCTTTTAATCTACTCCCAGTGACAGTGTGATTCAACCCTGTGGCGTGCGTGCTCAATGCTTCCCTGGATAAGTCTGAACGCGATCACATCTCACTTTAGGTGGTTGTGGCGTCGAGGTGCCACCTGCCTTCGGGGCTTCGCCTTTAAAGCCTATAGCGCTGACTGGATAGGGCAGTCGCGGATGGCTGCAGCGCTTCTGAGAATGGGTGTTGGGGCTTTTTCAAGAGAGGGTCAGGAAATTGAAACGAGGGGAGTGGCAAGGCTGGAAACTACGGAAAATTTGGTATTTATCGTCTTCCAACCTTGCCGGAGGAGGGGTCGTTCATTCTCCACATGCATCTATTGCGATGCATGCAAGTATAATATAGATTAATATGCTTGCTTTTTCAAGATCTATTTGTGATAATCTAAATATTATATAATCATTATATAATAATATACTTTTATTTTATGTTGTGTCGACCGCAACATGGAGAGACCATTGCGGCGTTTGCTCGTATTTTTACGCCGCACGACGCCACGTCGCGCAATCGCCGTCGTGAATGGCTACTGGGTTTTTCCGGCCGCCTTGGGAAAGAATGCAAAATTGGCGATCTGCGCATTGATCTTCTGCCGATCCATGGCGAGATGTTCCTGTTCCCGACTTTTGAGCCAGGTGGCGATATGGAGCGGGGTTTCCCCCTGGGCGCTTGAAGATGCGTGCTGGGCGAACTGAGCAAATAATTGATCGAGGCTCAGTTGTACCTCACTGGCGGCAGTTCCGCGCAATTCGCAGAGAATCGCGAGGGCTGCACAAGCGAGCTTTTCGGCAGCCTCAACCCGGGCCACAAGGTTGAAGATCATCTGTTGATGAAGCTGTTCGGTGGGTGTCATCAGCACGCTCCTCTTTATCTGCCCTTAAGAATGGAATTGTTGTGTTAAGGCCTGTCACTCAGTTGGTGGTCTTAGATATAGTCCTTAATGAAAGCTGCGAAACACCTTCTTATTGGGGGCATATTTGAACTGGATGCCGTCGCAGACACTTGATCAGCTGCCCTTGCTGTCGGAGACGTTATGACCGGTCCGCAGCCTTTGGCAGTGTGCTCAGTCAAAATTCACGATGCGTCCGTCACTATACTTCAAGGATCGCAGACAGACGCTGGCTTTGACCGCCTGTTTGCGCAGGTGATAAAGCGTTTCCATCTCCATAATGGATGCTTGAAATCCGTGCGTGTCGTGTGGTGCCAATGTTAAACCCCGATCAATATAGGATGAAAACAACATGTCGCCTGCGGCATCTTCGAAAACGATAGAGGCGTTCATCAGGGTAATTTTTTGCGCCACATTGGACTGAATGATTGTTGCCAAACGCGCGGTTTTGGCTCCTGCTGCAACAATGGACCAGTCTTTGATCGTCAGAATAGTTGAATTACAGGCCTGTGCGGTACCCGTTGAAAACAGCAGGGCGACCATGAGTGCCCCTGACAGGGATTTAAGGTGATAGTTCATAAGTGATCTCTTTGAAAAATGCGACAAAGACTAAGCCGGGAGCGCTGCGAAAAAACATCCCAATATATCGCGAGCTATTACGCCGGGGCAGTGGCGGCGCCGCACAGATGATGGGGCTTAGCGAAAGGATCACAGTTTGGGCCGACCGAACCCTTGATCAGCCGCAGGCTATCTGCATCGAGGCATTGCGAAGCCCAGCGCGGCAAAGGCGCGAAGGCTGCTCCGGACAGTTGTGTAAACGTGGCAGCCAACCGAGTCCGGAGCAAAGCGCTTGAAAGGGCAGGAGACAAGCGCAGGCTAATCCATCACGATTGCCGAATGGTAACAACACCAATTTGGAGGGAGGATATCAGCGCAGGAGAACGGGGCTGGCCGCCCCGGATTGATGGCCGGCTTTACGGGGCCAATGACGCCTGACGCAGGTCTTGCTGCGCTTTGCGAAGAAAATCGATTGCGGCTGATTGCGGTTGCGGAGGTTTTAGGGTCGTGGAGAACCCTTAAGCGGCGCAATCCTGTTGAAACTGAAAGCGGCAACGCTATCTAGCGCTGAGAGGAAAACAATAGGTGGCCCGATGAAATACCGAATACTCGTTCTGCTTTCTCTCCTTGCGCTGGTTGGCTGTGCCGGTTACGCCAAATCTGTCAACAGACAGGCGGGAATTGTCCCAGTCCGCAATTTCGATGCAACCCGTTATCTTGGCAAGTGGTACGAACTTGGCCGCATTGAGAACCGCTTCGAACGCGGGATGACCGACACAACGGCACAGTATTCGCTTAACCGCGACGGCACGATTAGGGTTGTGAATGGTGGCTATGATCCGGCAAACGGGAAGTATCGCGAAGCGATTGGCAAAGCGAAGTTCATTGCGGCAAAGGATGTCGGGGCGTTGAAGGTTTCGTTCTTCCCACCCTTCTACGGCGGCTATAATATTGTTGCATTGGATGACGATTACCAATGGGCAATTGTCGTGGGCCCCAACCCGAATAAATACTTCTGGGTGTTGTCGCGTCAGCCCAAACTCACGCAAGGCCTTAAGAACCGAGTTTTGGGCGTCGCGCGCGACCTTCATGTGGACGCAAGCAAAATATTGTGGGTACCACAGCAAAAAGCGCGATAGCGATCACGGCGCCGCCGGCGCGGTTACCGCACCACCAATCGCCTCGTTGGGTCAGCGTGCAAATCCGGGTGTCACAGATCAAGCCCTGATGCAATTGCCCAAAGGAGGCTGCATGGTCATCATCATCTGCGCCCGCGACAATCAATGCGAGCGGTTTGGTGTTTCGCGCCTCGACGCAGTGGTGTCAGCACCAGCAAGGACAATCGACGCGTAAGCTGAGGATTGCTCTCGCAGAGGCGCTATTGGATCGAGCAGGCAAGTGTAAGGGCGGGTATGTGGGTTATTCGCGCATGCCCACCCTTTTTGATTGCCGTGTCGAACCGCGCTTAGCGACGGCAGCGACCGAGCAGCATTCCAGCCAGCACCCCCAGAATACCAACCGTTGCCAGCGTCGCGGTTGTCGCTCCGGGATTTTCACGTGCAGCGTTGAGAACTCGTTCCCCGTGATAGCGCGCATTGGAGGCAACATCGTCAAAGGCTGATGCGGCTGATGACAACGCATTGTCAGCCTTATCGGTCGCAGATCCCAGTCGATCGGCAAGCTGCGACGAGAGACTGCTCAGCTGGCTACGAAGTTCGCTGATCTGTTCGGCGACAGTGTTTTCTGGTTCGTTTGCCATTGAGACTATTCCTTCTAAATAATTGGTGGGCAGCGAAGACTGCGATGCGCGAGAAAAACGCAGCTCATGGCTTTTGGTTTCAAAGATTTAAAAAAGAAAAGCGATCGCTCGGGCTCAAATGCGACGCCGTTTGGGCGCCACGAAGATCACACATCCCAACAGCTTTGATCCAGAAGGCTGGAATCGCTTCAGGGTGAAGGGCCGGAGTCGCATCGCTTTTGCGAGGATGCGGTTTTAAAGGATCGCGCGTTGGGAATTCGGTGATTTGGGCGGGGATTTGACCCCGCCCAGTTGATTTTAGCGGCAGCGTGCCGTGTAAATCCGTCCATGTCGATCGCGATACTGGCAGCTGCCATTGCGCAGATTTCGAACAAGAAGACCACCGACTGCGCCGGCCCCAGCCCCGATCAGAGCGCCCCGACCACCCCCGGCAATACCGCCAATGGCGGCACCGGCAACGGTGCCAACGCTGAGGTCTTTTTCGGTCGATGTACATCCAGAGATTGCCATCAGTGCAACCAAGCACAGTCCAATTTTACGCATTTGAAGTCCCTCCAATCCACAGGATGTGAATGACGAGTGAAGTAAGGAGGCTCGGCTAACTGTCAAGAAACACAGCTAAGAATAATCGGGATCAGCCGCAACCTGCAGCCTATTCGTGGTATCGGAGTTGGGACCAAGCGATATTGGAGCAAGTCGACCGTGTGCTTATACCCTCAATGACAATCATATCTGAGACGCCGTGCCGCTCGCAACCGGTAGCGGAAGCGTCCGAAAGCTCTGTGTGAAAACCCGTCGCGAGGCCCTGGTATGATGCGATCCCTATCAAATTTCGAGGGTTGAATCGTTTCGGGCCCGTGGCCTGATTGCGCGCAGCCACGTGGGCTTGGCGCGCGCATCGGTTTTTTCACAATGAGAGCAGCATGGGAATTGTATTCGCATTCATGCAACACCACCCGGATGGTTCGTGACCGCATACGGGTCTGACGGGCCCGTTGCAAAATGGCATTTTGCGCAGCAATCGCCAAAGCGCGGTCCGCTTGCCTCGCCGACTGAAAGTCGACAGTCATGATCGTTATAAGGTTGCCGCTCGCGTCGCAATTGACTTCGAATCTTGGCGATGCACGCTTGTCCCTGGCGTCTGCGGTATTTCCGCCCCCCCCACCACTTCAGCATCGGTTGCTGAACGGGCGGGAGTTGTGAACATTGTGACGATCATCGTCGCTACGCGTGAATATCTTGGCAACTTTCTCCTGAGCGATCATGGCCTTTCAATGTGGCAACCACCACAACAGAAAGCAGGCCAGAGCTGTTGCGATAATGGCTCCGACAACCAGGAGTGTTTGATCAGACAAAGCGACGTCGAGAAACATCATTTGCGACGGTGCTCCGCAATGACCATGAAAATAATTAACGCCACAAGCGCGCCAGAGAGCGCTGTAACCAACCAACCCATTCGCCGTTTCCTCCCCTGCATTAACTCGGCATGCGGGAGAAAGTTTCAAAATACTGTTATATCAGGAAGAGGCCGGGTGCGTGTGGCGAGACAGCTATCGGTTACTGGCCAGGGGCGGGAAGAGCGTGTCGGCGATCAAGGCAGTCTGGCAGGGTCTCACACTATCCGTGGCGGCGGATTTAATCAGCAACGCAAATAAGGAAGGGCCGTATGAACACCCGGCTGTTATCGTTGCGGTATCGCGATCGCTCGGTGATGGGCGATTTCAAAGACGTGTCGGTTTCACCAGCGGCGGAAATGGCGCCGCAGCACAGAATTCATGAGAATATGGCGGTTATCGGCGCAGATGCTGTGCATATGTGCACCGCTGACCGGCTCGAAGGCAATCGGATCAAATACAAAAGCCGATCATTCACCAGGCCATCGCGACCATGTTCACTCTGTTGAGGTTGGTATTGTTACCGATATTGAAACTGATGGGCGGGTCGGAATCCCGGCCAATGCCGATGTGCCTGTTGCGCTTGAAGAAAAAGATTGGGAAAGCCGGTTGATCTGGAGCGAACGAAAGGCGCATAATTGTCGCGCGCCGGCGGACGAGCGGGAGTTTGCCGAGCGAGAAAGCTGCTATAAGTTGTCGATGTTCGAACAACGCGGCCGGGTTTTCAGATGGTTCCAAGCTTCTTCAGACGACATTTCGCAGGTTTTACGGCCTGTGTTTTTGGCTTGCTGCTGTTGCCGTGGATTCTGGGCGTGCCGGGTAACCCAACCCCGGTGCAGGAGTTCGCGTGGTCTATGGGACTTGTAACAATCATTGGCTATTTAGTGATGTATCAATGTGCGCGCTCATCGGATGGTCTCAAGTTCTTTAACCGCCCCTCGGTCCGCTCGCGATTGGACGGATGGCTGTTTGCCGCCTCGGTGGTTGTCTTCCCGATCTTGTCTGGAACGTTGACTTTCCTGCTATTGGGGAGCGGCTGATCTGAACGGATTGCCGGATCCACCGCCTGATCTGCCGCCTGATCTCACAATGTGGTGCGGTTCGTTGCGTGAGAGAAGTGCTTTCGCCTCAAAACGGTGTTGAGAACAGGCGTCGCGCGTCAAAAAACTGATTTGTCTCAGGCCGGTCATTTGCTTCGACGCCCATTGTGAGTATCTGGTTTTAGGCGCCGACGAAACAAAGCTGCAGATCCGACAGGGTGTCTGCTCTTCCGGCATTGTTCAGCTTCGTGATTGTGCCGCCGCATCGGCGCCTGAATGGCCTCAAGGCGGTGAAAGGCATCTTGCCATGCGCGCCTCTTTTTGAATCCATGATACGAACGGCGATTTTGTTCCGGGAACAATATGCGCGGTATATTGTTAGCGAAGACGCAGAGCAAAGAGAGTGAGACGATGAAACCAATCAATCTTATGTCCATCGCTTTGGTTATGACGATCGCCGCGACGCTTTCTGTGTCCAGCATAACACTCGCACAGGAGTCGGGCGCGCCGAACCAGTCTGGTGGCCAAGAACCCGAAGTACCAGGGACGTCTCCCTCAACGTCTCAAAAGCCTGTTGAGCCCAAGAGTGAGAATCCCCCACCAATGCAGCGTGAGCGCAAGAAAGAAGCGGAATCCAAGGCTGAAAAGCAGCGCAAATGCGCGCCCGGAATGGACGCGAAGGCATGTCGAGAGCATGGCGTGAAAAAATAGGCGGCTTTAACGCCATTTCTCCGTGTCTACGCCGTTGATTTCCTCCTTCGGCGCTTGCTGGTGAAGCGGCTGGCCGATTGCGTTGGCAGCGTGGCGTTCAGGTTTTGGATTTATGCGCAGGCTTGCCCTTTTGTTTGGTAGAGGCAAGTTCCTTGAGTTCCTTTTCGCTCATTGAATGCTGCATCTGCTTTGAGGCCCCGCGCAGTTCACGCTTTGGCTTATCGCCGCGTTTGGCCGCAAGTGCAGTCCCGGCGGCTTGTTGCTGAGCTTTTGATTTCGCTGGCATCTTCGTCTCCTTTATATCAACTTCATATCGACCGGTTGTTCTGCGACACCGAGGCAGATAATGCTGCCGCTTATGACGCCCAACCCAGGCAGAACGCATTTGTTCCCACACTAAAATCAGGCAAGTGACTGCTGCTGTCGCAGGGCCTATGTGTGTATGCCAAACTTGGCTTTATGGCCGGGCCCCGCCTATCAAAAAAAGCGCGGCGTGATCTCGATCGAGCCCAGGGCAAGGTTGTGCGGTTTGAGTCACATGGCTGAATTGCCGCTACAACAATAGGGCGTTTTGACGTGGGGCTGGCAACGCTTGTGTTACATCAGAGGGGGTGAACAAAAACCACTCTCGCGGGTGATACGGCGGCGTGCAAGGGACGGCGATACTTGGTGAACCCAGTTGCGGTGATAACGCGTAGCCGATATGCTCGGTGCTGTCGGTATCACCAACCGGCGGGCAATGATTTTGATCGTGGATCGGTTGACCCCATCATTGCGCTTAAAGGCGCGAAACAAATATCTTTACAGAGGATCGCAGCCAGATTCTCGGATTATGAGCATAGAAAGAGGATTTCTTTGCACGCATTTTTTGCGCGAGATGCCAGTGCGGTCGCCCCACAACTCATTGGATGGCAACTCTTTATCGGGGGTATTGGTGGGACAATTGTCGAGACAGAGGCCTATAACAGGTGCGATCCGGCCTCGCACAGCTTCCGCGGCCCCACCCGCCGAAACCGGGCGATGTTTGGTCCGCCCGGTTGTGCTTATGTTTACCGGATCTATGGATTACACTGGTGCCTGAACTTCGTCTGTTGGGACGGTTCTGCCGTTCTGTTAAGGGCATTGGCTCCGGAAAGTGGCATTGAAACGATGCAGCAACGACGGCGGAGGAAGGATCTGAAGGCGCTCTGCTCGGGGCCTGCCAAGCTTGCCCAAGCACTCGCAGTCACAGATGAGCTGGATGGGGCCCCGCTCGATCACTGGCCATTCGAGCTCATCGGGTCAGAACCTTCTGACCGGATAGAAGCGGGACCACGGATTGGGATCAGCCGCGCGCAGGATGTTGCATGGCGTTTCTGGCTGCGCGAAAGTCCCTATGTCAGTCGACCGGCATTGCGTGCGCCTTCGCAAAATTGATGCATAGGGATTCCATCCCGGGCCGAGTTATCGTTGTCTGCCCGGGTGCCAGCACGTGGGTTCTTTGAAATCATTCGGCTTTTTTGCGGGACATCCTATTTGAAACCAGGATAGGGTTTGTCTCTCAAAGCCAATGCCAGATGGACACAATTTGTCGCCAGCAGGCGGGTTGCGGTGACCACCGTCTCGGGGATTTCATCGAGATCAACGAAATTGGTGGACTGCATGGCCTCGCCGACCCAATAGGTGACTGCATTGGCGGGCAATGTGAAACCAACATCATTGAGCGCCTGAAAAACTTCGGCCGAAACATGATGCGCCCCGTCTTCGTTGCCCACCACGACGACAGCCGCGACCGTTCCGTAAGATGGCATGCGGTTTTTGTCATCGGTTTCCGACAAGAATGCGTCCATACGCTCCAACGCCCGTTTGCAGACACTGGATGGTTGGCCGAGCCAGATCGGCGTGCCGATCAGAAGAATGTCGGCTTCGATGATTTTGCGACGCAACTGGGGCCATTGATCGTCTCCACCTTCATCCGAGCTGACGCCCGGCGCGATGGTGAAGTCTGTCAAAAGCACATGCTCGGTTACAACACCGAACGGATCGAGTGCAGTGTCAACATAGGATAACAGCCTTTGTGTCGAGGACTGCTTCTCAGAGGTTTTCAAGGTGGCATTGAGAGCGAGGGCTTTCAACGGCTTTTGCGATGGGCTGCTCATGATTGATCCTTTGTTGGCTGCTCCAGCACAGCACGTGCTTGTCGGACGCTGTGTGAGTGTGACGGACCGCAAAGCGGACATCGTATCGATCCGCCAGTCAGCGCGCATTTGCCTGATTGCAGATCGGCGCTGTCGACGATGACCTAACCGCAGCAAATCCAAAATGTTTCACGCTTCACACGCGGCATTGGTCGCACCTTCTAACGACATGCCGCTGAACGTCCTTTTTGAGCGGGCAGTGACAGCAAAAAACAGCTCTCGCCAAGAGATTTGGGAACCTTGAACCAATCGGCAAGTTAGGCGCGCATATCTTGAAGGGAGATGAGCGAATGCCAGCCAAAAAAAGCCAGCCAGCAACCGCCACGATTCACGACCAGAAACTCGAAAGAGGGACCGGAGGAGAGCTTCATCAGACTGTCCGTGAAGGCAAGGCGCGACTGACAACCGCCCAGGGCGCACCAATAGCCGACGATCAGAACAGTCTCAAGATCGGGGCGCGCGGCCCGGTTCTCATGGAGGATTTTCATTTCCGGGAGAAAATTTTTCATTTCGATCATGAGCGCATTCCCGAGCGCGTGGTGCATGCGCGCGGTTATGGCGCGCACGGCTTTTTCGAGAATTATGCGTCGCTGGCTGCCTATACACGGGCGGATCTTTTCCAGCGTGCCGGCGAAAAAACCCCGGTTTTCGTCCGCTTTTCCACGGTGGCAGGATCGAAAGGGTCATTTGATCTGGCGCGGGACGTGCGCGGTTTCGCCGTCAAATTCTACACCCAGGAAGGAAACTGGGACCTTGTCGGCAACAATATACCGGTCTTCTTCATTCAGGATGCGATCAAATTCCCTGACATCATTCACGCGGTGAAACCGGAGCCGGATCGCGGTTTTCCGCAAGCGCAGTCGGCGCATGACAATTTCTGGGATTTCATCAGCCTGACGCCGGAATCCATGCATATGATCATGTGGGTGATGTCTGACCGCGCCATACCGCGGTCCTTCCGGTTCATGGAGGGATTTGGGGTGCACACGTTCCGTCTGGTTAATGCCAAGGGCGAATCCACCTTCGTGAAATTCATCTGGAAGCCAAAGCTTGGATTGCAGTCGGTGCTGTGGAACGAGGCAGTCAAGATCAATGGCGCGGACCCGGACTTTCATCGCCGCGACCTGTGGAATGCCATTCAGGCCGGTGATTTCCCGGAATGGGAACTCAATTTGCAGGTCTTCGACCAGGCATTTGCCGATAGTTTTGATTTTGATGTGTTGGATCCCACCAAGATTATTCCTGAAGAGCTTCTCGCCCCGATACCAGTTGGCCGGCTGGTTCTGGATCGCATGCCGGATAACTTTTTTGCCGAGACCGAGCAAGTTGCCTTCATGACGCAGAATGTACCCCCGGGTATCGATTTTTCGGACGATCCCCTGCTTCAGGGCCGAAATTTCTCCTATCTCGACACGCAGCTTAAGCGGCTTGGCAGCACAAATTTCACGCATCTGCCGATCAACGCCCCCAAATGTCCGTTTCATCATTTTCAGCAGGATGGACACATGGCGATGCGAAACCCGGTGGGCCGGGTCAATTATCAGCCCAATTCATGGCAGGAGGAGCCGCGAGAGGATCCGCGGGCCGGTTACACGACCTATCCGGCGGAGGAAAGCGGTGGCAAGCTCCGGCTTCGCCCTGAAAGCTTTGCAGATCACTACAGCCAGGCCCGTCAGTTTTTCATCAGCCAGACCGAGACGGAACAGCATCACATCGCTGCCGCTCTGACGTTTGAATTAAGCCGATGCGAGAATGTGACGATCCGGGAGAGAATGGTTTCACACCTGCTCAACATTGATGAGGGTCTGGCGACCAAGGTGGCAGACAAGCTCGGCATTGAGGCGATGCCACTTGCCGCAGACACCGCGCTTATGCCGCGACAGGACCTTGAGCCTTCTCCTGCGCTCAGCATCATCAAAAACGGTCCTGCGAGCTTCGCGGGGCGGAAGCTCGGTGTGCTGGTGGGTGCAAGCTGTGATGCTGACGTGTTCCACACGCTCAGAGAGAAGTTTGAAGGCGGCGGTGCCGTGGTTGAAGTTGTCGCGCCGCAAGTGGGTGGTGTCGAGGCACAAGATGGCAGCCTCATATCTGCGAATTATATGATTGATGGCGGCCAATCGGTGCTGTTTGATGCGGTGGCACTTGTGCTTTCGCAACAGGCGGCGGAGCGCTTATGTGGTGAAGCGACGGCGCGGGATTTTGTGGCGGATGCCTTTGCACATTGCAAGTTCATCGCTTTCACGCAGGGCGCCCTGCCGCTCTTGCATCGTGCCGGCATTGATCCAGATCTGGATGAAGGGCTGATTTTCCTTCAGGACGACAGCGCGATCCATCAGTTTTACGCAGCCTGCGCAAAATTGCGCGTCTGGGCGCGTGAAACCGCAGTCAAACTGTGACGGCCCATACGCCTTCCGCCCTTGCGCATTGCAGGGCGGGGGGCGTACCGCTTTGGTGCCGTCACCTTTGAACGCCAATATCGAAACCCTTTTTTGGTTCGGTACGGATCAATCGGTACGTTTCAAGGCCCGGCTGAGGCGCGCGCGGGGGCCGTATCGGAGCATCTAACGTGTCGGCGCGGCGATCGCTGGCTGAAAATGAGAAGCCTATACCCGCATTTGATGGCGATTACTTGTACGTGAAGTCGGTGGTGAGACCAGGACTAATCGAGAGCAGGTAAAAGCGCAGCGAATGTGACGCTGATTGGAGACAAGCAAGGGGCTAGGCAGATAGAGACACATAAGAAAGTTGAAAGTCGGGGTAGGTGTTTGATTTGTCGAAGAAAAAGCGGCGGGCCGCGACCGATAGTGGTGATTTCTACGTTTCCGCCATAACCCTCTGAATTGCGCTCTCCCCCCAACGAGGTGCCGGTCTTTCGCGTAGCACAGGCAATCATCAAATCGCGTCTCGTGCCGGGTGCCGAAATCCCATGTCCATGCCATGCTCACAATGCACAGCGTAGACGAGAACGGTTTCGGCCCAAAGGTCCGCGACTGAAACCGCACCGAGATGGTGGACCGGTGGCGCGAGCGCTGGGCGAACTCGACATGGATGCCCGATTGATCATCGCAGCCTTGAGGCGCAGGGCATCATCGGATTGGAGCCGCAGAGCGAGATCGGCGCACCGTCACAGCGAACCGAGGGGGATGGGCTGAACGTAGCGGATCGCGTCGAACTGCACCGCGAGATTGCCCGCAACAGTGGCGCGCGGATCATTGCCTATCCTCATCTGGCGCTGGACGCTATCACGCATCAGCAATCGACCTTCACCCGGCGCGACATGGCAATGTTCACGCCCCGTGACATGATCGAGGCTGAACAGCGGGCGCACCGCGCCGCCGAACAGTGCGGTCTTGTTCGGTCCGGCGAGCATGCGATCGGACGCGACTTTGGCATTGTCGTCGGCTATGCCTGGACGGGAAGAGCACCATGCTCGGCGTTGCCCGTGAGGCTTGGGCACCCGTTCCCGGCGTACCAAACGACCGCCTACCGCATCGGAGCAGCTTAAGGAATTGCTGGGCTGTCTGTGGCAGTTCCCCGGCAGGCCGCCCAAGCACGACCTCACCACATGGACCGTGACCGACGACTGGTCCGATCCAGTTCCGGTCACGGGAGCCGAGAACGAGGTGTTCAATGGGTTGGTTTGGCGACCTGTTCGATGTACTGTTCGGCCCCGACAGCCGTGAATGCGGCCACCCCTCAGTTGGGAGGAAAACCCTGGAACAGGACGACGTTTGCGAAACACGTCACTCCACAGTCTTTAAACGGTACGAGCGCCGATCGAACGCCTCGCTAACGAGTTCGTATCAAAACCCAAGCAGTCGAAGCGATCATTAAAGGCTTGGAACTGCAGGCGCTTAAGGATGCGCCTCACCTCATTGAGGTGATCGGGATCTTCTGGGCTGACTAGGAGATGGACGTTTACGAAACCCGACTTCGCGGCCACGTCCAGGCGCAGCTCGATGTTCGGGAAGACCAGCTTCACTTCGGGCAAGCGGCGGGCAGCCTTCTGCTTGAGGAACTCCTCGTAGGTGTCGGTGTAATAGGCGGTGACCGCAACCACCTCGACTGGGGGCGTGAGCGCTTCGAGCGACGAGAGGTAGACGTCCCGGGGATCGGCAGCCCCGAACTGATTATTGAGGATGCTTCCAGGGGCATGAATATGCGGCTCCCAGCGATGCCATTCCGAACCGCGATTGATCATACGCCCCCTGCGCTTCTTTTTTCTTTCCCAATCACCGACGTAACTGCGTTAAATACGGACTTGCTTAGGAAACACTCTGGACGTCCGGCGAGTCGAGAACAGGACTGAACGACATATTCCCGAGTGAAACTTGAAAATGATGGCATCTCAACTATATTGATATCATAAATGTCAATCTGCAGGAGACGCTATCAGATGCCGGTTGTCACCATTCGCAACCTGTCCGAAGAGACCCACCGCGCCCTCAAGGTCCGCGCGGCACATCATGGCCGCAGCGCCGAGGCGGAAATGCGCGACATTCTGGAAGCGGCGGTTCGTCCTGCCAACCGCATCCGTATCGGTTCCGCAATGTCGGCCTTGAGCCGCGACGTCGGGCTGACCAACGCCGATTTCGAGGCGCTGGAACAAACCCGCGACCGGAAGCCCGCCGAGCCAATGAGCTTTGCATGATCGTCCTCGACACTAATGTCGTTTCGGAGGCGATGAAACCGGAGCCGGCTACAGCCGTGCGCGACTGGCTGGACGAGCAGGCTGCAGAGACCCTCTATCTCTCCAGCGTCACTGTCGCGGAACTTCTCTTCGGCATCGGCGCGCTGCCTGATGGGCGACGAAAGGAAAAGCTCGCCGCCGCACTCCACGGCATGCTTGGTCTCTTTGAGGGCCGCATCCTGCCCTTCGACACCGAAGCTGCCCGTCATTACGCAGAGCTGGCGGTCGCGGCGCGCAAGGCCGGCAAGGGCTTTCCGACGCCAGACGGCTATATCGCTGCGATAGCCACCGCTCATGGTTTTGCCGTCGCCACGCGCGACGCAAGCGCCTTCAAGGCAGCGGGTGTCTCCATCATGGACCCGTGGACGAACGGACACTAAGCACCGGGATAAAACCCGTCTCCGAAAAGGACACTCCATGCTCAAGGTGATCGCCCAGGATTTCATCAAGCCGGAAGCCTTGGAAATCGTCATGCGGCTCTACCGCGAACTGGTCGAGAAGACCCGCGAGGAAGAGCTTTGCATCGCCTCTGACCTGTTCATCGACCAGAAAGATCCCGGACACTTTATCTTCATCGAGGAATGGCCGGATCGGGCGGCGCTGGACGCTCATTGCCGCACGGAGCATTTCACGCGCCTGGTCCCGCAGATCAATGCCCATCAGAGACAGGATGCGACCTTCATTCTGATGGATGAGTTTCCCGCCTGAATGATCTCACCAGTCCCGCCTTGCTGAGGCGTATTTCCTGATCGTCGGACTGGCTCATTTACGAGTTTGCGTATTTACGAAGCGATGTTGGGGGAAAGCCTTCCCTCTGGTCGGCACTGGCGTTGCCGACGCACCCCGATCAGCGGGGAGCCCCGCAACGCCCGCTGAGAGTAAGAGTGCGGACGGGTGTCAATCGGAACGGAATATTCCACGCCGAAACACAATTTGAACCCACGGTAGAGTTACCACCACGCCGCATTTCGCGTGCGGAGTCTGAACCTGTCCTGACATCTTTCCGCGTGAGAATATTTACCCATTGGTCACCGAAATGACGCGTCGGCGTCTCGTCGCGCGCTTATGCCCAACGGAAATATTATTGTCATGATCTTGGGTTGTGGCAGCAGTGTGCCGGAAGAGGCGAAACTGCAATTTATGTCGATGAGTCATTTCGACGGAATCGATCGCCGGCTTATTGCGGTATTTGAATGAGCCATCTCGCAAGTTAACAAGCGAAACCGACAAAGCGGTTGACCGAATCGGCGCTGTTCGGAATCCTCTTTTCACATTGAAATTGGAATTCCTTGATGACTGAAAGATTTCACATCGCGGAGTGGTATGGTCGTCCGTTTATGGATCTAACTGATCTCGAACGGGTGCGGCTGGCGCAGCATAAAGTCGGCTCTCACAACATGAAGAAAGTTGACGTTGAGCGTTTGATACAGCTTCAGGAGAAGGAGTCGATGGGCACGTTGACGCCTCGAGAGCAAGCTCGTCTCGATGTCCTGACCGAAAAGCTGGACCAGCAAAACAACGGCGAACAACCGTGCCCTTTTCGCACCGACATGGCTCACCCAACCTGCACAAAGCCGGGAGGCGTCTGCTCATTGCGCCTTTATACCGATCATTCCGGATATTTTCGTCCGGTTGACGGTGAGCGTGGTCTTATCCGGGCTCTCTGTCCTTATCGCTTCCAGCAAGGGAATACTGCGTTCAAGCATATTGGGAACAGCTTGCTTGGCGATCCGACGCCCACACAGGCAGGTGAGGTGGGCTTCCTTGAATCGACAGGCAATCTCGACAGCGCGCCTGGCGAGGATGTCGGTAGGATCGATATGATATTGGTCGCCGATAATCAGCCCGAAGGCACTGAGCTGAAGTGGTGCGCAGTAGAAGTTCAAGCCGTGTACTTTTCAGGGCGCGAAATGGCAATAGAGTTCCGAGACATTGAAGATCGGCAGGGTAAGGCAGCAATGCCTGTAGAATCCCGCCGGCCCGATTATCGAAGCAGTGGGCCGAAGCGCCTCATGCCGCAGCTCCAGATCAAGGTGCCAACGCTGAGAAGGTGGGGCAAGAAGATGGCAATTCTGGTCGATGTGGCCTTTTTCAAATCCATGGGAGAGATGAAGAGGGTGGAACACCTGTCGAACTGCGATGTGGTTTGGTTTCTCGCAGATTTCGTCCGGGAGCCAGGCGAGAAAGTCTTCCGACTGGACATCGTCGATGAATTCGGGACCACTCTCGAGAGCGCGATTGAGGGTCTGACAGGTGGCGAAGCGGTCGCACTCGAAGCGTTTGAGGCTCGCATCCAAAGGAAAATTCCGCACTGAACCTTGAATAATTGACTATTTATTGATACTCACGAGAGAAAACAAAAGTAGAACATGCGCGGGAAGTGAACCGATGAAGCTGACAGCGATCGACCTATTTTGCGGCGCCGGCGGACTTTCTGCTGGACTGGAAATGGCAGGTTTCAAGGTTCTCGCAGGCGTTGACCTGTTCGAGGCCGCCGGTCAGACTTTTGAAAAAACTCACAAACACGCAAAATTCCTAGGAAAGCCGATCGAGGACGTCACGATAACGGAACTCCAAGAGACGACAGGTCTTAAGACCGGCGAGCTGACAGTGCTTGCTGGCGGCCCGCCGTGTCAGGCTTATTCTGTCTACAATCACCAGCGTGGAATGCACGATACGCGTGCGACGCTTTTTCGTCAGTATCTCCGAATCGTCGAGGGCATGCAGCCCGACTGGATCGTCATGGAGAACGTGATGGGTATCTATTCTATAGGCGGCGGTGAAGCTGTGCGGGCGATCAAGGCAGAGCTTGGTGCGCTCGGTTATGACGTCGCGGAAAAGGTCCTGAAGGCCGAGGATTTTGGCGTGCCACAGGAGCGCCGCCGCGTCATCTTCATCGGTAATCGTATCGGCGCACCTATACGTCATCCGACCCCGACACACGGCAAGGATCTTTTGCCTTTCACGACGATCAAAGACGCGATTGGCGATCTTCCGCCGCTCGAGAATGGCGAAGATCCAGGTTCCGTCGCATATTCCGCACCGGCAAGGGGCGACTTCCAGAAATTTATCCGCGGCAAGCAAAAGATCGTCGCGAACCACAGCAGCCCGAAGCTTGGGAAGCTGAACGTCGAGCGCATGTCTCATATTCCACCAGGCGGCTCATGGCGCGATATTCCATATGATTTGCTTCCCGCTGGAATGCAGCGCGCGAAGCGTTCGGATCACACCAAACGTTATGGCCGCATGACTTGGGATGGTCTCTCTTGCACGGTCCTGACGAAGTGCGATGTCCATTGGGGTGCTTATATCCATCCGGAGCAAGACCGCGCCATTTCTGTGCGCGAGGCTGCCCGCCTTCAGGCATTTCCCGATTGGTTCGAGTTCCAAGGCTCACGCACTGACCAATATGTTCAAGTCGGCAATGCTGTGCCTCCGCTGGTGGGCAAAGCCATAGGAGAGACGATCTGCAAGATCATTGACGAGACCAAGTGGACAGCAATCGCGGCTGAATAGCCGACATCTTATCCACACGGTTATATGAAGCGTCAGCCGCCTCGCGGGCGATTTGCCATTTTCGCATTTTTGCGCGCTTGCAAGGCTTATGAGCGATTGGCGAGCAAGGCTGCTCATCTGGAACATCATATATTTCAAAGAGGACAGTTCGCGACGCTGCGTCTCATGAAGGTCGGCTCGAGAGAAATCCCCCAACGATCTACGCTGATGTTAAGGCCGGAAAATATCGAACAGTCACTGATGCTGGGTTGCCGCTGGACTGAAAACAAAACGCACACGTCTGCATGAAATGAAGAACGCCTGGGGAGAGGGCCAGTCAGGTTGAGCAGCGCGAGTTCTTGAAATGGCTCGGCGCGAGCAGATCTGTTTTAAATCCAGTTTCTGCTGCGCCAACACCTCTAGCGTCAATAGTCGTAAGTGGATGTATGGTTTCGCTGGCTGTCGTTCGGATTGATGAAACCATGTCTAGACGCCGTCTCAAAATAGGGGACGTGATGGCCGAGATGGGTTTCGTGCATTTGAATGCATCCTTGGGAAGGGCACTAGCAAGAGGCACGCAACTTCAGTCAAATTTAATATTGGCACTGGAAAAGTGGCAGGCTGCATATACTCCTGTGTAATTAAACGTGTTTAGTTACGACGCGCGCCCCATAAACTTTTCATCAGTGCACCATCACAGTCTCACCGATTGGAGAAAGTTTCACAGAGCTTGATTCTTGAAGCAAGCTTAGTTGTGAAATGTCGTGTTAGATCCGCGCTCATACCATGCACGACCGATGCCCGCCGCCCTGTCTCTGCCACCATGGTGATATCAAGGCCTGATCGAGCGATTCATCTCGGAGATATCCCGTGTTGGGCGCAGACCTATTCACCCTTTGCCGCGATCAGCGGTATGCGTGAAGATAGCGAAGGATCGTCAAGGCTAGTGCTGCGACCGCGAACCCGAGCCAAATCTACCTGCTTGACCAAGATGCGAAGTGAGCGAGCGCAATCATCTGCGCGGAAACGAGTATGCCGATGCCAACGCAGAAATACGGCGCGGGTGCGCCATCGCGCTGGTGCCGGTCATGAATGAGCCAATGGGAGGCCGCTATCATTGATAGTGCGCTGTGGGCGCCCGAAAACTTTGATGCTTTCATGTTTGCCATGCAGAGGAAAAGGCGGTCGGTCGGCTCCCTTTTTTGTGGTGGCGGATTCCCATGGGAGAGGGATTTAGCCGATGCCCTTCCCCCCGGTGGCGCCATAGACTTCTCCATTGATGAAGCTCGCCTCGTTGGAAGCAAGGAACACGTAGATGGGAGCCAGTTCGACGGGTTGACCCGGTCGACCGAAGTCGCTGTCTTCACCGAAATGCACGACCTTCTCGTCGGGTTGTCCACCAGAAGGCTGCAACACGGTCCAGACGGGTCCGGGAGCGACTGCGTTCACACGCACGCCCTTTTTGATGAATTGTTTGGCCAACGCTTTGGTATAGGCGACGATTCCGGCCTTGGTTGTGGCATAATCGAGCAGAATCTCGGAGGGCTGGTATGCCTGAATTGATGCGGTCGTGATCACAGCAGCACCGGCGGGCAACAATGGGGCTGCGGTTTGAGCCATCCAATGCAGCGCGTATAGATTGGTCTTCATGGTTTTGTCGAAATCCGCGCTCGACAGCTCGGAAATGTCGTCACGGAACTGCTGCCGCCCGGCATTGATCACTAAAATGTCGAGCCCGTCGAGCTCGCGCGCAGCCTGAGCAACCATATCGCGGCACCAGCCCTCATCGCTGATATCTCCGGGCAGGGCAACGGCTTTGCGGCCTTCAGCGCGGATGAGCGCGATGACCGACTGCGCGTCCTCTTCTTCCTCCGGGAGATAGGATATTGCCACATCGGCGCCCTCGCGGGCAAAAGCGATTGCTGCGGCGCGCCCAATGCCGGAATCGCCGCCAGTGATCAGAGCGCGTCGTCCGGCCAAGCGATTGCAGCCCTGATAGGATTTTTCGCCGTGATCAGGCTCAGGTTGCATCTTTGCGGCAATGCCGGGTCTTGCCTGGTGTTGTTGTGGGAAGGGTGGGGCGGGGTAAAGGGTTCGCGGATCTTTGAGGCTGTGATTATCGGACATTGTCTCTTCCTTTGCGAATGAGGAAGAAATGGAAATTCACTTCGTTTCTTCCAATAGGAAAAAAGCGGGCTTTCGCCCGCTCTCTCACTTACAGGTAACGACTGCGCTCGCGCTCGATTTCCTCGGGCGTATAAGGATCAGCATCAGCGTCAAAGCGCTGCCAGCCTTCCTCGGTGTAGAGTTTGCGACGCGTCGCAACATCAACTCTGTTGGTGCCGGCCAGGATGGCATCAGCTTCCGCAGCGCGTTCATCGGCGACGCGCGCAGTCACCAAGGAACCGCCACGACGCACGCTTTCAGCGTAAACATGCGCGTCGTCTTCCGACACACCGCTTTCGGTGAGCGCACCAATCAGGCCGCCCGCCACACCGCCAACCACGGCTCCACCCACAGCGCCGGCCAAGGTGGCTGCGAGCCAGCCGGCAGCAACCACGGGGCCGACGCCCGGAATAGCCATGATGCCGAGGCCGGTGAGAAGACCGCCAGCACCACCCACGGCGGCACCGATACCGGCGCCAACACCCGCTCCAGAGCCGGCATTGCTTTCTTTTTCATTGTGATGGGAGACGATCGAAATATCGTCGGACGGGAAGCCCGCGCTCTCCAGACGCGCAACAGCGTCTTGCGCCGCGGAATAGCTATCAAAAAGTCCAGTTACAGTTCGCATATTCTTCTCCCTTGTTCATGAAGGTTTTTGTGATGGGGGACCGGATTACATCGCCTTCTTGGTGACATTGCCCTGGTAATCAAGCTGAACTTCCAGCTTTTCAGTGCCCTTCATCGCCGAGGCTTCCCAGACGCCATCGTCACGGAGTTTCAGAGCGGTGACATCCTTGTAACCTGCTTCTTCGATACGGCTCTTGGCCTGATCTTCGGTGAAGCTGTTGGCGCCCTTGACGGGTGCATCCGGGTTGTTGCTGTCAGGGGTCGAGACTGCCGGGGTTTCCGGTGAAGTGGCACCACTATCCTGTGCAAAGGCAAAAGACGGCGCGACAAGGAAAGCGCCAGCAAGCGCTAAAACGCTGATTTTCATGGTTTTTCTCCACTGATGAAATGTCTACACTTACCCAACTCCGGCGTAGGGGTTAAGTTCCCAAAAAAAACTCCCACCTGGCGAAAGAATTCTTGATGGGATGCATAGGAAGGGTCGACCGGGAACATGTTGCAGGCGCCGAAGTTTCAGATGTGTCTGGTCGCGATGATGAGGTGTTAATTATGCGTTCCACGTCAACCATTCCTTCCTCCAATATCCACCCCGATTTTTTTACAGGTCTGGCGCGCGGTCTGGGCGGTGCGCTGTTATTTGCCCTGCCGATGCTGATGACCATGGAAATGTGGGAGCTCGGTCTTTACGCCAATCCTATGCGGTTGTTGTTGCTCTGCCTGTTGAACATCCCCTTGCTGATCGGGCTCGCCTACCGCATCGGTTTTGAGCGTATGTCCTCGTGGTCACAGACGCTGCGCGATGCGGCCATCGCCTTCGCGCTCGGTATTGTGCTGAGCGGAATGATCCTTTGGCTGTTTGGACTGTTCAGCACCCAAATACCGCCAGACCACATGATCGCGATGACTGCCCTGCAAGCCGTCCCGGCCAGCATTGGCGCCTTGCTGGGACGCAGCCAACTTGGCATGCGGTCGGAAGAGGATGACGAAGAGGTTGGAGAATATGATGGAGAGAGCGGCTATTTCAACGAATTGTTCATGATGATCGTGGGAGCGATTTTTTTGGGGTTGAATGTCGCCCCCACCGAGGAAATGATCCTGATCGCTTATCGCATTGTCCCGTGTCAGACAGTGCTGATCGTGCTTCTGTCGATCGCCATCATGCATGGCTTTGTTTATAGCGTTCATTTCAAAGGCGGTCATCGCGTGCAAGACGGGGCGCCGTGGTGGAGTTCTCTGATCCGTTTCACGCTGCCGGGCTATGTACTGGCATTTGCGACCAGTGCGTACACATTATGGACATTTGAACGGCTGGATGACGCCTCTGTTGCGCAAATGGTGACGACGATCATTGTGTTGTCGTTTCCTTCGGCGATTGGTGCGGCCTCGGCCCGTCTGGTTTTATGAGGCAGCGACATGAATGAGCGCATCAACGAAAAAAAGTCTGAACCAGCGACCGTTAAAGTCCACTGGAGCGAGTGGCTTGCGGGTGGCCTCTCCGCTTTGCTAATTGCCACACTGCTCGGTTGGTTGGGGTATCAATGCTATCAATATCAACCAGACAAAGCCGATTTCCGTGTCGAAGTGACGGGCTATACTGCGGTCGAAAATGGCTATCGCGTTGCTTTCTCGGTTTTCAACCTGACAGGAACGAGTGCCGCGCAGGTGCGCGTTGTCGCAACTTTGGGCCAACAGCAGGGCGGCGCGGAACAGGCCGCTGCGACGTTCGATTATGTCGCATCGGAAGCGCAGGCCTCCGGCGCCCTGTTTTTTGCGATTGATCCGCGCAAACACGACCTGAAGCTGCGTGTGGTGAGCTATATTGATCCCTGAATATTGTGGGTGTTTTTCGCTCGACATAGCCTGCGCCGACATGCCGTCTGCGGAACGCAACAGTGTTGGGTGAACGCCTGACACAGCTCGCCCGACCGAAGCCGGTGGGGACACGTCATCAACAGACTGGCCATTGAAGGACAGCGCAAACAGATCGCCATGCACCGCGCATGCTGCGATGCGAGGCGCTGGGGCAGCGGTTAATTTCCTTTGGAACAAAGCAACTGGCAAGGGGTTGGGGTTTTGAGAAAAATGAGGAGAAAATCATGACGATACGATCCCTCTCGCAGGCCAACAGCGATCCTTCCAATTCACCGCGACCCGAGCAGCCGACGGAAATCCCCGATATTCCCCCGGCGATAGTGCCTGAGCAGCAGCCAGATGTTCTTCCAGAACCGCTCGGACCTGATATTCCCGACCGTCCCGATCCCGCGCCCGATGTTCCGATGCCGGAACAAATGCCGCCGCCCCCTGACAGTCCGGGTCAGCCGGCCCTGTCATAGCAAAAGCGAAATCGGTTTGATGCCGTTACGCCTTCGCGGGGACATCCGTCCACCGGACTGATTTCTGATCCCGCTCCGATGGGATAAGGAAATGCGTAAAACAGATCTTGGTGCGTTGGGTGGAACAGCGCCCTCGCACGCTTGAGCGGTTGCGATAACATGAAAGACCGTTGACCAACTCATGCGAGCGCTCGGTCGATGAGGCGCCCGGTATCCACCAACATCCACCAGGCTCTGATTGCATGCGCGTTGCGATCATTGGGTTGATGCTGTGGGTTACCACGCCGCAATCAGTTCCTGCGTCGACGCAAGTTCCAGTTGTTCTGCCAGTCTTTGCTGACAGAGACCGAGGATCGCATCGTGGCCGGAATCGGAGGTGCTGCAGACGGCATCTGTCACCAGAATAACGCGATAGCCACGATCCACGGCGCCAAGAAGGGTCGCAAGCACGCAGAGATCGGTTTCCGCACCACTGACAATTAAGGTGTGAATACGTTTTTTGTAGAGGAGTTTCTGTAGTAAACCCTGCGTCCACGGCGAGTAAACGCCCTTGTCCAGAACATGGGCGGGCGGGACGAAGCGTTGCAAGGGTTCAACGAGGTTAAGCAGATCGCGGTCAAGCTGTTCGAGCGTTACATTCTGCCATTTGCGGTAATAGCGTTTCCAGGCGCCGACGGCATCCTGTGGGGACTTCGGTGGGATAAAGCGCGTGAAAATTGTCTTATCGGCACACATCTCGCAAAGACTGACAATGTTGGGCAAAATTGCCTCGGCCCAGGGCACATGCCACGGCGCTCCGGTTCCAAACAGTTTTTGCATGTCGATGCAAAGGTGCATGCTTCCAGCACGCAGGCTTCCTTTGGTGATCCCTGTTTCAGCAAGCATTTTGATCTCGCGCTCTCTTGTCAAAAATCTGGCGACCGGCTCAAATGATCGGCGATTGTCACGGTCATCTGGCAGTCTGTTCACCCATCAAACTCCGCCTCCCTGTTTTCGTTCCCATGCTTTCGGCTTTCCCGGTCGTTATAAGCCGTGCAACGCAGGCGAGATCACCCATGTACGCTATCGTACGCTTGACGCAGCTGTGGAACCAAAGAGCCGGTCGGGCCTTAACTCAAAGGCGGGGCAGGAGAGAGATGATGTTATCGCAGCCTAATTTCGAAGATGAGTTGATGCAACTTCTACCTGCACTGACGCAGTTCGCGCGATCCTTATGCCGCCAATCTGCGGATGCGGAGGACCTCGTTCAGGAGACCTTGGTTAAGGCCCTGAAAAACCGGGAAAAATACCAGCCCTATGGCTCGCTCAAATCCTGGCTGTTTACGATCATGAAGAATAGCTTTTGCAGCCGGTTCAAACGCGCGCGTCGCGAAACACCCTTGGGGGATGAACGGGGCCCGGTGATCAACGCTCCACAGGAAATGGCGATCGAACTGCAGGACGTTGGTCGCGCTTATACCAGGCTCTCGGAGAGCCATCGCAGTGTCATTGAAATGGTTGTGTTCAACGGCTTAAGCTACGAGCACGCCGCCACACAGAGCGGTTGCACCATAGGAACGATAAAAAGCAGGCTGTGTCGGGCCCGTATGCAATTGGAGTCGGACTTGAATTCCGCGTCGTAACGGGACGTTTATTCGGAAAATAGCTTTTTCTCCTCCGGAGCATTGCCGTTTGCGGCGAGGACGTCTGCGGCCTGTTGCGCCGGCTCTATCATGCCGACTGCCAGATCGCAGATTGTCGATGAATCACGCAGACCACTTTCATAGAGCCGTAAAATCCGCTCAGCCAGGATGCTTTCGTCGAGTTGCGTGCTGGATAGCGTCAGAGAAGCGAGAGCAACGCAGTTTCGCAGAAAGTCGATTTCATCTGGCGCGTATATTCTGCTCGCTTGGTTAAAAAGGGGCACGGCAAACTCCTCGCTGTTATCATCACACTTTCGGTGATCGGAAATCAGCATACCGGATCTAGCGGTGCGATCTTTTTTGGTCCGCTAGTGTACAAAGCCTTTTGTAACCTGTGCCAGCGAGGATGGCTGTCAGCGGAACAAAAGCTGGCGCGTTTGGTTTCGTCTTGAGGGTGGCAAAACAAGGCTAAGTTAAAATGACATTTCCGCAGCTGCACACGATGGAAAACCGGCTCCTTTCCCTGCTTTCGCAAGAGGATTACGACACGATTGCTGGTCATGCGCGCTTTGTTGAACTTCCACGCGGACATGTTCTCGCCCAGGCAGGCAAGGAAATCGAAACTGTTTATTTTCTAACCGCAGGCATTGGCTCGGTGATCGTGACGACGAAAGAGGGACACCGCGCGGAAGCAGGGCTGTTCGGCCTGGATGGCTATGTGCCGACTTCAGCCGTCGCGGGCGTTGAGACCAGTTCCTATGATGTCATCATGCAGGTGGCGGGACAGGGCTATGCGGTTTCCTATCATCGGTTTCGGGAACAGATGGAGACGAGCCGCAGCTTCGCCCGGGTGATGATCCGCGCGATCGAAGCTTTTTCGGTGCAACTCGCTTCGACAGCGGTGACCAACGCTATCCACGAAATCAATCAGCGTCTGGCGCGCTGGTTGTTGATGTGTGATGACCGCATCAAAGGCTCCGAAATTGCGCTGACCCACGAGTTTCTTTCCATCATGCTTGCTGTGCGACGGCCAAGCGTCACGACATCGCTTCATGTACTGGAGGGCTTGGGACTTATCCGCTCCTTGCGCAACAATATCGTGATCCGAGATCGCAAGGCGCTTGAGGCCTATGCCGGAGGGAGCTATGGTTGGGCAGAACAGGAATATCGCCGCCTGATGCAAGATCTCGGCACATAAGCCAACGTTCAGCCTGCATAAGGCGTGGACCGGCGTGGGATAGGATGTAGTCCGCAGGTGATAGCCAATAAGGGTATAGAGGTAGAAAGCACTCAAATGATTGCTCGACCCTCATCAACTCTGCGTGGATGAAATAGACACCGATGAGATGAAGTGCTGTCAGCCCTCAGGTTGGCCCCGGGCGGAGACAAACCGCGTTCCCATGCCACGCGGTAGGTTTGGCGGAGCCCCGGGAATTCGATGTCACGTGCGGTCGGGGGGGCAGAGTGCGCGCAGGCGGGATGGGGTTGCGGCTTAAGCTTACTCTTGCGCAAATCTGCCGAAGCGAAAAACGCCTTGTGGGGTCGTCAGAGCTTTGTGCCGAAGAGTTCACTATATTCCTCCTCTGGCTTCCCATAGGCTTCACCTGCAAATTCCTCCAGTCCTTTTCTGTCGCGAATGGTAATGCGTCCTCGTTCCGAGCGAACCAGCTTCTTCCCCTCCAGCATATGCAGGCTGGTGGTGATGCTTGGTCGCCTGACGCCAAGCATCAAGGCGATAAAATCATGCGTGAGGATAATCTCGTCGCCATCGGTCCTGTCGTGAGTCATCAGCAGCCAGCGGGCCAGACGCGCATGAATGTTCAAATTGACATTGGCCCAGACCGTGTAGGAGACCTGTGAGGAAAAACTCTGAAGATAACGGGCCAGCAGGTTGGCGAACTGGCTGTGGCGCTCAATGTGGCTGCGCGCGGTGCGCGCCTCCATCCGGTGGCCATGGCCTCCGACCTGCATCACAATCTGGTGGATGCTTTTTTGAGCGCCGACCGCGAGCGAGGTCGGCCCAAACCCTTCGCGACCGACCATGCCCGCTTCAGCAAGTTGCCCGCTGGGTGACACTGTGATGACAGAACCGATGCCGCTACACAGAAAATAGAGATAATCGACCGTTTGGTCCGCGGCGACAATCACCTGACCGCGGTCCAGGTTCACGGGCTCAAGAGAGGGAGAAATCTGGCAAAATATATCGGGGGGCAGGCTGTTGAGTATTCGGTTCTGCAATTGTCTGACGCCGTCCATGTATCCTGCTTTTAGGCATGGAGCGCGCTCCGCACGGCATCGCCCCCTCGATTCTGTTTGATGGAGAGCAATCTATAACACCCTGATCCGGCGTGGTTTTTCTGTACGATAGCAGACAAACGGGCGCCAAGCGCGCGGGCGTCGGGGTGGCGTTCGCGCAAAATCAGGACAAGGGTGCAAAGTAGCCGCGGGTTCAAAAAGCCGTGGGGCCATCCATGGTTGCATTTTTGCCGATCGCGTCGGTCAGTGCACCAGATGAGATCGACCGAACAGCGCGGTGGCGATGGTTGCAAGATCGTCGTCCATGGCGCTGAGCACGAAGCCTGCGAAGCGACGTCCATCGAGGCTTGGATGGGCGGCTAACGCGAATATGAAGGGGATGTGATAGGCTTCCAGCGCGGAAATAACAGGAAGGACTGCTTCGGGTTCTAATGCGACATCCAGTATGACCGCGTCGACCGTTTCGCTCACTAGAAAACTGAGGGTATTTTCTGGGGTATCGACGGGGCCGAGGATAGAGGCGCCGAGCGCCATAAGCTTGGTTTTCGCTTCCTCGGTCAGAAGAAAGCCATCCTCAAAAATCAGTATTTTCTTGTCGCGAAACAGATGCGACGTGCCAAGCTTTGAATGAACCATTACAGCGAGTTGGCCATGATTGGATGAAAATTACAAGTCATGTGCGAGAACAGTTTCACGCAGGCGGTGTTTTCTAGCGATGTCCGTCAACCATCGCCTGCAGCTTGTGGCGAGCACGATGTAAGCGGCTTTTGACGGTGCCCACAGAGCAGTCACAGAGCTCAGCGGTCCGTTGGTAGGACTTGCCTTCAAAAACCACCAGAACGAGAGCCCGTTTATACTTATCCGGCAAAGTTTCGAGCGCCAATTGAACCTCATGCGCTTCGAGCGCCTGTTCCTGGGACGCTTTGACCACCATGTCCTGCGAAATACAATCCGTTACCCCGGGCGCCTCGCGGGTTTGGATCCGAATACGCGTGCAGAATGTGTTGCGCATAATGGTGAACAACCATGATTTGAGCGGCGCATAGGGGGCGTATTTGCGGCGATTGGCTATCGCTTTGACAAGCGTTTCCTGGACGAGATCGTCGACGTCCTCTCTTTGATTGTAGAATTTGCGCGCGAATGCCCGCAGCGCGGGGATCATCGCAACGAGTTGTTCTGGTTCAAGCACATAGTCGGTTGCGCTCTTATCAGGGGGCCTCACATACATTGCTCTAGCCTTTCCGGGCAAGGCCCGGTTCGGGCAGTCGATGCTGCCCTTTGGAATTTATGCGTTCCTGTGGATTTTTTGACCGGCCGTCGCATGCTGCGCTCGGATGCCGCCAGGTGAGGACGCGTGATTGTGTTTGTTGCCATCGCAGCTGCTAGCCTGCTTGCCGGTAAGCTTGTGGCTGCTGCCCTGGCTATGATTCTGTGCCATTGTTTTTCCTCCCAAACTCAATATTGGATCATGAAATATGTCGCGCGTGATTGAGACTAACCCCGCGGTGACCGGGATGTTCCGGAAATGCCACTGTAATATAGTTCACGATTAGCGGTGGGGGGCATTCGGACAGCAGCCGACGACCGGTGTCGCGGGACGGTCCAGGCAAGACAGTCGCCGCAACAGGCTGTTATAGAACCAAATGACGGTCTCGGAAAAGCTGCGTGGACGAGCCGACAATGCAGCAGGGGCCAGCAGGGTGAAGAGATGGATGTTGTTTCCGCCTTCAAAGTCTGTCCCCGCAAAGTCTGTCAATCCGGCAAGCGCAGGGGCGGGCACCGCTCTGAATTGGGCTCGTTCGTCTTGCTATGATGGCTGAAGACTGCGGTGCGCTAATGGAAAGACGATCGGCGAGGCGGAACCGGTTGAACGAGCCAAGCGGTAGGAAATGGGCGTGAAACCAACGGCTCAGGGGATCGAGCGCGCGTGGCAAGCCTTCCCAACCAAGTCAGGCATCCGGGAACAACGGACTTATGGACGACCGGTGGCGGAGGGTGGCGTCTGTGAGGGCGAGGAAGCGGGCGGCTTTGCGTTATCATCCATAAAACCACGACCGGGACGCATCTGCCCATAGAATTCAACAGCCCCCCAGACAAGCACTGCGAGGATAAGGCTTATCACAAGAACAAGCAGCACGGGCCGGCCGCGGGGACCCTGACGGGCTTTGTTCGGATCGATTTTCTTCATCTGCCGAGCCCTCTGGTGCGGCGATCGCGTTCGATTTCTTCAAGGGTCAAGGGCGGCATGGTACGATCAAAGGCGATCCACCCCTCCGCCACATAAATATCGCGGCGCTGGTCGATTTTGACACTGCCCCACTCATTGAGCAGCGCTTCAACTTTGGCCACCTCTGGTTCGGCACAGCGAATGAGCAGCAAGGTGCTGCCGCGACGCAGTGCTTCACTATATGTATCAGCCATGCGCTCGGAAACGTCATTTTGCTGCAGTGTGTTGACGAGGCTTTCCGGCTGCGACCCATTATACGTCGAACCAGCCACGCCGACCAGCGACGCGGTGACCCAGCCGATGGCCGCCACGTCACCAATGCCCGGCAAGGTCAGAATGCCCAGGGCGTCAAAGGCGCGACTTTCTCCTGGAGGCGACAGTGCCGCCGCAGCCTGGTCCGGGCAACCATCCAATATCGGGGCTGTGGGAATGCTGGCTTCCCGCTTTGCCTGCAAAACCATGTTGTTGGTGATAAGGCTCACCTGCGCGGCGTCAGTTCCGGCTTCCTGCAACGCTGTCATCGCATCGTAGGCTTCGTCAAAGCTGTCAAAGAGTCCACTCACACAAGCCATTTCGCCATCCTTTGCATTTCTGTGTCCGCGGATCTCGGGCGCTGAGGTGCGCTTGGCCCAATTGCATGCGACACGAACGAGCACCGTCCCGCGTCAGGAAAGCGTCGAAACGGTGATCCGCGCCGGCCCGGACGGGGCGTCCAGACCGGCGCTTGAGAGGGGGCCTTGCCAATATCAGGCGGCCTGAGCCGTGGCGTTTGCCGAGGTTTCTGCAAGTGACGTCAGATCCTTGTCCGTCTGACCTTCTTCCTGCAATGTTGCGTCGAGAAGCTTGGCAATATCCTTATGGCCAAGGGTTTCGGCCCAACGTTTGAGCGTGCCATAACGGGTGATCTCATAATGCTCAACTGCCTGGGCTGCGGAGATCAGGCCGGCGTCAAGCGCTGGGCTATCGGAGAATTCCTCCATGATCTCTTCGCCTTCAGAAATGATCCCTTCGATGGCGTCACAGGTTTTGCCCTGCGCGCGTTTTCCCAGCAATTCAAAACATTGCTGCAGGCGCTCGACATGTGTTTCGGTCTGTTCCCGGTGGGTTTCAAATGCTGCTTTCAGCTTCTCATCGCTTGCTGCCCGCGCCATTTTTGGAAGCGCTTTCAGAATCTTGCGTTCGGCATAGTAGATATCTTTCAACGTGTCATAAAACAGATCATCAAGATTGCGTTGCTTTGCTTTGGCCATTTTCCGGCTCCTCTGTTGAATTGCCCGTAGTTGCGCCATGCTTGTTGCATGCGCATATGGACCGAACCGCCGAGCGGCGGCTTTGTTTCATGCCCTCAATTCTTTTTCTGAAGAAATATCGCGGCGCCGGCTTGAAGCTGAGGTGCCCTATGGTCCTGCGACCCACATCAGCACGCATCCCGCTTTGTCAGGCGATGCGCAAGGGCGGCAATGGGCCGATCAATGCGTGAGCGCGGGGCCTGAGGTGTTGTCGCCGGTGGAGTTTACGGTTGTTGGGTGAGATTGGCGATCTTGGTGCTGACCTGACAGTGCAAACCGTCGGAACGATAACTCAGTTTAACGCTACCACCGATTTCTCCCGCCAGCACGCCCTCGATGAGTTTGCTACCGAAACCCTTGCTCTTGGGCACCAAGACACGGGGACCACCTTTTTCCTGCCAGACAAAATTCAGGTGCTGCAACGCTTGATCGTGCGACCAGGTGACGTGAACTGAGCCGCCCTGCACTGAAAGCGCACCATATTTCGACGCATTGGTCGCCAATTCATGCAGGCCAAGCGAAAAGGCCATAGCAGCACGTGAAGAAACGTCGATCTCCGGGCCTTTGATAGCAAAATTGGAAAGACCGAATGGCAACAGCGCCTCTTCGACCAGTTTGTTGAGTTCGGTCGCCTGCCAGACATCGGCGGTGAGAAGATCGTGCGTGCGGGCCATGGCGCCCAATCGGGCTTCAAAGGTTTGATAGGCGCTTTTATGAGCGGGATTGCGAAATGTCTGGCGTGCCAAAGCCTGAACGGTGGCCAGGACATTCTTGATACGATGTTTCATCTCACCCAGAATAGCGCGCTGCAGTTGTTCGGACTTTTTTCGGTCGCTGATATCATGGGCGCTTTTGGACGCACCGATGATGCGTCCATTGCCATCCCGGACCGGCGATACCGTCAACTGAACATCCAGTCGCGTACCATTCTTGTGCAGCCGCACTGTTTCATGCGGTGCGACAGCGAGACCGCGCGAGATCTTATCGATGATCTCGACCTCTTCGGTCGTTCTGTCGGATGGCAGCAACATGGTGACTTTGCGCCCGATGGCCTCGGCAGCGCTGTAGCCATAAAGACGTTCCGCGCCGTGGTTCCAGCTCAAAATGCGCATTTCGAGATCGGTGCTCAGAATTGCGTCATGGGAAGACGAGACGATTGCCGCCAACTGACTTTCCAGTTCCTGTGCACGCACTTGTTCGGTGATGTCGATAATGGTCCAGACCGCATGCGTGATAGCACCGGTGTCGTCGCGCACCGGGCTTGCAGCGCAGCTGACGGGGGTTTGGCGACCATTGGCGCCGACCAGGCTGAATCGGTGCAGAAAGCTTTCCCCGGTGGTGAACAGCGCTCTAAGTGAAACCTGATAAGCTTCTTGATCTGCGGGATCGAGCACGGCATCGAGCCCGCCAGCGCGCAGCGTTTCCTCGCTATGACCGGAGAGCGCGCAGAGCCGGGGATTGACCTTGATCAGGGTGCCGGTGCGCTCGCTCAGTGCTATTCCCGCGTCAGTTTGAGAGAAAAGCAATTCCAGCCGCTGCTGGTTTTCAGTGAGCTTGCGCTGCGCGACCACGCGCGATGTGGTTTCATTGACGATGCAGAGAACGCCCGAGGCTCCGTTTTCGGAGGCGCCGATGGGCGAATAGGAGATATCAAAATAAACGGTCTCTGGATAGCCGAAGCGCTCGATGTGAAAAGGGCGGTTCTGCGCGGAAATGGTTTGACCGGTTTCGAGCACAGTTTTGAGCAATGGTTTCAGATCATCCCACAATTCTGTCCAGTTTTCCTGGGCCGGTCGACCGAAGGCCGCAGGATGTTTGTGACCGATGGTCGGACGATAGGCGTCATTATAAAGCGCGATGAACTGGGGTCCCCAGAAAATGACAATCTGAGCGTCGGCCGGAAGCGCGAGATCCAGTGCGCAACGCAGAGCAGGCGACCAGCTATCAATCGGGCCGAGTGGATTTTGTGGCCAGTCGATTGTCCGAAGCAAGCTGCGGCAGTCCGGGGAAACAGCGGGCGCGGTGGGACTTGCCGCATGCGTGTTGGAGACCAAAGGCGCGGCTCCACCCTGCACAATTTTGTTATCGCTCACAATTCACTCCGCATGGGAAATTCTGAAACAAACTCAAACAGGAGATATCGGAAGATTAGCGTTTTTTGACCAAACAACAACAGGGTTTCCGCCCGCTGGAGAGCGATTGGCGGCTACCCTTACCCGTCAGGACGTTGGCTTCGCTGTGCTGAGCGGCTCGTTTGAAAGGTGAAACGGAGGGAGATGTCTTGAGCGGGCAAAATGCTCGGCAAATGCGATGTCGTCCTCTGTGATCACTGGGACCGGATCCGACAGGATCGCGCGTAATGTCTCGACGTTGACGCTTTCGTTTTGCAGTGCTGCTTCCAAAGCGCCACGGGTTTCGCGTTCAGCACGCAGCAGCGCTGCGAGCGCCAGGATCAGACGATCTTTCCTGTCGACGTTTCTCATCAAAGCCTCCATGAGCCGCGAATTTTCTTAGAACGAGCAGGGCGTGCTTTCGTTCCCTTGAATTCCTACGTTCCCTTGAATTGTTTCGTGCGGGGGGCGATGAGATGCTGACCGCCCGCGCCCGTTAATGAGACCCGCGATCGACTGATCAGAAGGGTCGTGAGAACAGATTGATGCAGGATGCAAGAATGTTCAAGACCGCGACGGATGCCAGCCTGCAGAAGAGCTTTCATTTAAGAGAAAGGCTTGCAGCGACAACAAAAGCGCGGACAAAGCCTGGTTCAATGTTGCATGTGACCGCGATATCCGGTTCGTGGGACTTGATCCTGGATTGAGGAGCGGTGATCGGCTTGTGCCAACAGGGAACCATTTTCAACATGGTGGGTTGTTCCAGCAATGACAAAGGCGCGGCCTATTGAAGCCGTGGCCTTATCGAAGTGCTTTCAACAAGGGGAGGAAAATCGATGGGATGGTTGTTGTTCTGGATCGTGTTGCTTGGTCTCCCTTTATTGTTGGGCTTGGGCTTTGCGTTTGAGAAGATATTGAAACGGATTGGCAGGACGAGTTCGAACGAGGATGGAGCGTAAAAATGGCGCCGCGCGCAAATTGGAAGGGACAGATCAAGATTGACGAGCTGTTGTGTCCGGTCGCGCTTTATACGGCGGCGTCTACATCGGACCGGGTTTCCTTTCATCTGATCAATCGGAAGACCGGCAACCGGCTCAGTCGCGAATTTGTTGACAGCGACACCGGCAAACCGGTCGCACGGGAGGATCAGGTCAAGGGATACGAGATCGCCGCGGGGAGCTATGTCAGTTTTAACGATGACGAAATCGCCGCGGCTGTGCCTGAAAGTGACAAGACCCTCAATGTGCTGTGCTTTGTTGCCTGCGATGCGATTGATGACGTTTATCTTGACCGGCCCTATTATCTGGCACCCAGTGACGACAATCAGGAAGCGTTCATCTTGCTGCGCGAGGCGATGCGCCTGCAAAAGGTTGGGGCAATTGCCGAGGCGGTGTTGTTTCGGCGTGCTCGTAAACTGCTGATCCGCGCATATGATGATGGGCTTCTCGCAACCACGCTGAATTTCGACTATGAGGTGCGCTCGTCAAAAGAAGCGTTTTCGGACATCGGAAGTTTCAAGTTCGACAAGGAAATGCTCGAGCTCGCCAGCCATATTATTGATACCAAGATGGGCAGTTTCGATCCGACCGGCTTTGATGACCGGTATGATACAGCGCTGGCCGATCTGATTAAGGCTAAAATTGCGGGAAAGCCGTTCAAGAAGCCGGCACCGCCAAAATCGGCACAGGTCATTGATCTCAAGGAAGCGTTGCGTAAAAGTGCTGAAGGGGCAGCTGGTAACAAGAAATCGGTTGGCCGAAAGGCGGCTGCAAAAAAAACACCCGCTCGGCTGAGCGGTGCCAAAAAGGCGAGCTAGAGGATTGAAACCCGCTTGCTGTAATGGTCGGCGACTTGCCAGGGAGTTTGCCAGTCGTGTGATTTCGCGGTCAGATTCGGGCTTTGCTCGTCTCATCAGAGTGAGAGCGGTTCGTACGATGATTTGCAAACCAAACCGACAGCCATAGCTTTGGTAGATTGATACACTGCAGCAATCCGGAAGGTTATGGAAAAAGGGCGGTCGTAACCGCCCTTTCACTTCATACAGTCGGCGGCTTTACCAACTCACTTTGAAGCCTGCATTGGCCTTGAGGCTGTAGCTGTCGGCAAAATGGGTTAAGCCTGTATTGACCGAGCCTTCGCCGTAAAGCGCATATTTGTTGTCGGCCCAGGCATAGCTGCCGCCGAGACCAATGCCACCCCAGGTCCGGTCATTGTCGGTGTCAAAATCAACACCCGA
>NZ_JASAMU010000019.1:0-51386 GCF_029909885.1 Ochrobactrum sp. AN78
CCTTAAACTTGAATCAGTTTAAGGTAAAATTATGCTGTAAATATAGAGTGTTAGAGCGACCTTTGTGCGCCCAAGAGGGCGCACGGCGCTCTAGTCTGTACGGTGATTTTAAGAAGTTCGAAGGCGCGGAACGCAGGTTTCGCGCCTTTTTTATGGCAATTTGCCATAATCCATGTCGTCGAGCCGTGTTTCTGCCGCATTTAGCCATCACTGGCTAAAAACAGAATTGCTGCCGGAAAAAACCGGTTTGCATTTGGCCGAAAGAAATTGTTAACCATACTTCTTGAGCCTGCCTTAACCTAAATATGATTATTGGTCGGTTACGCAGGAACATCAAATCTTAAGGAGCTCCGGCCCATGCGCCGTTTCCAGTCGATTGCACGTAGCCCTATCGCTATTGCCCTTTTCATGACGCTTGCCGTTGCCGGTTGTGCGTCCAAGAAGAACCTTCCGAACAATGCCGGTGATCTTGGCTTGGCTGGTGGCGCTGCAACGCCCGGCTCGTCGCAGGACTTCACCGTGAATGTCGGCGACCGTATTCTGTTCGATCTCGATTCCTCGCTGATCCGCGCCGATGCACAGCAGACGCTGTCGAAGCAGGCTCAGTGGCTGCAGCGCTATCCGCAGTACTCGATCACCGTCGAAGGCCATGCAGACGAACGCGGTACACGTGAGTACAACCTTGCGCTCGGCCAGCGTCGTGCAGCTGCAACCCGCGACTTCCTCTCAGCTCGTGGTGTTCCAACCAGCCGCATGCGCACCGTTTCCTACGGTAACGAGCGTCCAATCGCTGTTTGTGATAATAATTCGTGCTGGTCTCAGAACCGCCGTGCCGTTACCGTTCTCAACGGTGCTGGCAGCTAAGTTTCAGCAAGTAGCATGAACCTAATCCGGAAAAAGCGGCCTTTGGGCCGCTTTTTTTGCTTTAGAGCCCGACTATTGGTGCTTTCGACAAATTTTGGCCGAAGTCACCAGTGTCATAGGGAAAGCATCTTTGCTTTTTATGGATTTTCTCTAAAAGCTGAGAAGAGCCGTGAGAAATTGGGTGTTCAGATAATATTCAGGCACGATGCCTGATCATCCTGTACATGGCCATGATTATTGCGGTTCAAGATTTTAGGGCACATGAGCGATAGGGGCAAAAGGGAATGAGGAAACCAATGAGAAAAGTGACACTGGCAATTGCCATGCTGCCGCTTTTGGCAAGTGCTCCGGTTCTGGCAGCATCTGTTTCTTCGCAGCAAGGGGTTATCCAGCTGGCGCAGGCGGGTGATGCCGGCGGCGGTCAGTTTTCGCAGCAGGTCTGTAATCTCGCGCATCAGAATGCGCAGTCCTATGCCCGTATCCTGCAGCTTCGCGATAAGATGCTGAAAATCCAGCGCGACAACGAAACCCGTTTTCAGGCATTGGAAAAGGGTCGGGGTGGCGCGCAGAACCATGTCAGTATCGGTTCCACTGCGATACTTGACGATGCCATGCGCGACAGCGGCGCCGCGGGCGGGCAGGGCGGATATCAGAGTCCGGGTTTGCAACAGGAGTTGATCCGCAATCTCACCGGTAAGGTGGAGGATGTCGACGCACAGATAGCGTTCACGAACGAGCAGTTGCAGAAGACGCAGGACGACAATGAATTCCGCTTCGAAGAGCTGGAAAAGAAAAAGGGTGGCGGAGCCGCAGCACAAGCAAGTGCGGGCCAGAATGCGCCTGTAACACCTCCACCCGGTAGCGATCTTTGCACGCAGGGCATGGCGAACCCAGCAGCAATTGCAGACACACTTGGTGCTCGTGCTGAAGCCATGAATTTCCAGGTCCTTGAACTGCAGGATCAGATGCAGAAAATGCAGGAAGAAAACGAACGCCGCTTCCAGGTATTGGAAAATGGTGATCGTGCGGATGCTGGTGGCACGCCAAATGACGGCAATGATACATCGCTGGCAAATGCTGCTCCTACTGGAACCCCCGATAACGGGGGGTCTGGAAGCATTGCGCAAGACGGTAATTATGGTTCTTCTTCTCAAACGGCGGCCAACAATTCAGCGGGCGCCGATTCCATGGCTATTGGTTCAGGTGCTGCCCCACAGGGTGGGCCCCAGCGTGGGGAGCCGCCGAGAGAGCTCGGCTCCATTCGCTTTGACAACAATGGCAATGTAATCGGCGAAACCATGAATGTGGAGCCACGCCCGGCAGAACAGGGTGCAGCACTTCCTGCTGGTGAAGCTGTCGCTTCTCTTCCAACCGACGACAATCCGAATTCGCTTTATCAGGCTGCTTATCAGTATCTGATGTCAGGCGATTACAAAGCCGCGGAGACTGGATTCCGTGAGCATATCAAACGTTATCCCGCCGATCCGACGACTGCAGAGGCGCGCTATTGGCTTGGTGAATCGCTTTATGGTCAGTCACGTTTTCCAGAAGCTGCAACGGTTTTCATCGACACGCAGCGCGATTACCCTGATTCAAAGCGCGCAGCAGAAAACATGTTCAAGCTCGGTATGACGCTTGAAAAAATGGACAATCATGACGTTGCTTGTGCGACTTTCAAACAAGTTCCTGACCGTTATCCGAATGCGGCGCCCGCAATTTTAAAGCGGGTAACGGATGAGCGCACGCGTATTAAATGCTGATTGCGGAGATCATTTGTGGGGCTTTCCCCGATCGAAATTTTTAAACCTTTCGGACTTGAGAATGCCAAAGGAATTGTGGCTGCCGTTTCAGGCGGAAGCGATTCACTGGCGCTTTTGTTCCTTTTGAAAGAGTATCTTACGACGCTGGATAATCCTCCGTCGCTGACTGCAGTTACCATTGATCATCGTTTGCGCGACGAATCGGCCAAAGAGGCCGAAGATGTGGGACGTCTTTGCAAGGCGCATGGCGTTATTCATCAAGTGCTGGCTTGGGAAGACGTGAAGCCGAAAAGCGGTGTTGCTGCTGCTGCCCGTTCTGCACGCTACCGACTTCTGGTGCAGGCCGCTCAAGAGGCAGGTGCAGATTATATTGCTACCGGACACACACGCGACGACCAGATCGAAACATTCCTGATGCGGAAAGAACGCAGTGCTCATTCGGAAGCGCGTGGGCTTGCAGCGATGGCTTCGCGGTCCTGGCTGGAAAGTTCTGTCGAGTTGATCAGGCCACTGCTCGGCAAGTCGCGTAGCGAGTTGCGTCAGGAACTGACCAAAAGAAATGTCGTCTGGATCGATGACCCAAGCAATGTGAACACCAATTACGAACGCCCGCGTGTGCGACTGACCTCCGCAGCTGAGGCTGATCCAGATATGATTCTCGCGCAGATTGCGCTCGCGAGTGCTGCGCGCAAACGTGATAACGCGATTCTGATTGCGGCTCTGGCTAATCCTGATTGCGTAAATATGAGCCCGCTTGGCGCGATTACGGTCAACGCCAATATCTATGCGGCGTTACCGGAAAATGTGCGGCGCCTGTTTTCCGGCCTGTTGGCCTCGATTGCAGGCGGTCGGCGCTTTCTGCCCGGTGATGCCGAGCGGTCTCGCATCGAGAGAGTTTTATCGGGGCAAGAAAAAAGCGGGCGCATGACGGTTTTCGGGGCGCTCATCGAAATAGGCAAGAAGGGACAGCCACATCGCTTCCGACGTGAACGGCGCAATCTTCCCGTTATGCGACTTGAACCCGGCCAGCGGATCATTTGGGACGGGCGTTATCGGTTCACCAATGAGGGTGTTCTTTCATTTGATATCTGCGCTCCTGAACGGCAGGAGCTGATTGATTTTATAAAAAACACCGGGTTGGAGGTTGATTCGACGCAACGGGAAGCACTGATGATGCTCCCCGCCGTATATGAAGACGGCAAACTTTCGCAGCTTCCGGCCATGGTTGGACAAAAATTGCCTACAGGAATCAGTATCGAAAGACACTTCGCAATCTTCGATCATGTGCTGCCGGGCTATGATTTTGAGCTGGCAAATGCCGTTGAAAAGCGGTTTGGCCGTGAATGTCCTAATTTTTATAAACCAGATTGACAAGAATCGAAGACGAGGCGGCTCTCGCGCCTTGGCAAGGCCTTCCTTCGATCCTATGTTAAGTCGAAACATCGTCCCGTTCTCGCGGGATGGCCGTGGTATCGATTGGACCCGTTATGAATCCGAACTATCGCAACTTCGCCCTTTGGGCGATCATTGCTCTGCTCTTGATCGCGCTGTTCAACCTGTTCCAGAGTCCTGGCCAGCGCACCAATTCCCGTGAAGTTTCCTATTCCCAGTTTATCGACGACGTTTCCAACGGGCGCGTGAAGTCGGTAACGATCACTGGTGAGCGGATTAGCGGTACGTTTGCCGATAACGGCTCGACCTTCCAAACCTATTCGCCGGGTGATACCGGACTGGTTTCCCGTCTTGAAGAAAAGGGTGTGGCTATCACAGCCCGTCCTGAAAGCGACGGTTCCAGCTCGCTTTTGGGTATTCTCCTTTCCTGGCTTCCAATGATCCTTATTCTGGGTGTGTGGATTTTCTTCATGCGCCAGATGCAGGGTGGCTCGCGCGGCGCGATGGGCTTTGGCAAGTCTAAGGCCAAACTTCTGACCGAAGCGCACGGACGCGTGACTTTTCAGGATGTTGCAGGCGTTGAAGAAGCCAAGCAGGATCTGGAGGAAATCGTTGAATTCCTGCGTGATCCGCAGAAATTCCAGCGTCTGGGGGGTAAAATTCCACGCGGCGTTCTGCTCGTAGGCCCTCCCGGAACCGGTAAGACGCTTCTTGCGCGCTCCGTTGCTGGCGAAGCCAATGTGCCGTTCTTCACGATTTCCGGTTCTGACTTTGTTGAAATGTTCGTTGGTGTTGGTGCAAGCCGCGTCCGTGACATGTTCGAACAGGCCAAGAAGAATGCACCTTGCATCATCTTCATCGACGAAATCGATGCCGTCGGTCGTCATCGTGGTGCCGGTCTTGGTGGCGGCAACGACGAACGCGAACAGACGCTGAACCAGCTTCTGGTCGAAATGGATGGTTTTGAAGCAAACGAATCAATCATTCTGATTGCTGCAACAAACCGTCCCGACGTTCTTGATCCAGCGCTTCTTCGTCCAGGTCGTTTCGACCGTCAGGTCGTGGTTCCGAACCCGGATATCGTTGGTCGCGAACAGATCCTGAAAGTGCATGTGCGCAATGTTCCGCTTGCACCGAATGTCGATCTCAAGATCATTGCACGCGGCACACCGGGCTTCTCTGGTGCAGACCTTGCCAACCTCGTGAACGAATCTGCTTTGATGGCAGCGCGTCGTAACAAGCGCCTTGTGACCATGCAGGAGTTTGAGGACGCTAAGGACAAGATCATGATGGGTGCGGAACGCCGCTCTGCCATGACGCCGGAAGAAAAGGCCAACACGGCTTATCACGAAGCCGGACATGCCATCGTAGCGATGAATGTGCCGAGTTCTGACCCGGTCCATAAGGCAACCATCATTCCGCGTGGTCGTGCGCTGGGTATGGTGATGCAGTTGCCAGAGGGTGATCGTTATTCGGCGACCTATACGTGGATGATTTCGCGTCTGGCGATCATGATGGGTGGCCGCGTGGCTGAAGAGCTGAAGTTCGGCAAGGAAAACATCACTTCTGGTGCTTCCTCTGATATTCAGCAGGCCACCAAGCTCGCTCGTTCGATGGTGACTCAGTGGGGTTATTCCGACAAGCTCGGTCGCGTGGCTTATGGCGATAATCAGGAAGAAGTCTTCCTTGGCCATTCGGTTTCGCGCACGCAGAATGTTTCGGAAGAAACCGCGCAGATCATTGATGCCGAAGTGCGTCGCCTGATCGACGAAGCCTATGCCGATGCAACCCGCATTCTGACTGAAAAGCGTGAGGATTGGATTGCTCTGGCTGAAGGTCTGCTTGAATATGAAACGCTGAGCGGCGATGAAATCAAGCAACTGATCGCTGGCAATAAGCCATCGCGCGATCAGGGTAGCGATACGCCGTCGCGTGGTTCGGGTGTGCCGAAAGCTGGCAGTGCGCGCAAGCGCAAGGGTGAAGAACCAGGCAGCGAGCCTGGCATCGAACCAAATCCGCAGCCGCAGTAACCGTTGTTAAACCTAGGAAAAGCCGGGCAGTCAGCCCGGCTTTTCTGCTTTGGCAGCTGATTTATCAGAAAGGCTCGGTTAAGGATTTCGGCGCATCATAAGCACAATGGTGAGGCATGCGGCTTTGATGCGATTTATTTCCCCGAAAGGTGAAATTGCAATGACTGGTGGTTTTGCGCTAATAACGCAGACAATCTATTGTCGGCTATTGCCGGGCTAATAAAATCCGGATGCCATTGCCGTCTCACTGGTTTAACAGCGACTGATATTTTATTGCTTCGAGATAGCTCTATGGCGCAACGCAAGGCTAAAAATATGACACGTAAGTATTTTGGAACCGACGGCATTCGCGGCAAGGCCAACAGCTTTCCGATGACGCCTGATATTGCCATGAAAGTTGGTATGGCAGTTGGGCACATCTTCCGTCGTAGGGGCCAAGCCTCGCGCGTTGTGATCGGCAAGGATACACGTCGTTCCGGCTATATGCTGGAAAATGCTCTTGTGGCCGGTTTCACCGCAGCTGGCATGGATGTGTTTCTGCTTGGACCAATTCCGACACCGGCTGTTGCCATGTTGTGCCGTTCATTGCGTGCCGATATCGGCGTGATGATTTCTGCCTCGCACAATCCGTTCTTTGACAATGGCATCAAGCTTTTTGGCCCCGACGGCTTCAAGCTTTCTGACGAGATCGAATTGCAGATTGAAAGCCTGATCGATAGTGATCTCTCGGCTCATCTTGCGACCCATGGCGAAGTGGGTAAGGCAAAGCGCGTCGATGGCGATATTTATCGCTATATCGAGTTTGCAAAGCGCACGTTGCCTCGCAATATATCGCTCAACGGTCTGCGCGTCGTTGTCGATTGCGCCAATGGTGCCGGCTATAAGGTAGCGCCTGCTGCCCTTTGGGAGCTTGGTGCAGAAGTCATCACGATCAATGATGAGCCGAACGGCATCAACATCAATGAGGATTGTGGTTCAACCCATCCGATTGGTTTGATGAAGAAGGTGCATGAAGTGCGTGCCGATGTCGGCATAGCACTTGATGGCGATGCGGATCGCGTTCTGCTCGTCGATGAGAATGGAACCGTGATTGATGGCGACCAGCTTCTAGCGGTGATTGCCGAATCGTGGGCTCGGTCTGACCGTCTGCAAGGCGGCGGTATTGTCGCGACCATCATGTCCAACCTAGGTCTCGAACGCTTCCTCCATGACCACAATATGACGCTTGCCCGCACCAAAGTCGGTGACCGTTACGTCGTTGAACATATGCGTGAGCATGGGTTCAATGTGGGCGGCGAGCAGTCAGGGCATATCGTCCTGTCGGATTTCGCGACAACCGGCGATGGCCTGGTCTCGGCTCTGCAGATTCTTGCGGTCGCGCAGGAAGAAAACAAGCCGCTGAGCGAGTTATGCCGCAAGTTCGAACCGGTGCCACAGCTTCTCAAAAACGTCCGCACCACTGGCGGCAAGCCGCTTGAGAACAAGAAGGTCAAGAGCGCGATTGACGAAGCCACTGAGCGTCTTGGCGCTCAGGGTCGTCTTGTCATTCGTCCATCGGGAACCGAACCGCTTATCCGCGTGATGGCCGAAGGAGATGATCGCGTTCTCGTCGAAAAGGTTGTTAATGATATTATCAGCGTCATTTCTTCGGAAAGTGCCGCTGCCTGATTAGCACGATTGCATGAGAACAAAAAAGCGCGGCAATTCCGCGCTTTTTTGTTGCGGATACGCCCTGCTGCATACTTTAGGGAAGCTTAATAAACGTAGTTAAAAAACAAGGTTAAGTTGTATTTAACTTTTCCTGAATAGTCTGCCCCTGAATACTCGGTTCCGACGCGGTTGCGGCGTGACAAATCGATGGGGCAGATAAATGAACAATCTTATTAGAAATTTGTGTGCTGGTTTGGCCGCATCGGCAGCTTTGTTGGCTTCAGGTTCTCTCGGTGTAGCAGCCGACTACATTGAACCCGTACCAGAAGTGGTTGTCGCTCCCCCAGCTGTTGGTGGTTGGTATCTGCGTGGCGATGTGGGCTACTCGGCTGCAAAGTTCCGTGGTGCGAGTTATACGCTGCCGGGTGGAGGCGGGTGCAATACCTGCGGTGAAGGCGATCCACAGATCCATGGCGGCAAGCTGAAAGGCTCATTCCTGCTTGGCGGTGGCGTTGGCTATCAGGTGACCGACTACTTCCGTACGGATTTGACGCTCGACTACATGACGCGTGCGAAGTTCACCAGCGACCGCGACGAAAGCCAAATGTCTGCTTTGTCACTCCTGGCCAACGCATATGTTGATCTCGGCAATTTCGGTGGCGTGACGCCTTATGTCGGTGCTGGTATTGGTGGCACCCGCGTGAAGTGGAACGACCTTGTTGATACCACGAATGACGGCGTATTGCCCGGCGATGCAAACTGGCGTTTCACCTATGCTCTCATGGCCGGTGCATCGGTTGATCTGACCCAGAACCTCAAGCTCGATGCTGGTTATCGTTATCGCCATATCAATGGTGGCAAGATGTTTAACGGTGCGTATGGTGTGGGCGATGGATACGACAAAGGCATGAATGTCCACGATGTACGTGTCGGCCTTCGCTATATGTTCGGCGGCTAATCGTAACGCGTTGATTGAAATAAAGGCTCGGGCAACCGGGCCTTTTTCTTTTTGTTTCCGAAAATCCTGTCCAAACGGCACATAAGTTAGTTTTGTTACGATTTTCCGTTTTTAAAATTTCGGTTTGCGCATACAAGGCCGCATGAAATTAAAGCATGTTGCAGTTAAATGGGTTCGTTTAACGTTCGCGAACATGCGGCAATTAAAAGAATCTAGAGCGAGCACCATGGGTGCGATCAAACGCGACACGCTCTAGTGTCGCCTCAAAAATAAAAGTTAGACTGCGCGCAGTCTGAAGGGAGAGAAATGAAAGCCCTCGTCGCGTTGTCCGATTTTGTCGGACGTTCCTTTGCTGTCTGGATTATCGTCTTTGCCGTACTTGGTTTCCTGCTACCATCGACGTTCAGCGTGTTTGCGCCGTGGATCGTCGTGTTGCTCGGCGTCATCATGTTTGGCATGGGCCTTACGATTTCGACCAAGGATTTCGCGGAAGTTGCCAAACGGCCGTTTGACGTGCTTATCGGTGTCCTTGCCCAGTTCCTGATTATGCCGCTCCTTGCCGTTTTGCTGACGCGCATTATCCCGATGTCACCGGAAGTTGCTGCAGGCGTAATTCTTGTTGGCTGTTGTCCGGGTGGCACTGCAAGCAATGTGATGACCTATCTCAGCAAAGGCGATGTTGCGCTCAGTGTTGCTTGCACCAGCGTCACAACCTTGCTTGCACCGATTGTCACGCCGTTTCTCGTCTGGTTTTTTGCCAGTCAGTACCTTCCCGTCGATGCGATGAGCATGTTTGTCAGCATCCTCAAGGTTATCCTCGTGCCGCTTGCGCTTGGCTTCATTCTGCAAAAGCTGATGCCAGGTCTTGTGAAGGCAGCAGTTCCAATGCTGCCGCTGGTGTCTGTCATCGGCATTGTTTTGATTGTCGCTGCTGTGGTTGCGGTCAACAAGGTCGCGATTGCCCAGTCCGGCGCATTGATCTTCGCGGTTGTCGTGCTGCATAACGGATTTGGATTGCTGTTGGGCTATTTCGCGGCACGAGCTGCTGGTCTTTCGCTTGCTAAACGCAAGGCGATCAGCATCGAGGTCGGCATGCAGAACAGTGGTTTGGGTGCGGCACTTGCGAACGCGCATTTTTCGCCTCTGGCGGCTGTTCCGAGTGCCGTTTTCAGTGTGTGGCACAATGTTTCTGGTGCGCTCATCGCAAGCTATTATGCGCGCATGCAAGATGAACCATCCAAGAAGTAATCCCAGAGCATGTCTCCCAAAATTGGGAACAGGTTTTCGGAATCTAAATGACTACTAGAGCGTGTCGCGCTTGATCGCACCCATGGCGCTCGCTCTAGATTCTTTCAATTGTCGCATGTTCGCGGGAGCTCAAATGAATCCATTTGAGCTCGACATGCTTTTTAGGCATCCAAACTCGCCGGGACCAATCTCGGCAGGTTCTGCAAAAATAACTTTCACGCCATATTGTGAAAATTTTGCTTTCCGGTATTTTCATCAGCGGGCCACGCCTCCCCAACGAGGCGCGTGCTATCTGTGAGGATAGGAAACAAAAATGACGACGATTGCGAAGCCGGCAGTTCGCCCGGCTAACCCTAATTTTTCATCTGGTCCCTGTGCAAAACGCCCTGGTTGGTCGCTTCAAGCGCTTGCCGATGCGCCGCTTGGCCGTTCGCACCGCGCGAAAATCGGCAAGAACAAGCTGAAAGAAGCCATCGACCTTACCCGTGAAATTCTCGGCGTTCCCGCTGATTACCGCATCGGCATTGTGCCTGCATCCGATACGGGTGCTGTTGAAATGGCGCTGTGGTCGCTGCTCGGTGAGCGCGGCGTGGATATGGTTGCATGGGAGAGCTTCGGTTCGGGCTGGGTCACCGATGTGATCAAGCAGCTCAAGCTCGAAGACACGCGCACCTTTGTTGCGCCTTATGGCGCGCTGGTCGATTTCGCTGAAGTCGATTTCGACCGCGATGTGGTTTTCACTTGGAATGGCACGACTTCTGGCGTTCGCGTACCAAATGCTGATTTCATTCCAGCAAATCGTAAGGGTCTGACCATTTGCGATGCAACATCGGCTGCTTTCGCGCAGCGTCTTGATTTTGCAAAGCTCGATGTCGTCACTTTCTCATGGCAGAAAGTGCTGGGCGGCGAGGGCGCACACGGCATTCTCATTCTTTCCCCACGCGCTGTTGCACGTCTGGAAAGCTACAAGCCAGCATGGCCGCTGCCAAAGATTTTCCGCCTCACTTCAGGCGGCAAGCTGATCGAGGGCATTTTTGTCGGCGAAACGATCAACACGCCTTCCATGCTTTGCGTTGAAGATTATCTCGACGCACTGAGCTGGGCGCGCTCTGTTGGCGGTCTTGACGGTCTGGTTGGGCGCGCCGATGCGAACTTCGCAGTTCTCGATGCTTTTGTTGAAAAGACGCCATGGATTGCGAATCTGGCGCAAGAGCCTGAAACGCGATCCAATACCTCTGTCTGCCTGACGATCGTTGACCCGGAAGTGACTGCACTTTCGGCGGATCAGCAGGCGGCTTTTGCTAAGGGCATTGTTTCGGCGTTGGAAAAAGAGGGCGTTGCCTTCGATATCGGTGCCTATCGCGATGCACCGTCGGGCTTGCGCATCTGGGCCGGTGCTACGGTTGAAACTTCCGATCTCAAAGCACTGACAGCATGGCTTGATTGGGCTTTCGGCTTACAGAAAGCCGCGCTGAAAGCTGCTGCTTAATCCGGGGAAGTGCATGAATTCGTGGTCGCGTTGGGGCGATCACGATCAGCATTCCATTCGTTTCGACGCATGGTCCAAACCCAAGCCGGTTCATAGCTTTTGCTGGACATGCTCGATTAAAGATTACTTGAAGGAGGCCTTCCATGGCACCTCGCGTTCTCGTATCCGATAAATTGTCGCCGACCGCCGTCCAGATTTTCAAAGATCGCGGCGTTGAAGTTGATTATCTGCCCGATCTTGGCAAGGACAAGGAAAAGCTCCTTGAAGTCATTGGCCAATATGATGGTCTGGCGATTCGTTCGGCCACCAAAGTCACCGAAAAGCTGATCGCAGCCGCCACCAACCTCAAGGTTGTCGGACGTGCTGGTATCGGCGTCGACAATGTTGATATTCCGGCCGCGTCGCGTCGCGGTATCATTGTGATGAACACGCCTTTCGGCAATTCGATCACCACTGCAGAACATGCAATTGCACTGATGTTTGCTGTTGCTCGTCAGCTTCCTGAAGCTGACGTTTCAACCCGCGCCGGCAAGTGGGAAAAGAACCGCTTCATGGGCGTCGAAATCACTGGCAAAACGCTTGGTGTTATCGGCTGCGGCAATATCGGCGCGGTTGTTGCCACACGCGGCATCGGTCTCAAGATGCATGTCGTGGCGTTTGATCCATTTCTCTCCGAATCGCGCGCACAGGAACTCGGCGTGGAAAAGGTGGAGCTGGATGAACTTCTGGCACGCGCCGATTTCATCACGCTGCATACACCACTGACCGACAAGACACGTGGCATCATCAATGCAGACGCCCTTGCAAAGACCAAGCCGGGTGTCCGTATCGTCAACTGCGCTCGCGGTGGTCTGATCGTTGAAAAAGATCTGGTCGAAGCGCTTAAATCGGGGCATGTGGCAGGCGCTGGGATCGACGTGTTCGAGACTGAACCGGCAACTGAAAACGAGCTGTTCAATCTGCCAAACGTCGTTTGCACCCCGCATCTTGGCGCTTCGACTTCAGAAGCACAGGAAAATGTGGCTTTGCAGGTCGCCGAGCAGATGTCGGATTACCTCGTCAAGGGGGCGGTATCAAATGCCATCAACATGCCCTCGATCACGGCAGAAGAAGCACCGCGTCTCAAGCCCTTCGTCAAGCTTGCAGAAGTTCTGGGCGCCTTCGTTGGTCAGGTAACAGACGAGCCTATTCAGGAAGTCGAAGTGCTTTTTGACGGCTCGACCGCTGGCATGAACACCCGCGCTCTGGTGAGTGCGGCTCTCGCAGGTCTGATCCGACCGCAGGTGGCTGATGTGAATATGGTTTCGGCACCGATCATGGTGAAGGAACGTGGAATCATCGTTTCCGAGATCAAACGCGACAAGTCAGGTATCTTCGACGGCTATATCAAGCTGACCGTGAAGACGACCGAACGTGAACGCTCGATTGCCGGAACCTGCTTCTCTGATGGCAAGGCGCGCTTCATTCAGATCAAGGGAATCAACCTTGATGCCGAAGTCGGTCCACACATGCTTTATGTGACGAATGTCGACATTCCGGGCATGATCGGTCTGCTTGGTACGATCTGCGGCAAGCACAATATCAACATCGCAAACTTCGCTCTCGGACGTAATCATCCGGGCGGCGATGCGATCGCGATGCTCTATGTCGATGACAGGATTCCACAGGCAGCACTTGACGAACTCATTGCACAAGAGGCAATCAAGGCGGCAAGACCTTTGGAATTCAACATCGAGGAAGCTTGAGCAACATGACGGACGGGATTGAACAGGCAGAATGGCGACGCATGCAAGCGCCAGATATGGCGCGTGTGACGGCTGTGGCCAATGTCGTTCATCCCGACTTCTTCGAGGATGAGGCGGTCTTCCGGGACCGCTTCAGCATTTATCCGGCTGGTTGCTTTGTACTGGCACGCGGCACTGAAATTCTCGGTTATGGTATCAGCCATCCGTGGAAACTTGATTCGGTCCCCGCCCTTAATTCGGTGCTGGGCGAACTGCCCAATGACATCAGCACGTATTATATTCACGATATTGCACTTCTGCCTGAAGTCCGTTCTGGCGGGCAGGCATCGCGTGTTGTCGAGCTTATGGCAGCGCAGGCCGAACGTGATGGTTTCGTTACCATGGCACTTGTTGCCGTTAATGGGTCTCAGGGCTTCTGGGAGAAAAAGGGCTTTGTCATTCGTGATGTGCCTGCACTCGAGGAAAAGCTGCAAGGCTATTCGGATGAGGCGCTCTACATGGTTCGCGCTGGCTAGAAGAGCGTTTTACCACAGAATAGCCATATTCTCGACACCGGTTCGCCATGTTTTTCCCCGTTTTGAAAGCTGTTTTTCCAAGTTGTCGTGAAAATATTCGCATTTCCTGCATGAAAGAGTCGCGTAAGCAGGATTCAGTCGGTATAGAGACGAGGGATCAGCACCTCGCGTTTCATTGACGGGGCTTGCTTGCGATCCTTGGGCTATACATTACGGCTGAAATGCCGGACCGAGGAGTTTTCTCAATGGCGAATGTAGTTGTCGTCGGGTCGCAATGGGGCGATGAGGGCAAGGGAAAGATCGTGGACTGGTTGTCCGAGCGCGCCGATGTGATTGTGCGCTATCAGGGCGGTCATAACGCGGGTCATACGCTTGTCATCGATGGCGTCAGCTACAAGCTTTCGCTTCTGCCATCCGGCCTTGTGCGCGGCAAGCTGAGCGTGATCGGCAACGGTGTTGTGGTTGATCCGCATCATTTTGTCATGGAAGTTGAGAAACTGCGCGGTCAGGGCATCGAAATCACGCCGGACGTGCTGCGCATTGCGGAAAACGCTCCGCTGATTCTCTCCATTCATCGCGAACTTGACGCTATGCGCGAAGGCGCTGCTGAAGGCCTCAAGATCGGCACGACCAAGCGAGGTATTGGTCCTGCTTACGAAGACAAGGTTGGCCGTCGTGCAATCCGCGTTATCGACCTGACTGAGCCGGAAACACTGGAGCCAAAGGTTGAGCGTCTGCTCACCCATCACAACCTGCTGCGTCGCGGCATGGGTCTTGAAGAAATCTCGGTTAAGACCATTCTTGAAGAGCTGACTTCGGTTGCCGACAAGATCCTGCCTTACATTGATCAGGTCTGGCGCGTTCTCGATGAACGCCGTAAGGCTGGCGCTCGCATTCTTTTCGAAGGTGCACAGGGTGCATTGCTCGATAACGACCACGGCACCTATCCGTTCGTCACCTCGTCCAATACGGTTGCCGGTCAGGCAGCTGCCGGTTCGGGTCTTGGTCCGACAGCAATCGGTTATGTTCTCGGCATTACCAAGGCGTACACCACTCGTGTTGGCGAAGGTCCGTTCCCGACCGAACTCAACGATGAAATCGGCGAATTCCTTGGCACCAAGGGCCATGAATTTGGTGTGGTGACGGGTCGTAAGCGTCGTTGCGGCTGGTTCGATGCGGTTATCGTTCGCCAGACGGTTCGCACGTCCGGCATTACCGGTATTGCACTGACCAAGCTCGACGTTCTCGACGGTCTTGAAGAAATCAAGATTTGCGTGGCCTATGAGCTTGATGGCAAGCGCATCGACTATCTCCCATCCTCAATGGGTGCGCAGGCTCGCGTGAAGCCGATCTATGAAACGCTGCCGGGCTGGTCGGAAACGACAGCTGGTGCGCGTTCGTGGAATGATCTTCCGGCACAGGCTGTCAAATATGTTCGCCACATCGAAGAGCTGATCGGTGCTCCGGTTGCAATGCTTTCGACGAGCCCTGAACGTGAAGACACGATCCTCGTAACCGATCCATTCCAGGATTGATTGATCTGAACTTCGGTTCTGCAAAAATAATACACCCGGTTTGTCATCATGGCGGACCGGGTATTTTTTTAAGGTTTTTTCGCGATCATTTTGAAAGCGTTCACTTAATCGTTGCCGCAACCTTTGCTTTCCATCGATTATTGTGATTATTGAGACATTTACTGCATTTCGAACTCGCGGAAACTGGGTAAAACGGCATGGCGGATTTTGTAGCGGTTCTGAAAAAGACAATCGATGCGCAGGCAGACAAATCGCCTGAACTGCGCCAGCGTGTCTATGCAAAGGCGCGTGCGACGATTGAACAGAAGCTTGTGACTGCGAATGCCTCGCAAGTTGTGGCTGTCCGCCAGCGCAAGATTCTCGAAGACGCTATTGAAGAAGTTGAAGCTTTTTACGCCCCGCCGGCATCGACGCCTGTGGTTGAAGAACCGCAGACGGATCCGCTGGAAGACTTTCTGCACGAATCAACCCGTTCGACACGAATGTCGTCCTATGATGATGAAGCTCCGGTTTCGACCGAGCGTCGTTATTCCGACGGCGATGTCGATAGTGATGCTGCTGCCGCGCCGGTTCATTCTCGTAGCAATGATGACTGGGCCGTTGAGCGCGATAGGGACGGTTCTGATGACAAGGCGTATGCCCGCCGCGGGGAATATGCAGATCAGGACGTTCGGAAAGAAAAGCGCTCGTTCAAGGGTTTGATCATCGGCCTTATTGCCGTCCTCGCTCTTGGTGGCGTGGGTTATGGCGTTTGGGCAAACAAGGACAAGCTGCAGGAACTGGCATCAAGCCTTGGCCGCAGCGATGCGCCTGCCAGCGGTGATACGGGTACAACGCAACCACCTGCAGAAGAGACGCCGCCAGCCGGACAGACCGCCGGTAATGAGCAGCCGCCGAGCGAACAGACGCCAGCAACACCTGAAGAACAGAAGATGACGCAGCGTCTCATGCCAGATGGCAGTGAGACCGATGAAGGCCCGGCGGGTGGTCAGGCTGGCGTTGGCGAAGGCAAATCAACAGCCGCTTCGACACCAACGCCTGAGCAGACCAACACCCAGAATCAGCCGCAGTCTCAGCAGGCCGTAGCCGTTGGCCAGCAGGCGCTTCTCTATGAAGAGCGCGGCGGTACGGAAACCGGATCGGTTGAGCGTGGCAACGTCGTCTGGTCCGAGATTGAAGAAAGCCCAAGTGAGGGCGAACCGGCAGCGCCAGCTATTCGTGCAAGCGTGACGATGCCTGACAGCAAGGTTGAGCTGAAGATGACGATCCGCAAGAATACGGATCAGTCGATTCCTGCCAGCCATCTGATTGAAATGGTCTTCACCGTGCCTGATAATTTCGTTGGCGGTGTCGTCGATAATGTTCAGCGTATTACGTTCAAGGATACCGAGCAGGCAGCGGGCAACCCGTTGATTGCTGTACCGTCCAAGATCGCGGATAATTTCTTCATCATCTGGCTTAATGATGCAAAGACCGCGCAAGATACCAATCTTTCGCTGATGCGTCGTCTGCAGTGGATCGACATTCCGGTTTCCTACCGCAATGGTCGCCGTGCGCTGATCAGTCTTGAAAAAGGAGTTCCCGGCGAGAAGGTCTTTAATGACGTTCTCGGCGTGAACTAAAACGCAGAACAGAGAATCATAAAAGGCCGCTGTAAAGCGGCCTTTTTTATTGAAACCAATACGATTATTTCTTTTCTGCGAAAGCCTTGATTGCCTTGGCTACTTCGTTTGCTGCAGTTTCAGCACTGTCAAAACCACCCAGTTCTACAACTTTACGGCCTTCTGGGAGCTGCTTGTAAACGCGGAAGAATGCTTCAAGGCGCTGTTGCTCAATCTTTGGCAGATCCGAGAGCTCCTTGATGTTGTCGTAGGTTGGATCGATTTTGGAGGTTGGAACAGCCACGATCTTATCGTCGGTTTCGCCACCGTCGATCATCTTCAGAACGCCGATTGGGCGGACCTTGATAATTGCGCCTGGAACGATAGGTTCACGGGTGTAGACGAGGGCATCAAGCGGATCACCATCGCCAGCGAGCGTGCTGGTGATCGAACCGTAATTGGCCGGATAGATCACAGGCATCGACTGATAACGATCAACAACGATGTGACCGGTCTTGTCGTCAATTTCATATTTGGTGAAGCTGCCCTGAGGAATTTCGATGGCAGTGAAGAACTCTTTCCCGTCCTGTTCTTTCTGAGGATAGTCGAGATAAGAGACATATTCAGACGCAGATACGGCGGTCGCAGCGGTGAGAGCGAGAGCTGCAGCGAGCAGGAGCTTTTTCATGGGATGACCTTTAGGCTTCGGTGAAATACACCTGTTGCCTAAAGCCATTGCGTCACAGTTATTTGACGGATTTTTATCGGTTGCGTGACAGTGCGTCACCACTCGACGAGTAGCGAACAGCGCATTTCGATTTTACCCGAAAATCCGCTTGTCAATTTGGTCAAGCATTTCAAAAACAAACTGCCGCAAAATGGAGGGATCCATTTGCGGCAGACATTGGTTTCAAAGACAGAAGAATTTTAGGCGTGAGCTTCCTCGACATGATTCAACGCCTTCTGCTGTTTGAAAGCTGCGGCCTTGACGGCGGCCTGTACTTTTTCAAAGGCGCGCACTTCAATCTGACGCACGCGTTCGCGGCTGATGCCAAACTCACCGGAAAGGTCTTCCAGGGTCATTGGGTCTTCTGAAAGGCGACGAGCCTGAAAAATGCGACGTTCGCGGTCGTTAAGCGTGTCCATGGCCTGTTCGAGCAGCGAACGGCGGCTTTCCAGCTCGTCCTGTTCAATCAGAACCTGTTCCTGGCTGCTGCTGTCATCGACCAGCCAATCCTGCCATTCGCCCGATTCCCCTTCACTCGCGCGCAGAGGCGCATTGAGCGAAGCATCGCCGGACAGACGACGGTTCATGGAAACGACTTCTTCTTCGCTGACTTGCAGCTTGGTCGCAATCTGCTTGACCTGATCCGGGTTGAGATCGCCGTCATCAAGCGCCTGAATTTTGCTCTTCATCTTGCGCAGATTGAAGAACAGACGCTTTTGATTGGCAGTCGTGCCCATCTTCACAAGGCTCCACGAGCGCAGGATATATTCCTGGATCGACGCCTTGATCCACCACATTGCATAAGTAGCAAGACGGAAGCCGCGTTCTGGTTCAAAGCGCTTGACTGCCTGCATCAGGCCGACATTGCCTTCGGAGATAACTTCACCGATCGGCAGGCCATAGCCGCGATAGCCCATTGCAATCTTCGCAACCAGGCGAAGATGGCTGGTCACCAGCTTATGAGCTGCTTTCGCATCAGTATGTTCATGATAACGCTTAGCCAGCATGTATTCTTCCTGCGGCTGAAGCATTGGGAAACGACGAATTTCTTCAAGATAGCGGGTAAGACCACCGTCACCGGATGTAATGCTGGGGAGATTAACCTGGGCCATAGAGCACCCTCCTTTATAGTTTCAGGCTCCCATTTGGCGAACCTGTCGCGGGGGCTGCCTCCTGCACTTCCCACACGCGAGCCTCCATATATAGGCACGATTTTGGCGAAAACACGATCTTTAAACTCATGAAACAATCTGTCACTAGAATGTGAACAGCAAGGGAGCACATGCTCATCCATGATGCTGCGATAAGCACCCTTGCTATTTGTGTTCACGCACATCCCATCCGAAAACCGTTTCACACTTTTCGGGATGAGCTTAAACATAGTCATGAGTGGCCCAAAAACGAGCCCGATATTCTTTACAGGCTTATATAGAGTGGCTGCGGAAACTTTCCAGAAGGTGTTTCATATCTTCCGGCATCGCGGCTTCAAAGCGCATTAGCTCTTCTGTTGCGGGATGCGTGAAAGCGAGAAGCCATGCATGCAGTGCTTGGCGGTGGAAGCCGTGTACGGCGTTCTTGAGCGGTTCTGGCAACTTGTTGGCTTTGGTTTTATAGGCACTGCCATAGTCCATGTCGCCGACAAGCGGATGGCCGATATGGGCCATGTGAACACGGATCTGATGCGTGCGACCCGTTTCGAGACGGCACTCGACCAACGAAGCAAGCGAGGTTGCATCTTCCTGTGGTGCAAACTTCTCAATCGTCGAATAATGGGTGACCGCGTGGCGCGCATCTTCGCGCTCTTCTTTCACGACGGCCTGTTTGGTGCGATCGCGATGCGAGCGGCCAAGATGGGCATCAATCACACCTTGCGGGCGCTCAGTCATGCCCCAGACGAGTGCAAGATAAGCGCGTTCCAGATCGCCGGTGCGACCGTGATCGGCAAACTGTTCGCTCAAATGGCGATGGGAACGATCATTCTTGGCAACAACCATAACGCCGCTTGTATCCTTGTCCAGACGATGAACGATGCCGGGACGGCGGATTCCACCGATACCGGACAAGCTATCGCCACAATGATATATGAGGGCATTAACAAGCGTTCCCGTCCAGTTGCCGTTCCCCGGATGGACAACAAGGCCTGCGGGCTTGTTGATGACGATGAGATCATCGTCTTCATAGAGAATATCCAGCGGGATGTTCTCGCCTTGCGGATCGGCAGGTTCAGGCTCAGGCAGCACGATGGCAATCTTCATGCCTTCGCGCAGCTTTTGCTTTGCGCCGCTGGCGGGAATACCATCGAGGGTCACATGACCCTCAGCAATCAGGGACTGGACGCGACTGCGGGAGAGTTCCGGCCCCAATGCTGCGGCCAGCCACTGGTCTAATCTTTTGCCTGCAGCATCTAGGTCGGCAATTAGTTCTTTCAATTGTCTCTTCCCTTCGTTATCACGCGCCCACGCGGGTGCATGAACCGGAGTCATTTAATGCAGGATCCACACTATCCCAGATATCAGAATCAGCAGGATTCAGGATATCAGGACTATCAGCAGGGCTATTATCCGGAACAACAACAGCCGGAACCCCCGCTTGATCCAGCGATGGAGAAAGTCCGTCGCAAGATGATCCGTCTGCTTGCAGTTTCCATCGGTGTTATGTTGATAGGTCTTATGGCTGTGCTTGTCGCAGTTGTCTACAAGATCAATCGCGCGCCGGACGCAAGCGAAACAGAAGCTGCGCGCACAGACATTCCGGGACAGGCTGCAATTGCACCCTCGCTGCCTGAGCCAATCAAGCTGATTGAATCGCAGATTGAACTTGCGCCGGGTACGCGCCTGCTGTCGCAAAGCCTGTCTGGCCAGCAGCTTTCGCTGGAAACTTTGCTGCCAGACGGCGGTACTGAGATTATCGTTTACGATTATCGCGAGTCCCGTATCATTGGCCGCATCAAGCTCGGTAATGTCGAGTAATTCATGAGTTACAGGGCGGCAGTTTTGTCGCCCTTTTCAATATCAGCTGGCATTGCGCTTTGGGCTTGTCAGGTCTATATCAGCGGAAGCTACTTGGCTCTGCGCCCATCGTCTAGCGGTTAGGACGGCGCCCTCTCACGGCGCAAACAGGGGTTCGATTCCCCTTGGGCGTACCAAGATTTCAACACCTTCAATTAAAATGGCTCTTGCTCGCGAATTGACGTCTGTTCAATTTGGAGAGACGTTCGCGCGCTGACTGGTTGAAGCGGTAGCCTCTAGCATTGGACGCAAACGTTGCTTAAAGAGTTTGATGCACGGCATAAAGCCATTACAAGTCTACTCCTGATCACAGATATATCGACGACAGTTGAAGAGCTAAATACTGAGGGTGAAAATGCGTCATACGAAATACTCCGCTGTCTTCTGCGCCGCTTTAGGAATGTACGCATTTCCCCTTGTTCCAGCATTGGCCCAAGCAGGGTTTGACTGCGGAAAAGCTTCGACTGCAACGGAAAAGGCGATTTGTTCTAAGGAAGAGATTGCCGAGGCAGACCGTGCTATGTCGATTGCGTATTCTGCACTGATTGAAAGAGCCGATCCTGCATTGAAGGAAGCACTTCGTGTGGATCAGGGCGACTTCATTCGGTTGCGCACTCAGGCGTTTGAAAGCAATTTATCTAATCCAGAAAGCAAACTGCAAGGTTTGCTGGACCGGACAGAAATGCGCGCAGAGTTCCTCAACTGGATATCGGTCACCAGCAACTCATCCTTTGAAGGCAACTGGCGCAACGAATGGGGCCTCGTAGAGCTGGAAAAAAATACATCAGGCCAGCTTTCGGTGAAAATCAACGTTGCCGATCAGGCGAATGGGAGCTGGGTGTGCAACTTCGAGGGTGTGCTTGAGCAGAAAACACCGGGCGAGGCAGAGTTTAAGGGCGGGTCCGGGCCCCTTGTGCTTCAGTTGGAAGGAGCAACCTTGAAAATTCCTACACAATTTTGCGATGAGTCTACTTCCGGTGGCTTTGGCACTGCAGCCGGCACCTATTTTCGCGTTGGTGCACCATAATCGGTGCACACCGCGCTGGTAATGAGGCCGACATCCTTGGTTGTATCAGAACCTTCGGCCAAGGTGCCTATTCTGCTCAGGGACTAATCGGAGAATCGGCTCTGTATGAACCAAGCGAAATCTATCAGGAAGCAGAACTGGTGCTTCTCGGCGATTGTATCCCTGATCTTTGGCGCAATAACCGCATTCATTTTCTACTATCTTGTTTTCTTCGGCGTGGGTAACGACGGATATCTGGTGATATTCTGTGTCTACACGGCACCCGTGGGGATCATATCCGGTCTCTGGGGCCTATTTTACTGGCGCAGCTTTGTCGCCTTTATAGGCTTCATTCTGAGCCTCTCACCGCTTGCCTATTTGTGATCGCACGATGAAGAGCCCTCATTAGCAAGGGTGATCAGAAAATGGTCTGGGGAGATGTTTGCCATTCCAGTTGCAAAAATTTGCAACTGGAGCATTGCCGGTGCATAATCTCAGCATGAGTGAATCGTATAAGAAACCCGATTATGAGCAGGAGTTGAGGCAGGCTGGTGTCCGCATTACGCGGCCGCGCCGCATCATCCTGAACATATTGACTGAGACGGAAGATCACCCGGACGCGCTGGAGATTTTCCGGCGTGCGGTCGAGATCGACAATAGCATTTCGCTATCCACCGTTTACCGGACTATGAAACTGCTCGAAGAGCTAGGTGCGATCCACCGCCACGCCTTTGCTGGTGGACCGTCCCGGTTCGAACAGGCGAGTGGCGCACATCATGACCATATTATTGATATGGATAGTGGCGATGTGGTCGAATTCCGCTCTGACAAAATCGAAAAATTGCAGGAAGAGATTGCGCGTTCGCTCGGATATGAGATCGTTCATCACCGTCTCGAACTTTATTGCAAAAAAATAAAATCCTGAGGGAACCAAATCCCTCAACTGGCGTTTTTTGCTATGAGGACTGCAACCCGCCCCGCAAGCAGTCTTCATCGTTCACTTCAATCTCCCCGTATGAAGTGGACAGCGAGAATGCCGCGCAGACGCCCCCGTTTATGCAGCTGGCGTTCCGCATATTCAGAGTAAAGCCGTTGTGGTGAGGACCATAACGGCTTTTCTTTTGTCGTGTGACTTGGATTGATGGGCCAATTGAGCGTGTCGCGCTATAGCGGTTCCAGTTAAGACTGAAACGTTAGAACCGCTGTAACTGTTTGTTTTTACGCATTATCCAACGCAAAATCACTTCGCACTTTTTGCTGGAGATGCTTTAATCGCACCCGTGGCACGTGCTCTAGGTTCATTTAATTGTTGCATGTTCGCGGGAGCTCAAATGAATCCATTTGAGCGCGGCATTCTTCAGAGCCCATGCAGCCTTTCGGCGGCCCAAAGCAGGTTCTAACTTACTGGCTCTACGCATCGTGCTTTCCCAAAATCGATTCCGATTTTAGGGCCGATGCGCTGGTCTTTCTAAGAATCGAATTGTTCTGCCGGAACCGTAAGAGAATAGACAGCGCCTGCGCCATCCACGCGGTATTCAGCATGTCCACCCACAGCTGAGGGAACAATGCGTTGTAGAACGGCGCTGCCAAAGCGCGGATCGTGTTGATAGACTTCGGGCATAGACGGGTTGGTTTCTTCCCAATGAAAAACCAGCTCCTCGTCACCTTTTTCCGTACGGTGGATTTTTGCGGAGATGATAACGCGTCCATAAGGGATCGAAAGCCCGCCAAAAGATGTCGCGTTGATAATCAGCTCATGCAGAGCAAGGCCGACATGCAATGCAGCACCCGGGAAAAGATAAGGATTGTCGCTTTCGATGATCAGGCGCTCATCGTTAATGTCGATATATTTTTCAATCTGTGAGCGGACGAGATCGAGAAACAATGCGCCGTGCCAATTGGAATCGGTCACCAGATCCTGAGAATAGGAGAGGGACTGGATACGACCGCGAAATTTTAGAAGAAAGTCATCGACAGAATCAGTGAAGCGAGCCGTTTGGCTGGCAATGCTCTGAACAATGGCGAGCAAATTCTTTGAGCGGTGGCTGACCTCGCGCAACAATGTTTTCAACACTTGTTCGCGGCGTTTCAGCTCGCTGATTTCAAGAGCCGTGGTGACCAGCCCCAATACGGTTCCATCGGAATCGCGATCGCAATCAATGTGAAACTCTATCCAGCGAAGTTTATCGCCGTCGTTGATAGCCAACTCGACATTCTGTGCCGTGCCAGTTTCGAGCGCTGTCTGTTTTGCATGATCAAGCCGCGACATGGATGTGGAGAAGATAAAATCGCAATCCTTGCCGCCCGCTTTCCATTTTTCCTGCCAGTAAGTGGGGATGTTTTCGCCCCATGAGTAAAGGAGGTCGGGTGTTTGATAGAGAACGCAAACATTGCTGTTCCGCACGGCTCGCAATAATGCGCGCAAACGTGAAGCATCCGGCTCTGTTTCTTTGAGAGTTGGGTTTGATGCTGTCATGAATGCCTCAACTGCCGTCCGTTGTAGAATGAAAATAGCTTGGTGATCGATAAAATTGTGTTTTGAAATAGAGAATTTAAGAACGTCTGATTGTTTCGAAGACGAATGATCGCGCCGTTGGCTGGAGCCTTATCACGACGCGATCTATTTGTGGGCTGGGGGAGGGCTGAAATATGCCCTCTACCAGCAATATTCCTTCTATCGTTTAAGCCTTGCGGATAGCAGAAGCGATCAGCGATACGACGAGCAGCGCCAGGAATACGAAGAACAGAATCTGTGCGATACCGGCTGATGCGCCAGCGATACCACCAAAGCCCAAAGCACCTGCGACCAGAGCTACCACGAGAAAAACGAGAGCGTAATAAAGCATTTTGGTTCTCCTTTTCATTGATTGAAAGGGAAACGTCCTGTCTATGCTTTTGGTTCCTTGGAATAGACAATTTGCAGGTCCAGACCCAAAAAAATCACGCGTTTTCAAGCGGATGATTGTTTGCTGAAAGCTAATGCCCCTGAAAAGATTTTCTTTACAGGGGGCACTAACTTATGGGCTCTATCGTGTGTTTTTAGGCTGCGACTTGAGCGGCTTCCTCAAAAAACAGGGCTTGGCTGATAAGCGCCTTGACCATGTCGGGATTAAACGGCTTGGTCACAAGGAAGGTCGGCTCAGGCCGTTCGCCTGTGAGGAGGCGTTCTGGGAAAGCCGTGATGAAGATCACAGGAACAGTATCATCCTGCAGAATTTCATTGACCGCATCGATACCCGAGCTTCCATCCGCAAGCTGAATATCCGCAAGCACCATGCGTGGCTTTTCGCGCTTATACAGCGCAAGCGCTTCATCCTTAGTGCGCGCAATACCAACCACTTCATGACCCAGACTTTCGACCATCTGTTCGATGTCCATGGCAATCAGCGGTTCGTCTTCGATGATCATGATGCGGGTCGCGACCTGCTTCGAGATTTCGGTGGAAGCGGCTGCCAGAATCCGACCAAATTCACTTTCTTCCAGTTCGAGAATTTCGGCTGCTTCACGATCATTGAAGCCCTCGACTGCAACGAGCAAAAATGCCTGTCGCGGCAAGGGAGCGATATGAGACAGGTTCCTTGCTGCCTGCTTTTCCCATGCAAATTCAGACGCAGGTTCCGGTATCTGGACGGACGCCGTCTTGTAGAGACTGCAGAACAGTCGATAAAGAGCAATTCGATCAGCAGATGAAGGCGGGAAGATACTGATATCTGCGATCAAAGCTTCCAATGTTGCTGCAACATAGGCATCACCCGATGCCTGCGAGCCTGTCAGGGCGCGCGAAAAACGACGAAGATAAGGAAGGTGCGGCGCAATACGCGTCGATAACGTCATGGTTCATAGACTCCTCAGTGCCGCTATTCTTGTTTTTTAACACTCACGGTCAGGCCTGAAAGCCTTTGGAGAATGTTATAGAGCGCGGCATTATGATACGAAAACGTCACGGCTTGAAAATAGTTCCACGAGAAAGTGACAATTCCGGGAACTTTTTGAGAGTGGGTGCATTTAGCCTGTGAATGCTGGGGCTTGGTAATATCGAAACAGGGCTTAATGCCTAGAATGAACAAGAGATGACGAACAAGAAAAACTTTCATGCGAACGGGGTCGGGGTACGGCTAAACGGGCGCGTCCGGAAGGACATTTTGGGGCCAAACTGCGAAGTAGGCCTCAAACTAAAAGCGCTTTATACTTCGATACAGGATGAGACAATTCCGGATCGTTTTCTCGATCTTTTGGAAAAACTCGATCAGGCTGAACAGGAGAGTACGCGTGAGCAGAGCACTGGTTCCGTCGGCTGAGGAGATGGCGCAATTCAAGCGTGAACTCCTGGCATCGTTGCCGAGTCTGCGTGCGTTTGCCATATCGTTGATCGGTCAGCATGACCGCGCTGACGATCTCGTTCAGGACACAATAATGAAAGCCTGGGCCAAGCAGGAATCCTTTGAGTTGGGTACCAACATGAAGGCTTGGCTCTTTACGATCCTTCGTAATGAATTTTACACGCAAATGCGGAAGCGCGGTCGTGAAGTGCAGGACACTGATGGCGTGTTCAGCGAGCAGCTTGCAGTGCATCCTTCGCAGTATGGAATGCTGGATTTGCAGGACTTCAAAGCAGCTCTCGACCAATTGCCTGATGATCAGCGTGAAGCAATCATTCTGATCGGTGCATCAGGCTTTGCCTATGAGGAAGCTGCCGAAATCTGTGGGTGTGCTGTAGGCACGATAAAAAGTCGTGTCAGTCGGGCTCGTACGCGTCTGCAGGAGATATTGCAGATTGAAGGCGATGCAGACTACGGACCTGATGCGAACTCCTCCCGCGTGACTTTGAGAAGCTTTGCCTAGAACACGACCCGAAAAACGGGAACCGGTGTTCGGACTAAGATATGCGTAAAAACAAAAAGATAGAGTGTCGTGCGCCCTCTCGGGCGCTATACAACGATGCTCCAAACTTTCGTATCAACGCAGTGTGCCTTCCAAAAATCGATACCGATTTCTGGGCCGATGCCGTTGTGGTTTTTAAGCATTAGCTACTTGAAGATTTCGCTCTACTAATATTTGCTTGCGAAACCAGCGCCGGTGACCCGTAATGGTCATCGGCGCTGGTTGCGGCTTCAAAACGTTGCAGCGCCGTCTATTTCAGGCGCTTTCGCGCGTGAGGCTTAAGCTTAATAATTCTATCGTGGATTGACCTTTGGTATCAGCCTTTTCAACTCGTCTTTTAAAACCTTCCGTTCGGCCGATAGCATTCATCGTGTCGCTTAGCTTAGTTCTGTTGTCGGCGCTGATAACACTGTTCCTTTCCTATGGTGTTAACAGTCAGGTTGTTGATATCTCGAAGAATTTCGAACTGCGTGAGCAGGTCGGCCGGGTCACGCGCATTGCCTATAATATCGAGATGAGCCGTCGCGGCTATCTTCTGACTTTGGATGACGCCTATCTCGAGCTTTACCAGCGCTCAATCGTCAATATCGATCAGACGCTCTCCGATCTTGCTTTGTTGACGGAAGGCAATCCGCAACAGGATGCCCGGGTCAAAAAGATCAAGGCGCTGGTCGAGCGTGCACATGATGATGTGCGAACCACAGTCAATCTCGCCAAGGCGGGCAAGGTTCAGGAAGCCATTGAAAAAGTGCGCGGTGATGAGGGCAGGCTCCTGATGGATCAGCTCTCCGAAACTGTCTCTCAGTTTATTGCCACCGAAGAACAGGAACTTGCCGAGCGTAACGCCCATATTCATCAGATGCGTTACTGGCTGACAGCGACTTCGATTGTTGCGCTTGCCTCCGCTTTCGTGCTGGGCTTTTTGCTCTTCTCGCGTGTTCAACGCGCGGCACGCGTTCTTTTCGAAGGTCAGTCGGCCTTGCTGTCGGAAAAAGAGCTTCTTGAAAAGCGTGTGGGTGAACGGACAGCTGAATTGGAGAAAGAACGCGCCATCGCTGAACGGGAGCGTCAGCGCGTCGAGATTCTTTTGCAGGATTCCAACCATCGTATCGGTAATTCTCTTGCGACTGTTTCGTCGTTGCTTGGGCTGCAGCTGCGACAGACGCGCAGTGAAGAAGCGCGCGCCGCCCTTTCTGCCGCCCGCGATCGTGTGCAGACCGTTTCCACTGCCCACCGCAGGCTTCGCCTGGGTGAAGATATGGAATCGACGCGTATCGACGAGTTTCTGGAAACCGTTATCGAGGATATTCGCAACGCTATCGGCGAAGACCGCAAGATCAGCTTTCAGACCGATTTTGCGCCGCTTGATCTCAAAGCACGCGATGTCACCACCGTCGGGATCATTTTGGGCGAACTCATCACCAACGCCGTCAAGCACGCCTTTAAGGGGCGGCAAGAGGGGCAGATCGCAGTGAGTTTCAAATTTGATGATGAAACCGGAATACCTGCTCTGATCGTTGAAGATAACGGTGTTGGTTGGCAGAGGGACGAGACTGAGAACGCCAAGGAACAGACCGGGCTTGGAACGCTGGTCGTCGAGCAGCTTTGTATGCAGTTCGGTGAAAAGCCCGTCTACGAAACGGCTGAGAGCGGTTCCGGCACACGTGTCATTGTGCGTCTTTCATCCCTTGCGAGCACAAAAGAAGATCCGGAAACTGAAGCCGCCGGATAAAAGGCACTGATAACAAAAGACATCTCCCCGTGATCAGAGCCAGTTCCAACTTTTTCTGGAAATGCGAGGATCACGGGGAGCTGCTTTTTTGACTACAGCATAATTCCTTAAAGTTGAATCAGTTTAAGGAATTATGCTGTAAATATAAAGTGTTAGAGCGACCTTTGTGCGCCCAAGAGGGCGCACGGCGCTCTAGCGCTTCTTCTTGTCTGAAAGCATGCTGACAAGTGCAATGCCGACCAGCGGCAACGCGACGGCCAGTATCGGACGTTTCAGTATAGATGGCACCGTGGCAATTGCAGCCGTGGCCATCAGGGCCGATTTGTCCGCCTCAATGCGCTGCTTGCGTTTTTTCTCTTCTGCAGCCGCCTGAATTTTCAGAACAGCGAGAATCAGCAGAGCGAGGATCAGCGACAGACCCGCAAGAATCAGCGCTGCAATCGGTCCGCCGTAGTTTTCCGCTAGAGCCAAAAAGGCCGCGACGCAAAGAAACACAACAGCGATAAGGCCGAAGACAGCAATTGCCGCCCCAAAAATGGCGGCACGCTTGGCTCGTCCAGTGAGGAGCTTCAGCTCTTCACCGGCAAGGGATGCCACGACTGGCGCCAAAAGTTTCAGCATGGCGCGGATCAGCGACGCGAGAGGAGGGCGAGCAGATAACCGACGCCGACAGCTGTCGCGAGCGACGCAATCGGCCGGGCGCGGATCGTCTCGGTCAGCTGAGCTTCGACGTCTTGCGCCTTGTTCTTGAGGTCGCCAACCACGTCTTCGCTTTGCACATAGGCACTTTTATAGGTTTCTTTGGCAGTGCGCTTCGCATCGCGGACGGTCTGCGAACCGAGATTAGCCAAGGTAGCAGCAATGGCTGCAATATCTTCCTTGAGTTGTTCGACCTGTGACTGAAGGTCTTCGGTTGTCGAATCCGTCAGTGCTTCTTCGAGCTTTTCCTCGATTTTCCGCGTATTTGTTGTTCCGCGCGCCATGTCAGGCCTCCTGTTCGATCTCTGGTCTGCAACACATGTTGTTCAGCCAAGATAACGCTATTCAGGCCCAATGGTTGCATGCAAAGCCGCAGGTCAGCAACTCAATGCATGACCTACTGCAAGTCATGGTAAACATCGGCGGGAGCCGCAGATGAGCTGTTGTTCTTCTCGCCTCAGGCGAAAAGCAAATATGCGGCACCAAGCAGGGTTATGAAAGCCAGACCGTAATGGGATGGCTTCAACAGCGGCTGCTGCACAGGCAATGGGTCTTCATTGCCGGCCATGGCCGTGCGTGCCGCATTTTCGAGGGTCTGAATGTCCTTGAACATCATTGGCATGTCCTCCACAGGCCTCAACCAGGTCCGTGCACCTATGAGAAATGTCGGTCCTGACCGTCTTGTCTATATCACGTCTGATTTGAAGTTTTTATGCAATAGGTATTTCTTCCGCGGTTCAGTTCATTTTGCGACCTCTAACGTGGGAAAATATAACTAAATTCAAAACATGACTTGCATCATCAGGTTAATGGGAGTTAAGAAAAGGCCGACAAGCGGCGCGACGGTCTGCATGAACGATCAGTCATAAGCGCTCGGACCTGAACAATCAAAAGGCGATCAAGATGACTGGTTTCTGGCGAAAAGGCTTCACGGCTGCGGCGATGGGCGTGGGGCTGCTGGCATTTGCGGGTTCTGCACTTGCGCAAGGCGCGTCCGAGCCTGCCACCAATAATCCGGCCGCAACAAGTCCAGCGCCGACAACGCCAGCGCCAAGCACACCTGCTGCAAGCGAGCCGACAGCTCCGGCACCTGCAAGCCCAGCACCTGCAAGCCCAGCACCTGCAAGCCCAGCACCTGCAAACTCGGCGCCAACTGCTGAACAGCCAGCTGTTGCACCTTCTGAGCCTTCATCAAACGAGCCTGCAGCAGCTCAGCAGGCAACGCCTGAAGCAGCGCAGCCGGTGACGTCTGCGGAAGCAACACCCACATTCGTATTGCCACATGATCTTTCGCCTTGGGGCATGTTCATGGCCGCCGACTGGGTGGTCAAGTCGGTCATGATCGGCCTTGCCCTGGCATCGCTTGCAACCTGGACCGTTTGGGTTGCCAAATCCCTTGAACTTGCTGGTGCACGCAGCCGCGCCAAGCGTGCCATGAAGGTGATCGGCCATTCGGCGACGCTTTCTGAGGCTGTACGGTCTCTGGACGGTGCGAAAGGCCCTGCTGCAATTCTGGTACGTGCTGCCGAAGATGAAGTTCGCCTCTCTGGTCCGGCACTGGCCCGTGCAGGCGGTGAAGGTCTTAAAGAACGCGTTTCTTCGCGCCTGTCGCGTATCGAAGCGAAGGCTGGTCGTCGTCTTTCCAAAGGTACGGGCATTCTCGCAACCATTGGTTCAGTTGCACCTTTTGTGGGTCTGTTCGGTACTGTCTGGGGCATCATGAACTCGTTCATCGGCATCAGTCAGGCACAGACGACCAACCTCGCTGTCGTCGCCCCCGGTATTGCGGAAGCATTGCTTGCAACGGCTATCGGCCTTGTGGCGGCTATCCCGGCGGTTGTGATCTACAACGTCTTTGCTCGTGCGATCACAGGTTATCGTCAGCTTCTGGCAGATGCGTCTGCCGGTGTTGAGCGTCTGGTGAGCCGCGATCTCGACTTCAAGACTGCAGGTGTGCCTGAGGGCAAGCTGCACGCTGCGGAGTAACGTTTATGGCTGGCAAAATTCGCGAAAGCGACGGCGACGATCTGGAGCTGAACCACGAGATTAACGTGACGCCGTTCATCGACGTTATGCTTGTTCTTCTGATCATCTTCATGGTTGCGGCGCCGTTGGCAACGGTCGACATCAATGTCGACCTTCCCGCATCAAGCGCAACACCTGCGCCACGCCCGGACAAGCCGATTTATGTGACACTGAAGGAAGATCTGACCGTCAGCGTTGGCAATGACACGGTGGTTCGTGAAGGTCTCGGGCCCAAGCTCGACATCGTGTCGGAAAAGAACAAGGAAGCCCGTGTCTTCCTGCGTGCTGACAAGAATGTTGGCTATGGCGAGCTGATGCGTGTGATGAACCTGCTGCGTGAAGCAGGCTATCTCAAGATTGCACTCGTTGGACTTGAGACCATTGGTGCTGCTACGCCTGATGGCTCTGCAGCAGCAGCCCCAGATCAAGCTCCGACCCAAGCTCCAGCTATTCAGGGAGCTCAGTAAATGGACAGACTCCCGCCCGAACATCCCCCTATAAAGAATGTGGCGTCGACCGATAGCCATCATCATTCCTTCTGGCATGATGCAGGGCGCTGGATCGGTGCGGGTATTATCGTTCTTAGTGTTCATGCCGCCGGTGCTTATGCTGTGCATCTGACGAAAGAGGAAGATCAACCGGATGGCGCGCAGGTCGCAGCCATGGTGATCGAACTTGCGCCTGAACCTGAAGCTCCGATGGAAGAGGTGGCCTCTGAGGCTCCACAGCAGGAAACAGCTGCAGAGCCTGAAGAACAGGTTGAGCCTGAACCGGTGCCGGAAGAAATCAAGGAACCAGAGCCAGAGCCTGAACCGGAACCTGTAAAGGAACCGGAAGAAGTGATTCCGGATGTGGTTGAAGCTCCGAAGCCGGAAGTGGCTGTGCCGCTGCCGATTGAAAAGCCTGAGCCAAAGCCGGAAAAGAAGGTTGAAAAGCCGAAGCCTGAGAAGCCGAAACCGGTGCAGAAGGTCGAAAAGCCAAAGCCCAAGAAGGCGGAGCCTGCCAAGGAAACACGTCAGGCCAGTGCACCGCGCATGGATGTTGATGCAGGTGCAAAAGCTGTAGCCAATCGCCGGGGCGACAACAATGCTTCTGCCGGTGTCAGTTCCAACAAGTGGCAGGCCAAGCTCTATTCGCATTTGTTGCGCCGTACACGTTCTTTGCAACGTAAGGCCGGAAGCGGCGTGAAGGGTACAGCCCAGGTCGCTTTCGTTGTTGATCCATCCGGAAATATTCTTTCCGTAAGGTTGGTTGGATCATCAGGCAATCCAACTGTCGATCAGCTGGCAGTTGAAGCAACGCGTAATTCGTCGCCTGTGCCTGCTCCTCCAGCGGCAATTGCTAAGCCGAGAATGCCGATTACGGTGCCAATTCAGTTCAAATAAGCTTTTGGAATTTCTTCATTAGAGCGCGTTTCGATCTGATTGAATCGGATCGGCGCTCTAACTCATTTTACTTTAAGCATAGTCTTATCGATCCTCGTTTCAATCCGATAGGACTATGCTCTAAACAAAAAGCCCGGCTTTCATGCCGGGCTTTTTGCTTCTGTTCTGGCAGTTGCGTAACTTATTCCGATGAGAGCGCTACCGCTGGCAAAAGCCGCGAGGCTTTACGTGCGGGCAGAAAGCCAAACACAAGACCCGTTGCAAAAGCACAGGCGAAGGCGAGCAGCACAGGACCTGCGCTGAAACCAACAGGCACACCTGCCCAGGATAGGGCCGCTGCCGTGCCGACGCCGAGAATAACACCAACAGCACCGCCAATTGCCGAAACTGTCAGCGCTTCGGTGATGAACTGAAGCAGAATGTCGCGTCGTCGCGCGCCTGTTGCCATGCGGACACCGATCTCACGCGTTCGCTCGGTCACGCTGACCAACATAATGTTCATGACGCCGATGCCGCCGACCAGAAGCGAGATTGCGGCAACAGATCCCAGAAACAGCGTCAGGGTCGATCCCATCGCTGCCGCGTCATCGCGAATCGAGGACATGTTTGTGATCATGGTGTCACGCTGCTTGTGGCGGTGGTCCAGCAATTCCTGAATTTGATCCTGTGTCGTATCGATCAGATCCGAGTCTTTTACCTGAACCGTGATTGTGCGGACAAATTTCTGGCCAAACAGCCGGAGATTTCCGGTCGAAAGCGGTACGATCACCACGTCGTCCTGATCCGACCCACCAAAGCCAGCTCCTTTGGGTTCCAAAGTACCTATCACCTGAAAAGGTATTTTCTGGATTAGGATGTATTGACCAATGGGGTTTGAGCCATCCGGGAACAGTGTTTTGACCACCGTAGCGCCCAGCACCGCAACGGGTGCATAGGTTTCCATATCATGATCGGCGATGAAATCGCCTGTTGCGACCTTCCAGGATTTCGCTTCCGTGAATGCCGCAACAGTGCCGTTTGCCTGCGATTGGTAATCGACATTGCCGCGCCGGAGCGTAACGCTGCCAGTCACTTCTGGAACAGCCGTTTTTATGTTGGGCAGCTGCAGGATAGCGTCGGCATCTTCCGGCACCAGCGTTGCCACTGAGCCAGAGCCACGAAAACCCGGCATGGATGGTCGAATGAGCACCAGATCGGTGCCCATTGCGTTGATACGGTCAAGAATAGAATTCTGCGCGCCTGTGCCGATGGCAAGCATGGTGACGACCGAACTCACACCGATGACGATGCCGAGCAGGGTGAGGATTGTGCGGAAAATATTGGCGCGCAACGCACGCATTGCCATTTTCACCGCTTCCGAAATATCGGCAATATGTGCGGCACCACTTGCTGTCATTTGCTGCAAGGTTTGTGGTGCATCGCTAATCGGCATTTCACGATTGGTTGTGTCGGACAGGATCTGTCCATCGCGGATTTCGATCAGCCGGTCTGCCCGTTCCGCAACTTCACGGGCGTGGGTGATCACGATAATCGTATGACCCTGTTCATGCATGGAGCGAAGCAGCGCCATGACATCTTCGCCACTCTGACTGTCGAGCGCGCCTGTCGGTTCATCCGCAAGAATAATGCGTCCGCCATTCATAAGCGCACGTGCGATGGAAACGCGCTGCTGCTGACCACCGGAAAGCTGATTGGGGCGATGGTCCAAGCGGTCGCCGAGTTTCAGTGAGTTGAGAAGTTCGGCCGCGCGTTCATGGCGTTTGGTGGCCGGCATGCCTGCATAGATCGCCGGAACCTCGACGTTTTCTTGCGCGGTCGATGTTGCAATGAGGTTGTAGCTCTGGAACACAAAGCCGAAGGTGCGGCGGCGCAATGCGGCCAATTCGTCTGCATCAAGGGTTGATACATCTTCGCCATCGAGCAGATATTCACCGCCGCTGGGACTGTCGAGACAGCCCAGAATATTCATAAGCGTCGATTTACCCGAGCCTGATGCGCCCATGATAGCCACGAACTCACCGGCGCGTATATCAAGCTTAATGCCATGCAGAACCTCAACGGCGAGATCGCCATTGTGATAGGTCTTGCTGATATCCGTCAGTCTGATGAGGGGCGCGTCGTTCATGGATGCTCCCATCAGAAGAACATGCCGCCGGGCCTGCGACCGCGCTGGGTTGAGCCTGCCGTTGCCGAGGCGGAGGTGACAACCACCTTGTCGCCTTCTTCAAGCCCGCTCTTGATTTCCGCCTGTACGCGGTTACGAACGCCCACCTCTACGGTGCGCTCCGTGGTGGAGCCGCTTTTATCGACGACCTGAACCGTTGCTTGTGGTTTGCCTTGGCCTTCGCGCTTGGAATTGAGCGCTGCGGTCGGAACGATCAGCACATTGTCGGCGTGATCGAGAACGAAATAGACCTGTGCGCTCATATTGATCATGAGTTCGCCAGTTGGGTTGGGAACGTCGAACAACGCATAATAGAGAACGACATTGTTGTCGGTCTGTGGCGTTGGCTTGATCTGACGCAATGTGCCGGTAAACCGTTTGTCAGGCTGGCCGAGCAAGGTGAAATAAACCGGCATATTGGGCTTAAGTTTGCTGATATCGGCTTCAGAGACCTGTGCCTCGACCGTCATCACCTTGAGATCCGCAACCGTGACGACCGTCGGCGCACTTTGCACGGCGTTCAGTGTTTCGCCTTCCTTGGCGGCTTGGTCGACGACGGTGCCAGCCATCGGGCTGTAAATCTTGGTGTAGCCGAGATCGACCTTATCGCTGGCAAGCTGCGCTTCCTGCTGGCGGATTTGCGCGCTTAAAGCTTTCACGTCAGCGTCAGCCATGGCGAGATCAGCATCGGCCTGATCGATAGTCGACTGTGAAGCATTGCGGCTTGCGAGCAAGGAGCGCTGACGGGCAGCATTCGACTTTTTCAGCGTTAGTTGCGCTTGCTTGCTTAAAAGCTGGGCTTTGAGATTGTCGAGCTGCGCACTGGCGATTTCAACTTTTTTCTCAAACGGCGAGGGGTCAATCTCGGCAATCAGGTCCCCCTGTTTGACCTCGTCGCCAACTTCGACCTTGACGCTTTTAAGCTGTCCGGAAACCTGAGCGCCGACATTGATACTGCGCAGGGCGCTGAGCGTGCCGACGGCGGTGATCGAATTTTCGATATTTCCGCGTTCCACTGTTTCGGCCAGATAGGTGCTTTTCTGGCTACCGCTTTCGCGTGCGCTCAGGAAATACCAACCCGCGCCCAAAGCGATAGCGGCGATTGGCAACCAGACCCATAAACGGCGTCGATTACGCGGTGCACGCTTGGCTGATGCGGTCTTCTTCTGACCTGCCTGAAGTGAATCGGTGGATCTAAGCACCCTGTACCCTCTGAGAATTCAATATAAAGTAGCTGTATTAATCAGATATCTATGCTCACCCACTCAAGAATTCATCTTAATTATTTGTCATGCGCGGAATGGTCCTAGAGCTTAGATTCGCGAAAAATCTGCTGAGAAAAGTGATCTAGAGAGTGCAAATAAAAAAGCCGGAACGAGGTTCCGGCTTTTCATAATGCTTGCTTGGTAATTTATTCAGGCCGTTCCGGTCGAACCAAAACCGCCCGCACCACGGGCGGTTTCGCTGATTTCAGAACGTTCTTCGATCTTTGGCTGAACGACAGGTGAGAAGACTGCTTGTGCAATGCGCATACCGCGTTCGATGCGGAAGTCGTCGTCGCTCAGATTGATCAGAAGGACCTTCACTTCGCCCCGATAGTCCGAATCGATTGTGCCCGGTGTGTTGAGGCAGGTGATGCCGTTCTTGAATGCGAGGCCCGAGCGAGGGCGGATCTGAACTTCGTAGCCTTCCGGGATTTCGAAGATGAGGCCAGTTGGCACCAAGGTCCGGCGGCCCGGCAGAAGTACGATCTGGCGGTCTTCGGCAACAGCCGCACGGAGATCCATGCCAGCAGAGCCGGAAGTTTCGTAAGCGGGGAGTTCAAGGCCGTCCGCATGTTCGAGGCGGATGATGCCGAGCGTTGGTGCTTGAGCGGATGCTGCGGTCATGAGGGAGCCTTTCCTGCGAAAATTCAAATTGGCGACGCTCATACGTGAAATTGCACCAAAGGTGTACAGTCTATTTGACGTTTTGCAATGATACTGCGGCACAGGATCATGCTTTTACACCATGAGCTGCGATGTCTGAGCCAATTCAATCCCGTTCCAGCGGTACGGACGTGGTTTCCTTGATCTCTTCCATCACGAAAGAGGCTGACACATCTGACAGGGGGGCGCTGGCAATCAGGCGCTGATAGAGCCGGTCGTAGGCTTTGACGTCGGAAACACGCGCTTTCAGCACATAGTCGAGATCACCCGTCATGCGATAGACGCCAACGATTTCAGGAAAGCGCGCCATGGCCGAGCGAAACTTGCCCAGCCAATCAGGATCGTGGCTCGATGTGCGAACCAGAATGAAGACCGAAAGGCCGCAACCAGCCATCTCGGCATCGACAAGAGCGACACGCGCCTTGATGAAGCCTTCATCTTCCATGCGCTTGACGCGCCGCCAGCAGGCATTGCGCGAAAGATGCACACGCTCTGAGAGAGAATCAACGGACAAGGTTCCGTCAATTTGCAGTTCACCCAATATTTTGCGATCAATTTCATCCAATGAAGGTTTCATATTGGGATATTTGTCTCAAAGAATCGTATTTATCAAGGACAAATTGAGATTTCATCTCGTTTGCTTTTGCTAAAATGATTTTCTAGACAAGGTGCAATCTGCGCCGCGTAACGGGAACAAATTACTCATTGACGGGAGTATTTCCAATGACAACACGTATTACCCGCCTCTTCACCGAGCATCCGGAATCTGTTGACGAAACCTATTTTCAGCATATGGCCTTTGCCGGTCGTTTTTCATTCAAGCTTTTTTGCGCAGCGTTCGCAGCGCTTATCCATGCAATTTTGCCATTTTTATTCGAGAAGACGGCAAGCACGATCATCCGCCAGCTTTATGAGCGGACACAAAACCGGGGCCGGTAATTTCCGGATCAAACATGTGCCGTTGGGCCGCCTATCTCGGACCTGAGACTTATCTGGAAGACATTATTTCGTCTCCCTGCCATTCGCTCGTGGCCCAAAGCCACGATGCGCATGAAGCCAAAACACGTACAAATGGCGACGGTTTCGGGGTTGCCTGGTATGGAAATCGCGATGAACCGGGGCTTTATCGGGATATTCTGCCCGCCTGGTCTGATCAAAACTTGCGGAGCCTGGCGCGGCAAATTCAGTCGCGCCTTTTTCTTGCGCATGTCCGAGCATCAACGGGCGGACTAACCAGCCGCTCCAATTGCCATCCATTTGTGTCGGGCCGCTGGAGCTTCATGCATAACGGCCAGATTGGCGACTTCGACCGGTTGCGGCGCAGGCTTGAAGGCCACTTGAGCGACGACGTCTATCGTCAGAAACACGGTGCAACTGATTCAGAGCTGATCTTTCTGCTGATGCTGGAGTTTGGGCTTGATGGCGATCCTGCACTGGCCATGAAACGTATGGTCGCAACGATTGTTGAAGAGGCTGTGCGCGCAGGTGTTCCACCTTTTTTGCGGCTGACTGCGGCTTTTTCCGATGGGAACCAGCTTTACGCGATCCGCTATGCCACCGATGATTTTGCGCCAACACTTTATACGGCGACACTGGGCAGTGCGTCTGGCATTTGCGTGGTTTCTGAGCCGCTTGATGGCGATAAGGCAAACTGGATGGCGGTGCCGGCAAACAGCTTTGTCACTGTTTCCCGGCAGGGGCGTATTGCGATTGATGTCTTTGAAGGACCGATCTCTCAGCCCCGCGACGCAGTTAAGGCTTAAGCGCTGCCGATCAAAATGCCTGCGGCCAGAACCAAAGCGCCGCCGAACACCACTTGCAACGCCGCGCGGAAGAACGGCGTTTCCATATAGCGGTTCTGGATAAAGGCGATTGCCCAGAGCTCGAAGAACACCAGAATCGCTGCAATCGTTGTTGCGGTCCAGAAATCGCTGATCAGGTACGGCAGAGTATGGCCAAGGCCACCCAGTGTCGTCATGATACCGCAGGAGAGCCCGCGTTTGATGGGTGAGCCTCGACCAGACAACTTGCCATCATCATGTACGGCTTCGGTGAAGCCCATGGAAATGCCCGCACCGACCGATGCCGAAAGGCCAATCAGAAATGTCTGCCATGTATCCTGCGTAGCAAAGGCTGCAGCGAAAATCGGCGCAAGGGTCGAGACTGATCCATCCATGAGACCCGCCAGACCCGGCTGCACATAGGTCAGGATGAACCGTTTGCGCTCGAGCGCGCGCTCCTCATCTTGCACCGTATGTGGTGTCAGTTCGTGCTCCAGCGCCTCGGCTGTCACCTCATGTTTTTTTTCCTGCTGGGCCAGATCACCAAGAAGCTTACGCGTGCCTGCATCAGTTACACGCTTCGCGGCCTCGATATAAAAGCGGTAAGCTTGTTCTTCCATCTGAGTTGCGGCGTCGCGCACCTTGTCGATGCCAAGTGGGCGCACCAGCCAGTCGGGCTTGCGCTCAAAATAGCCGCTGACATGTTCGCGGCGGATCAGTGGGATGCGTTCACCGAAGCGCGCGCGATGCCGTTCAATCAGCGCATCACGGTGCTCATGTTCTTCTGCCGCCATTTGTTCGAATATTTTTGCCGACTGCGGAAACTCGTCACGCAAACCATCGGCATAAGAGAGGTAAATACGTGCATCATCCTCTTCAGAGGATATGGCCAGCGCCAATATTTCCTGTTCGGAGAGCGAATCAAAAGGTCGGCGACCATTGCGAAAGAATCGGCTGAGCATTTCAAAATTCCACAGTTTAGAATAATTCTAAAATATGTTTTATCGTGTAGAAGTCAAGCTTTGCAGCGCCCGCAACTGGAGCATTAGAGCGCTGATCTGATAAAATCATATCAGCGCATCTCAAAGTTTGCTTTCACGCACATCTTGTCCGAAAACCGTTTCACACTTTTCGGGATGCGCGTTAAAACCCACTCCAAAATACAACGACCAGAAAAGAATTGGATCGATGGCACCGACAAACTCTCATGCAAGCAACAATCCCCGACCATTAAACCGGCAGGATTTTCGCACTCTTGGCCTATCGGCATTGGGTGGCGCGCTGGAGTTTTATGATTTTATCATCTTCGTGTTTTTTGCGAGCGTTATCGGTCATCTGTTTTTTCCGCCCGACATGCCGGACTGGCTGGTGCTGATCCAGACGTTTGGCATTTTCGCGGCAGGTTACCTGGTGCGCCCGATTGGTGGCATCGTGCTGGCGCATTTTGGCGACAAGTTCGGCCGTAAGCGCGTATTTGCTTTCTCGGTTTTCCTGATGTCGATTTCTACATTGGCCATGGCCTGTTTGCCAACCTATGCAACGCTGGGTGTTGGTGCGCCAATCCTGTTGATTATCTTCCGCATGTTGCAGGGTGCTGCCATTGGCGGTGAAGTGCCTGGCGCATGGACCTTCGTGGCCGAGCATGTACCGGCCAATCGTGTTGGCATGGCGTGTGGTTTCCTTTGCTCGGGTCTGACGCTTGGCATTATGATCGGCTCGCTGATTGCAACCGCCATCAATTGGATTTTCACCCCGGAAGAGCTTGCTGCCTATGCTTGGCGCATTCCGTTCTTCATCGGTGGTATTTTCGGTCTGTTTGCCGTTTATCTGCGCCGCTGGCTGGCTGAAACGCCGATCTTCACCGAGATGAAGAACAGCCATTTGCTCAAGGACAAGCTGCCGCTTGGCACGGTTCTGCGCAACCACATGCATGGTGTTGTCATTTCCGTGTTGCTGACATGGATTCTGTCGGCAGGCATTGTCGTCACGACGCTGATGACCGCCACATTCCTGCAGAAGCTTTACGGCTATACGCCGCTGGAATCGCTGGCTGCGACGAGCTTTGGTACGCTGTTTCTGATGTTTGGGACCGTGACTGCTGGCGCGATTGTCGATCGTATCGGCAGCGGAAGATTCTTCGCGGTCGCGGGTGTCTTTTTCGGTGTTGCAACCTTCGCGTTCTACACCTATGCGGCGGTTTCCCTGCCTGTTCTGTTCGCGCTGTATGCGGTGATGGGACTTTCTGTCGGTATGGTTGGCGCTGTTCCTTATGTGATGGTGCGCGCTTTCCCAGCGCCTGTCCGCTTCTCTGGCCTGTCGTTTTCCTACAATATTTCCTATGCGATTTTTGGTGGTCTGACGCCAGTTGTTGTAACATCGTTGCTCGCGGTCAATCCGATGGCACATGCGTGGTATCTGGTGTTCATCGCCGTTCTGACTTCCGTGCTCGGCCTCTACCTGATGGCGCGCAGCGATCAGGTTGAAGGCGAGATTGGTCTTGACGAGCTGCCAGTTGGGGACGTTGTTACACAGACGAACTAAACAAAAAGGCCGCGAAAGCGGCCTTTTTGTTGCTGATCAGAGAATCTTTTGCATGAAAGTCAGATCGAGCCAGCGTCCGAATTTCTGGCCGACTTGTTTCAGCGTTCCGCAATCTTCAAAGCCTTGCGATTTATGGAGCGCAATGGAGGCCGCATTGCCTGATTCAATGCCCGCCACGAGGACATGGACTTTTCGGTTACGGGCTTTTTCGACAAGCTCGGCGAGAAGGGTGCGCCCAATACCGCCGCCCCGTGCGTCACTCGCCACATAGACGGAGAGTTCGGATGAGTGGCGGAAACCCTCAAACGGGCGGAAAGGGCCATAACTCGCATAGCCGACAACTTGCCCCTCACGTTCGGCAACAAGCACCGGAAAGCCGTCGCGATTGCGGGCTTTGAGCCATTCACGGCGGTTTTCCAGATCGACAAGTGTGTCGTTCCAGATGGCGAGCGTGTTCTTGACCGCGTCATTGTAGATTGCGAGCAGGGCAGGGAGGTCAGCTTCGTTGGCAAAGCGGATAGTCAGGGTCATTTCAGAGGCCTTTATAGAAAAGTGTGGTCGCACAGGGGCTTCCGTCAGGATAAAGCGCATAGTTCGGGATCACGCCGACCCGTTCCCAGCCAAGATGGGTATAGATTGCTTCCGCATGACTGCCGGTCGCGGTGTCAAGGCAGATGAGTGTCTTGCGATGGTTGCGAGCACTTTCTTCGGCTGCTTCCATCAGTTTGCGCGCAATGCCAAGGCCGCGCGCTTTTGTATGGATGAGCAGCTTTTTGAGGTCGGCGCGATGCGGCTGATTTGGCATTTGCGACAGGCCAAGCTGTACCGTGCCGACGATCTCGCCCTGATGTTCGGCAATCAGAAGCGCAGTCTCGCCAGCATCGACTTCATTGGCGACACGGTTCCAGTAGGGGATGAAATCATGCGTTTCGCATGGTGCCATGAAGCCGACCGATGCGCCGCCATTCACGCAATCCGTAATGATTTCGGCAAGTGCCGGGATGGCGGCTCTGGCTTCTTCGAAATTGAGAACGCGAATCATGCTTATTGCTTTCAAAGACTGCTGCGGCGTTCGAGTACGATTGTATAGCGTGCGGTCGACATGCCGGGATTATGAAAGGTGATGCCCTCGACGAGTGGCATGTAAAGACAGTCGCCGGCTTGGAGCCGATATGCGGTTTCACCAACCGTGATTTCCATTTCTCCCTTCAGGAGCCACAAATGCTGTGTGATGCCTGCATTGGCTGTTTGTGGAGCGAAGGCGACCTTTGCCCCTGCGGGAAACTCGACCTCGATCATGTCGATGCTCGATCCCGTTCCTGGTGGCGAAACAGACCGCCGGATATAGCCTGTATCCGGATCACGCCAGACTGGCTGGCGATCATGCGTGAGCAAGGGAGAAGCAGGGGCTTCCGCATCAGCAAAGAAGGCTGAGAGCGATGTGCCGAGAGCTGCACAAATGCGCGCCAGAAGCTGTGCGGTCGGGCTGGTTTCGCCACGCTCGATCCGCGAGATCATGGCGCGGCTGACACCTGACGCATCCCCAAGCGCATCCAGCGTCATGCCTTGCGCAAGGCGCAGGCGGCGCAGATTGTCGCCGATGGCGTTATCGAGCCGATCTATTATGTTTTCCATTATGGTAGAATTAATATCTATTATAATGGAGTCAAGCGTTATTCAGGATAGCAGACAAAAGAATGCGGCGGGATTTCTCCCGCCGCAGCCAAACTATTTCTACAATATTGGTATCAGCCCTGCGCCTTCAGTTCCAAACGGCGGCGATGCAGAACAGGCTCAGTATAGCCATTCGGCTGTTCGCGGCCCTTGAAAACCAGATCGCAGGCAGCCTGGAAGGCAATTGACTTGTCGAAGTTTGCGGCCATCGGGCGATAAAGCGCGTCGCCTTCATTCTGCTTGTCAACGACCGCGGCCATCCGCTTCATGGTTTCCATGACCTGCGCTTCCGAAACCACACCGTGATAGAGCCAGTTTGCGATGTGCTGAGCGGAAATGCGCAGCGTTGCGCGGTCTTCCATCAGGCCGACATTGTTGATGTCCGGCACTTTCGAGCAGCCGACGCCCTGATCAACCCAGCGCACGACATAGCCGAGAATGCCCTGCGCGTTGTTGTCGATTTCCTTCTGAATATCTTCCGGCGTCCAGTTTGGACGGCTGGCAACAGGCACTGACAGGATATCATCGAGCTTGGCGCGTGGGCGGCTCTTGAGTTTGTCCTGAACGGCAGCCACATCAACCTGATGATAGTGTGTTGCGTGCAATGTTGCAGCGGTTGGCGATGGCACCCAGGCGGTGTTCGCACCAGCCTTCGGATGAGCGATTTTCTGTTCCAGCATCGCAGCCATCAGGTCCGGCATGGCCCACATGCCCTTGCCGATCTGTGCATGGCCGGACAGGCCACACTCAAGACCGATATCGACATTCCACTGCTCATAAGCGCCAATCCATGCGGCCTGCTTCATGTCGCCCTTGCGGATCATCGGGCCAGCTTCCATCGACGTATGGATTTCGTCGCCAGTGCGGTCGAGGAAGCCAGTATTGATGAAGACCACACGTTCTTTTGCTGCGCGGATTGCTTCCTTGAGATTGACCGTGGTGCGGCGCTCCTCATCCATGATGCCGATCTTCAGCGTATTCGGCTTCATGCCGAGCAACTCTTCGGTGCGGGTGAAGATTTCATTGGCGAATGCCACTTCTTCCGGGCCGTGCATCTTCGGCTTGACGATATAGACCGAGCCTTCCCGTGAATTCAGGTGGCGACCATTCGGGCCGATGTCGTGCAGTGCAATCAGGCTGGTGAAGGCCGCATCCATAATGCCTTCCGGCACTTCATGGCCTTCTGCATCGATGATCGCCGGGTTGGTCATCAGGTGACCAACGTTACGAACCAGCATCAGCGAACGACCCTTGAGGGTAAGTTCGGAACCATCGGCAGCCTTATAGCTACGGTCGCCATTGAGGCGACGCGTCATCTGCTTGCCGTTCTTCTCGAAGGTGTCTTCGAGCTTGCCGCTCATGAGACCGAGCCAGTTACGATAAACGGCAACCTTGTCTTCGGCGTCAACAGCAGCGATCGAATCTTCGCAATCCTGAATCGTACTGATGGCCGATTCCAGAACCATGTCTGCGATATGTGCCGGGTCGGTCTTGCCGATCGGGCTGTCCGCATTGATTACGATATCAACATGCATGTTGTTTTTGGCCAGCAGCACATTGGTCGGTGCCGCTGCATCGCCATTATATCCCTTGAACTGGCTGCCGTCCTTCAAGGCGGTGCTCGAACCGTCGGCAAGCGTTACAGCGAGTTTGCCGTCCGTGACGGAAAGGCCTGAGACGTCGGCCCATTTGCCCGCATTGAGGGGTGCGCTTTCGTCGAGGAAATTCTTGGCCCATGCGATGACTTTTTCACCGCGCTTCGGGTTGTAGCCTTTGCCCTTTTCAGCGCCATCATCTTCAGAGATAGCATCGGTGCCGTAAAGCGCGTCATAGAGCGATCCCCAGCGTGCATTGGCAGCGTTGAGCGCATAGCGTGCATTCATGACCGGAACGACAAGCTGCGGACCGGCGATATGCATGATTTCCGGATCGACATTGGCGGTTGAAACCTTGAACTCTCCGCCTTCCGGCAGGAGATAGCCGATGTCCTTCAAGAACTGCTGATAATCAGCTTGCGAATAATCCTTGTCGCGATTTTCTTTGTACCAGGCATCGATCTTGGCTTGCAGATCGTCGCGTTTTTTGAGGAGTGCGCGGTTCTTCGGCGCGAGGTCGCGGATGATGGCTGCGAAGCCCTTCCAGAATGTTTCTGGTTCCACGCCCGTTCCCGGTGCGGCTTCCTTGGCCAGAAATTCCACCAGTTCGGGGGCAACACGCAAGCCTTCAATCTCAACGTAATTATTTGTTGTTACGTTACCCATGGCTCCGCCTCCTTCAATATAAAACAATACCGCCAGTGTCTTTCAACGCCAGCTTCATGCATCCTTGAACCGCTTTAGCGCGCTTACGTCAATCGGCCCGCGGGCACATCATCTGTGACGCTGCGGCGAAAATGGTCTTTAAAGTGATAGTCTTGCGCGTATATCGTCAGGCGTAAAGCCCTGTTCGCGCAAAGATGCAAGTGCGGTGTCCTTGCGGCTTTTGGAGAGTTTCAACCCATCATCGCCCAGCACCAGATCGTGATGATGATAATGCGGTTCCGGCAGACTGAGTAGGTTCTGCAACAGCCGGTGTACGGATGTTGCATGAAAAAGATCGCGTCCGCGGACAATATGAGTGATGCCTTGAAGGGCATCGTCCACCACGACTGACAGATGATAGCTGGTGGGTGTATCTTTGCGCGCAATCACCACGTCGCCCCATTGCGTGGGGTCCGCGGGTAGGCGACCAGTCTCGCCATCTGGGCCTTTGCCGCTTTCGTTCCAGAAGAGTGTTTTGCCTGTGGCTGCAAGCGCCTTTTCCATATTGAGCCGCCATGCATAGGGTGCACCAGAAACAATGCGCTCCATTTGTTCTTTTTCGCTCAGGTTTCGTTCGCCCTGAGGATAGAGCGGCGTACCGTCGGGATCGGACGGCCATTCTTTGCCTTTGGCGTGCGCTTCGCCGATTTGTTCGCGCACTTCTGTGCGGCTCAAAAAGGCGGGATAGACGAGACCTTTGTCGGCAAGCTTGGTCAATGCGTTGCGATATTCGCCAAAATGCTCCGACTGGCGACGCACCGGCTGTTCCCATTTTAACCCAAGCCAATGGAGATCATCATAGATGCCCTGTTCGAGTTGAGGCGTGCAACGGGCGGTGTCGATGTCTTCCATACGCAGAAGAAAGCGACCATCGCAGTCGTTCGCCATGCTTGCGTTGAGAAGGGCGGAATAGGCATGACCAAGGTGCAGTTGGCCATTGGGGCTAGGGGCAAAGCGGAAAACAGGTTTTGTCATGATCATGTCAGTTGATTGTCATTTGACGGTATTGGTACTTTGCAAGTTAATGAAATGAAAGGCCATCTTATGCTGCGGATCGATACATTGAGCGATATTGAGGCCGGGCTTGAGGCACTGGTGCTGGTCGATGCGCGACTGGTCGATATACGCAGCCGTTCTCAGCAAGTGCCGCTTCGCCGATCCGAGCCGGGGTTTGAAAGCCTTGCTTCAATTATTGTCGCACAACAGGTCTCAACCGCGAGTGCGGCTGCGATCTGGGCACGGTTCAAGCAGGTGGTCGATCCTATGACGCCGGAGGGATACATTGCGGGCGGCGAAGAAGCGTGGCGATTTGCCGGGCTTTCGCGTCCGAAGCAAAGAACGCTTTTTGCGCTGAGTGAAGCTTTGGCAGAAGGGGCGATTGACCTGCATGGACTTTGCGAACTGCCTGCGGAGGAAGCGATCAAGACATTGACAGCGATCAAGGGTATCGGCCCCTGGACCGCTGAGGTTTACCTGCTTTTTGCAGCCGGTCATCCAGATGTATTTCCGGCAGGCGACGTCGCCTTGCAAACTGCGGTCGGTCACGCTTTTGCGCATGAAACACGGCCGGATGCCGCAGCTCTTCGTCTGCTTGCGGAAGATTGGGCGCCATGGCGTGGCGTGGCAGCGCGTTTGTTTTGGGCATATTACGCTGCAATCAAAGGCCGCGAGGCGGCGCCGCTTCTGTAAATCTTGCGTGTTTCCGGGGACATAAATGCGTTTCCGCTTCACAATCCTGTCACGTCGGGATTACATTATTCGCATCAGGTGATGACGGCATTTCGATTCGCAGAAGCTTGATATCCTGCCTATCGCACTTGCCGCTTTCACAAGATCGGAGCGTCGTAGGTTGCGCCCAGAATGGACGCGCGGCGCTTCGATGAAGAACGCAATTCCGCATGGAAAGCCATTCGCACTTTTCCTTTCGGAGTTGCTCTGAAGGAGGTGCGCCCTTGAATGTAGCCGTCTCTCCCCGGACCGTGTCGAGCAGTGGATTACCCGCGCTGGTCCTCAATGCGGATTATCGTCCGCTCAGCTATTACCCTTTGTCGCTCTGGTCCTGGCAAGACGCGATCAAAGCGGTGTTTCTCGAGCGCGTGCATATTGTGGCGGAATACGACCAGATCGTATCATCCCCCTCATTCTCTATGCGCGTTCCCAGCGTGATTTGCTTGAAGGATTATGTGAAGCCACCGCGCTATCCGGCGTTTACGCGCTTCAATTTGTTTCTACGTGATCGTTTCGAATGCCAGTATTGCGGCTCTCTGCACGATCTGACTTTCGACCACGTCACCCCGCGTTGCCATGGCGGCGAGACGACGTGGGAAAATGTGGTCGCCGCATGTTCTCCGTGCAATTTGCGCAAAGGCGGCTTGATGCCGGCTCAGGCGCATATGTGGCCGCGCCAGAAGCCGGTCACGCCCACTGTGCAGGATCTGCACAATAATGGGCGCCTTTTCCCACCCAACCATCTCCACGACAGCTGGCTCGACTTTCTGTATTGGGATGTCGAACTAGAGCCTTAGTGTCTGTTCCAAAAGTCGCCAAGCCGGTCTGCAAATTGCGATTTGTCTGCGTTCCGATGCTCATGTACCCAAAAGTACACTCCGCTTCGGTACTCGAAAATCACCATTTTCGCCACGGCCTGCCGCTTTTTGATTCAGACACTATTCTGCGACATGCTGTAGAAAGAACAATTCCCTCAGAAATCGCTCTTACTTCCCAGCTTTTGCAAAAGCGCCGTAGTAGCCGATCGCTGCAAAGAGCAGGCTTGCGACGACGTTCCATCCGGCAAAAGACAGGCCAAGGAAAAAGCCTGGTGCACTGTCACATGCTGGTGGGCGGGTCGCGTTGAGATCGCCGAGCAGATTGCCTGCATCTAGCGTCACTTTCATGGTCGCTGCACTGCAATCAGCCGGACCCGGCCAATATTTTAGCTCGACGCCTGTGTGATAGATGGCAAGCGCCAGACCAAAGGTCATCAGCAGCGCGCCGATCAGGATCAGGCCGCGCGTCAGGATTGGAGGCCATTTCAAGCGATAGGAAACCAAGGCCGCAACAAGAACGGGAACGCCGATATAATATGGCGTACGCTCTTCAAGGCAGAGCTTGCAGGGCATGAACCCAGCCAGATGCTCGAAGCCGAGAGCGGTTCCAACGGTTGCGGCCAATCCGACTGTCATGATGCCAGCGGACCAAGCCTGAATTTTGCCGACCGGTTTGTTGAGTGCAAATGCCATAAGAAATTCCCTGAAGCGGCTCTCAGTATTTATTTAATCGCATTATCCTCACGCAGAAAGCTCACGCACTTTTGCTGGAAATGCTCTTTGGTGCAGATAAGCCAAATTGCTGCTTTGTCTCCAATCAGTTTATTTTGACCGACTTGAGGCAGAATCAGGCGTGGAGATATTTAACCGCCAGGAACATCGCGATCAGCACCACGGCAACCAGCCCAGCCAGAAGGCCGAGGCGCTTTTCGATAAAACCACGGATCGGTTCACCGTAGCGCTTCAACAGCCATGCAAGGAAGAAGAAGCGTGCGCCGCGAGCCACGATTGCCGATGCAATAAACAGCCAGATGTTGATGCCAGCGGCACCCGATAGGATCGTCACCACCTTGATAGGCGGCAAATGGGCCAGTCCTGATGTGATGAGCATCAGAAGTATCATGTCAGCGCTGGTCGTGCCGCGCATTTGCTCAAATGTGTCGAGCTTGCCATACATTTCTAATACGGGTTTAGCGACCTGCTCATAGGCATGGTAGCCGAGATACCAGCCTGCGATGCCGCCAAGAACGGAAAATATGGTTGCAACCAAAGCATAGCGATAGGCCCGCTCGGGGCGGGCGAGCGCCATCGGCAGATACAGCACATCAGCTGGGACGAGAAAAACTGAGCTTTCTACAAAAGCAATGAAAGCGAGCCAATATTCGGCAGACTTTCGGGCAGCAAGCGAGATCGTCCAGTCATAAAGTCGGCGCAGCATGAAGTTTTCCGGATTTTTGCGGGCAAACACCCAAGGATTGTTTGCGTCGTCTATAAATAAAAAAAGTGGCGCGAACAATGCGCGCCACTTTTTTGAATCTGCTTTCTACGGAAGCGAGAGCAGTTCTGGTTTAAAAATAAATGTCAGAACGGCTCTCGTTTTTGTCTTTACGCACTATCCCGCGCAAAACCGCTTCGCACTTTTGCTGGAAGTGCTCCATCGAAAGAGAGCGATTTTTAACGCTTGTAAGCGCTGCAGATGTATTTGGTTTCGAGATATTCCTCGATGCCGTATTTCGAACCTTCGCGCCCAAGACCCGACTGTTTCACGCCGCCGAAAGGTGCGACTTCATTCGAGATCAGTCCAGTGTTGTGGCCCACCATGCCATATTCCAGACCTTCGCTGACCCGGATCGCGCGGCTGAAGTTCTCTGTATAGAAGTAGGCAGCCAGACCGAAGATCGTATCATTGGCCATGGCAATGACTTCTTCTTCCGTGTCGAAGGTGAAGAGCGGTGCAAGCGGGCCGAAGGTTTCTTCCTTGGCGACAATCATGTCGGAAGTCACGCCGGTCAGAATGCCCGGTTCAAAAAACAGACCGCCCAGTTCCTTGCCGCCTGTGATGAGCTTCGCACCCTTGGAAACAGCGTCTTCGATGTGCGCTTTGACCTTGGTGATGGCTTTTTCTTCAATCATCGGTCCGATGACGACACCCGGTTCGGTGCCATTGCCGACCTTCAGCTCTTTCACTTTGGCTGCCAGCTTTTCAGCAAACTTGTCGTAGATGCCGCGTTGAACATAGATGCGGTTGGCGCAAACGCAGGTCTGGCCAGCGTTGCGGTATTTCGAAATCATTGCGCCATCAACTGCAGCATCGATATCCGCATCATCGAACACGATGAAGGGTGCGTTGCCGCCAAGCTCCAGTGAAATACGCTTGATGGTCGGTGCGCACTGCGCCATCAAAAGACGGCCGACTTCGGTCGAGCCCGTGAAGGACAGTTTGCGCACAATCTCGTTGCTGGTGAGTTCAGCACCGATTTCGCGTGCTTTGCCAGTCACGATCTGCAGAACGCCTGCTGGAATTCCAGCCTTTTCCGCCAATACACCAAGGGCGAGAGCCGTCAGCGGAGTGAGATCGGCGGGACGGACAATCATTGTGCAGCCAGCGGCTAGGGCAGGTGCTGCCTTACGAGTAATCATTGCCGCTGGAAAATTCCATGGGGTGATTGCAGCGGTCACGCCGACTGGCTGGCGGATAACAGTGAGACGTTGCCCATTTTGCGGGGCAGGGATCGTGTCACCATAGACGCGTTTGGCTTCCTCGGCGAACCACTCGGTGAAGGAAGCGGCATAAATAACTTCACCGCGCGCTTCGGCGAGTGGCTTGCCCTGTTCCGATGTCATTATAAGAGCAATATCATCGGCGTTGGCGACGATCAGATCGAACCATTTGCGCAAGATACCTGCGCGTTCCTTAGCGGTCTTGCCGGCCCATGAAGGAAGCGCCTTGTTCGAAGCGTTGATTGCTTCTTTAATAGTATCGACCGACAGGGAGGGAACAGTGCCAACAAGGGAGCCGTCCGCAGGGTTGGTCACATCAATGGTTTTGCCATCGGCGGCGTCAATCCAGCGGCCGTCCACAAGGCATTGCGATTTGAGCAGCGATTTATCTTTCAAGGCAATCATATCTGATGTTCCATCCCGGTGTTGCGTCAAAGGGCGGTTCAATATATTGAACGCTATACGATATACTGAATAAATCAGCCGACAGAGCTAAAGTCAATTCATCTGTCGGTTGGCTGAAGAGGGCATATGGACAAAACTGTACTCGATGATGAAAGTTCCTTGAAGCTGGTTCCAGCAGTGGTGAGGGCGACGCAGATTCTCGATTGTGTTGCCGGGAGCCGTGATGGGCTCAAACTTTCGGATATCGTTCGTCAAACCAAATTACCCAAAAGCAGCGTTCATGGGCTTTGCCAGACACTGACCCATCTGAAGCTGTTGAAGCTCAACAGTGATGGAAGCTATACAATGGGGCCGCAATCGGTGCGTTGGGCCAATGTCTTTCTGGCCGACAGCGATATTGTCGATGCTTTTCATGATGTGGTGGCAGAAGCCGAAGGGCTTGGCGCTTATACATTGACGCTCTCGCATCTGGAGGGTCCGGAAGTCATCTATCTGTCCTGCCGCAACTCGACGGCGCCTCTCGGCATCACATTCCGCATCGGGATGCGTGTACCGGCCGTTTTTACGGCCACCGGCAAGGCAATGCTCGCGGCAATGTCCCCGCAGGAGCTTGCGCGCCATCTTCCATCTGAGTGGCCGCAGCCGATTACGCCTTCAAGTGTGCAATCGTTGAAGGATCTGGAAGCTGAAATGGCCGAGGTTAAAGCGAAGGGTTATTCGCTTGATGACGGACAGTTGCGTGAAGGCATGTTCTGCATTGGTGCTGCGATCTGCGATCGTCCGTTCCACCCAGCCGCAGGCATTGCCCTTTCTATGATGGCTGCAGAGGCGCGACCTGACATGGTGGAAGCTATGGGCAAACGAATGCGCGCGCTCGCAGATAGCCTTGGTGAACGCATGGGCTGGGTTTCTTCTGCGAGGCCGTGATTAGAATCGGGATGGTTTGTTTGCTTAATGTTTGGTAAAATTGTTTGGTTTTCGCTGTGGAAAGAAAGTTTGGCTATTTTGTTATTTTAGCGTTGACAGTTTTGTTTAGTGGGACGTATATAGCGACACAACGAGGGCGGCGGCGTCGC
>NZ_JASAMU010000020.1:0-39215 GCF_029909885.1 Ochrobactrum sp. AN78
CCTTGCCTCCAACGTTGACATTGACCAGCACCTCAAGAGGCGACACGTCGCATCTCTAACTGGCCCAACTGTCGCATTACTAAATAGCCCCTACAGCCAACAGTTGAATAATTTGGACTATGGAGGCGGTGTGCTCCGCCGCTTCTGCAGGAGGAAACACAGCCCATGACCGCAACCCCGTCACCCGCGGCCCCCAAAAAGGGTCCCAGTCTGCAAAATCCTTATGTTCTACTTTTCTGTATGCTGGTGCTGGCCGGCATTGGCACCTGGATCATTCCGGCTGGGCAATATGCCACCGAAATTCGCAATGGCATCTCGTTCTCGTTGCCTGGAAGCTACCATGGTGTTGACCAACATCCTATCTATCCGCAGGCCCTGTTTCTTGCCATTGCCGAAGGTCTGATCAAAAGTGCGCCAATTGTCTTCATGGTGATGTTTACCGGCGGCGCCCTCTATGTGCTCGAGCAATCCGGCGCTGTGCACCACATGCTTAACGGCATCGCGAGAAATCGCAGACTGAACGACCTGACCCTGATCATCCTGTTCTGCTTCGTTTTTTCGGTGCTCGGCACCACCGGAATCGTCGTCAATTCGGTGATCGCATTTGTTCCCATCGGCATCATGGTGGCGCGCTCGATCGGCATGAACAAACTGTTCGGTATTTCGCTGGTCTATATCGCCACCTATACCGGCTATAATGCTTCGATTTCGGCACCGACATCGGTCGGTCTTGCGCAGCGGCTCGCTGATGTTCCGCTGCTCTCAGGCATCGGCTTCCGCGTCGTCATATTTTTGGCATTCCTGCTGGCCACCATCGCTTTCCTGTGGCTATACGCCCGCAGCCAACGCAAGACATCGCCGCGCCCCCACCAGATCGACGAGGGTGTACCGCAGGACGCCGCAGCCCCTGGTCAACGCGCGCGCTCCTGGCTGGCACTGCTGTTCACGGCCCTGTGTCTTGGTGGCTTTATTGCCGGAGCCGTCACGCTCAACTGGAGCGAGAAGGAAATGCTTGCCATGTTCATCATCATGGCAATCGGTGTCGGCATTATCGCTCGCATGTCGGCCGATGCGATCGCCAAAGGCTTTCTCAAAGGGTGTTCGCAGCTTGTTGTCGGCGCATTCATCGTTGGCTTGGCGCGTGCCATCTCGATCACGCTCGAACAGGGCATGATCCTCGACACGATCGTCTCCTATGCGGTGCTGGCGCTCGACGGATTGCCGCGTTCCCTTTCAGCGATCGGCATGTATGTCAGTGCGATGATCATGCACGTGTTTATTTCGTCCGGATCCGGCGAATCGGCGGTGCTGATCCCGGTATTCACACCGTTAGGGGATATTTTGGGGATCACCCGTCAGACAACCGTCCAGTCCGTGGTCTTTGGCGAAGGGGTGATCAACTGCATCAACCCGACATCCGGTGTACTGATGGCAATCCTCGCCACATCCGAGGTCTCCTATGGAAAATGGGTGAAATTCATCGCTCCGCTTGTCATCGCCTGGGGTTTGATCAGTGCGGTCTTTCTCTATATCGCCGTCCAGATTCAATGGGGCCCGATCTGACCGCGCTTCAACGTTGAAGCGGCGATTGAAGACGCTGGCAATCAACAACCCGACTGCCGGCGTCGTCGCAGCCAATGCGCCCGCAACGGCTTGGCGCCGCAGGTGCTTGACAGAATGACCCGCGTCGCCGATTGTGACTGGACCACTGGATAGACCAGTGGATCAGTGAGGTCGGGTTTGAACGCTGCGCATGATCTTCTCCTCGACGACAAAGCCGGGCTCGCACGCAATCTGGAGCGTCGGACCATGCGCGACGTCATTGCAGACAAAATCGGCGCACTGATCGCATCGGGTCTGCTCAGTGTCGGCGATGAACTTCCCGGCGAGCGCGAATTGGCGAGCGCACTTTCCGTCAGTCGGCAAACCGTGCGTGGCGCCATCCAGATTCTGGCCGCCCATGGCATCCTCGACGTGGCCCAAGGCACCAGAACGCGGGTTGCGCGCGCAGAGCTCGGCAGCCTGTCGATCGGCATTACCGCGCAGATCAATGTCGATCTTTATGATGTTCACGCCGTTCACGCGGCGCGTATGCTGGTTGAACAACAAATTGTCGGCGACGCAGCGCAGCGTATTTCCGAGGATGCGCTTGCGCGCTTGCGGCTTTCGCTCACAGCGCAGGCTGCCTGCCTGGATGATCCCGTCCGCTTCCTCATCTGCGACCGCGAGTTTCATGTCACCATCTATCGAGAATGCGGAAACCCGCTGCTCGCGGACATCGTCACCGATCTCTACACTTATATGATGGAGCATCGTCGGCGCGCAGTTGCCCAGCCCGGCGCACTCAACGGCAGTTTCTCCGATCACCAGCGAATCCTGACAGCCCTGGAAAATCGCGACCGCGGCGCAGCAATGGCGGCCTTCGCAGTCCACGAGCAACGCATTTACACCTCCACACAAAAATCGCTGGCCGCGCGCGGTCAGCGCACCTCTGCACCATACACGGCTTGCCAGCCATGAGCGACTGCGCAGCAATTTGAAAAGGGTTCGTTGAATGCATGTCTTGATTATCGGTGCGGCCGGCATGGTGGGACGAAAATTGACGCAGGCCATCGCCGCCGTCAAAGCTATTGACGGCGTACCGGTTGAAAAGCTCACTCTGGTCGATGTCATGGCGCCACAAGCGCCTGTTGAATTTGCCGGCAATGTCGCGTGCAAATCCGCCGATATCTCAGACCCGCGCGCCGCCACCGAACTGATCGCAGGCCAGCCGGATCTGATCTTTCACCTCGCGGCCATTGTCTCGGGCGAGGCGGAGATCGCGTTTGAAAAGGGCTACGCCATCAACCTCGATGGCACCCGCTTCCTGCTGGAAGCCATTCGGCAGCAGGGCGAAATCTCCAGCTACAGGCCGCGGGTGGTGTTTACCTCCTCCATCGCGGTGTTCGGTGCGCCTTTTCCCGATCGGATCGATGACGAGTTCTTCCTCACGCCACGCACCAGTTATGGCACGCAAAAGGCTATCGGCGAATTGCTGCTGGCCGATTACGCCCGCAAGGGCTTTCTCGATGCGATCGGCATCCGTCTGCCCACCGTATGCATCCGTCCTGGAACGCCCAACAAGGCGGCCTCCGGATTCTTCTCCAATATTCTGCGTGAACCGCTCATCGGTAAGCAAGCGATCCTGCCGGTCGCCGAAACCGTCAGGCACTGGCATGTGAGCCCGCGTCGCGCGGTCGGCTTCCTGCTGCACGCAGCTTGCATCGACACCGAGCGGCTTGGACACCGCTGTGTGCTCAATATGCCGGGTCTTTCGGCCACCGTCGGCGAGCAGATCGAAGCGCTGCGCCGGGTGGCCGGTGATCAGGCGGTCGCTTTGATCCGCAAGGAGCACGATCCACAGATCGCGACGATCGTCAATGGCTGGGCCGAGGATTTTGACGCGTCACGCGCCCTTGAACTGGGCTTTGTCGCGGACAGCTCTTTTGACGAAATCATCAAAATTCATATCGAAGACGAGCTGAAATTGGGGGTGAACTGAGGTGAGCGATCCACAAACCGTAACCATCATTGGCCTTGGCTCCATGGGTTTTGGTGCCGCGACCGCGCTGTTACGCGCCGGCTTCCACGTCAAGGGTGTCGATCTGCGCAGCGCGGTTCTTGAAGAGTTTGCGGCACGGGGAGGGGATGCCTACGCGACCGCAAAACAGGCCGGTCCAAGCGATATCGTCTTTGTATTTGTCGTCAATGCCGCGCAGACAAAAGAGGTGCTGTTTGGCTTTAACGGCGCAGTGAGCCAAGCCCGGCACGGCACGGTCTTCGTGCTGTGCGTGACAATGGAGCCCAGCAGTTGCATTGCCATTGCAGCCGAGCTCGAAGCGTCCGGAATGCTGGTGATTGATGCGCCGGTCTCCGGGGGCAAGCAAAAGGCGGCAACCGGTGAACTCACAGTCATGGGCTCGGGATCGCAACAAGCCTTTGACAAAGCCGCTTTAGCGCTTGACGCGATTGCCGCCAAGGTCTTCCATCTCGATGACAAGCCTGGAACCGGCTCCAAGGTCCAGATGATCAACCAGTTGCTGGCCGGAATCCATATCGCCGCAACCGCCGAGGCGCTCACCCTTTCGGCCCGGCTCGGCCTTGATCTTGGCACGGTATTCGATGTGATCCGTGTCTCGGCCGGCGCGTCGTGGATGTTCGAAAACCGCGGTCCCCACATTGTCGAGGGCGATTATGCGGCCCGTTCGGCGGTCAATATCTTTGTCAAGGATATGGGGATCGTGGCCGCCGAGGCCACGGCGCTCGCGGCCAGCACACCGCTCAGCGAAACCGCGCTCTGCCTGTTTCGTGCGGCAGCGGAAGCCGGCCTTGGAATGGAGGATGACGCCGCCGTCGCTAAGATTCTGGCGCATAAGAGCGGCGTCCTGCTGCCTGGCATGGAGGCGTAAGTCATGGCGATTGTTCTCGGCGCGATCGCAGATGATTTCACCGGCGCCACCGATCTTGCAGCCTTGTTGGCACGCAGCGGTTATCCGGTTTCACTGCGGCTCGGCCTGCCGGACCAAAACGAGCCAGTTGCGCAAGTTTCCGCCATCGAAATCATCGCCCTGAAAATCCGCACCGTGCCGCGCGAAACGGCCGTTACACAGGCCCTTGCAGCTTATGACTGGCTCAAGAAACGCGGCCTCAACAGGCTTTACTGGAAATATTGTTCGACCTTTGACAGTACCCCTGAAGGCAATATCGGCCCGGTCGCCGAAGCGCTGATGCATGCAACCGCCACAGAGCAGACTATCTACTGTCCGGCCTTTCCAGAAAACGGTCGCAGCGTATTTATGGGACATCTGTTTGTAGGCGATAAGCTGCTCAACGAGAGTCCGATGAAGGATCATCCGCTGACGCCGATGCGCGATGCCAATCTGCTGCGGTTGCTGGCGCCGCAATTACGGGGGCAGGTCGGTCTCGTCAATCACGCGACCATTGCCAAAGGCGCGCAATCCGTGCGGGCTGCACTCGCAGCGCTCAAAGCCAGCGGGGTCGCCCATGTGGTGGTGGATGCCGTGGCGGACGCTGATCTTGCAACCATCGCCAAAGCGACGCTTGATTTGCCCTTATTGACCGGTGGCAGTGCGCTGGCGATGCCATTGCCACAACTCCTTCACGCGGAACGTCTGCTGCAAGCCCAAGGCAATCCAACAGTGGCCCCCGATCTGGGCGCGGGCCAGATCGTGCTCTCAGGCAGTTGTTCCGCCATGACACTGCAACAGGTGGCGGCGTTTCGGGACCATGCGCAGAGCTATCGGCTTGACCCGATCCAGCTTGCGCAACAAAGTGGCAGCCGGGCGGTCATCCAATGGCTTGAATCAGTGCCGGTCACAGAACCCAAATTGATCTATGCAAGCACGGATGCGACCGGCTTGAAAGCCGCGCAGGCCGCACTCGGCGTTGAGCGTGCAGGACAGATTGTCGAGCAAACGCTTGGCGAAATTGCCGTCGCCGCCTTTGCACTTGGCACCAGACGCTTTGTGGTCGCCGGCGGTGAGACGTCCGGCGCGGTCGCCCAGGCGCTCGGCATCACAAAGCTGCGGGTCGGTCGGGAAATAACGCCCGGCGTTCCCTGGACCTATGCCACAACGCAGGGTGCGTCAGTCGCACTCGCCTTGAAATCAGGCAATTTCGGAGCCCCCTCCTTCTTCCGCGATGCCTTGAACATGCTGGAGGCGGGATGAGCGAAGCAACCCATCTGCGCGAAACCATCTGTGTGTTGGCGAAGTCGATGTATGATCGCGGGCTCACCGCCGGTTCTTCCGGCAATATCTCCGCCCGCCTTTCCGACGGCCGCCTGCTGGTAACCCCGACGGGCAGCTGCTTTGGCCGGCTGGATCCGCAGCGATTGTCGCTGTTTGATCAACAGGGCCGCTTGCTCGACGGTGATCCACCAACCAAGGAGATGTCGCTGCATACAGCTTTTTACGAAACCCGTGGTGCCCGCGCGAAGGCCGTCGTGCATCTGCATTCCTGCCATTCCGTCGCCTTGTCGCTGCTGCCTGACACCGATCCCGACAATATGCTGCCGCCGCTGACCGCCTATTCCATCATCAAACTAGGGAAGGTGAAGATGCTGCCCTATTTCATGCCGGGGGATCCGGCGATCGGGGCAGCGATCAAGGGACTGGCGGGAAAACGAAGCGCGGTGATGCTTGCCAATCACGGTCCCGTTGTCGCAGCCAGCGACCTTCAAGCTGCCGTCTACGCGATCGAAGAACTGGAAGAAACCGCCAGACTTGCCATGCTCACCCGCGGCCTGCGGCCCAACGCGCTCAGCAGCGCGCAAATCCTGAAGGTCGTCGAGCAATTTGATGTGGAATGGGATTAGAATGGTACGGTTCTCTGCAAATCTCGGCTTTCTGTGGCAGCAGCTGTCTCTACCCGATGCAATCCGCGCGGCCAAACAGGCCGGCTTTGACGCGGTGGAATGTCATTGGCCCTACGCGCATTCCGCAGCCGACATTCTGGCAGCGCTTGAGGAGACTGGCCTGACCATGATCGGGTTGAATACGGCTCGCGGCAATGTCGAGGCGGGCGACAATGGCCTGAGCGCTGTGCCCGGTCGTCAATCGGAAGCGCGCGCGGCAATTGATCAGGCGATCGATTATGCCGTGGCCCTTTGCTGCGCCAATATTCATGTCATGGCTGGCCGCGCCCAGGGCGATGACGCGCACAAGGCGTTCATCGCCAATCTGCGCTATGCCTGTGCGCGCGCAGCGGCGCACGGCATCACAATTCTGATCGAACCGCTGAATGATCGTGACGCCCCCGGTTATTTCTTACGCAATTCGGCCCAGGCCAAAGCCATTATCGATGCACTGCGTCTGCCCAATCTGAAACTGATGTTTGATTGCTACCACATTCAGATCATCGAGGGCGATATCAGTCGTCGTCTTGAAGCGCTGCTGCCGGTCATTGGCCATGTGCAGATTGCCTCGGTGCCCGATCGCGCCGAGCCTGATCAGGGCGAACTCGCTTACAACTTCATTCTGAGCACACTGCAACGTCTGGGATATTTGAAACCAGTCGGTGCAGAATACCGCCCGGCGCCCGATCGCCAGGATGGGCTCAAATGGTTGCAGTTATTGCGCCAATCCACATCGGATAACGCCGCGCCGGCTGCAATCAAACCGTCAATGCGACAAGAAGGAGTTAGGGATGAGTGAGGATAGGGTTGGCGAGAGAAAGCCGGTTGCACTGGTGACAGGTGGCGGGACCGGAGTGGGCCGCGCCATTGCAAAAGCACTGGCCCATGCCGGCTATCAGCTTATCATTTCCGGTCGGCGCACGGCAGTGCTGGAGAAAGCGGTCGCAGCGCTCAGCGCCGAAACCAAGGGCAGTTTTTTTGCCGTGACCGCCGATGTCAGTGATCCTGTTTCTGTCAAAAACCTGTTCGACGCGATCGAAAAAAATTTCGGTCGGCTTGACCTGCTGGTCAACAATGCCGGAACCCTGGTGCCCGCCGTCGCGCTTGAGACGGTCAGTTTTGAGGATTGGACCGCTATTGTTGGTGCCAACTTGACCGGGGCTTTCCTGTGCACACAGCAGGCTTTTCGCCTGATGAAGGCACAAAACCCCCGCGGTGGCCGCATTATCAATAACGGCTCGATCTCGGCAACAACCCCGCGCCCCAATTCGGCCCCCTATACGGCGACCAAGCACGCCATCACCGGTCTGACCAAGTCCACCGCACTCGACGGTCGCAATTTTGATATTGCCTGTGGCCAGATCGATATTGGCAATGCAGCCAGCGAGATGACGCAGAAAATATCGACGGGTGTCGTCCAGGCCAACGGCACCATTGCCGCCGAGCCGACCATTGATCCGGTTCATATCGGCAACGCGGTCGTCTATATGGCAAGCTTGCCGCTTGATGCCAATGTATTGACCATGACCGTCATGGCGACCAAAATGCCACTGGTCGGTCGCGGCTGACCCAAACAGCAACCCAAAAAGCGAAAGGGGAGAAAAACACTAAAATGCAAACGTCGGAAGTGAGGAGCCGACGGTTCATTTTCTCAATCGTTCAAACATTGATCACATTTTGGGAGGAATTGCATGGCCGCTGTTGCGTTTGCTGAAGTCAGAAAGTCTTTCGGCACTTTTCCTGTAATCAAAGGCGTGGATATCGATATTGAAGATGGCGAATTCGTCATTCTCGTCGGGCCCTCCGGCTGCGGAAAATCCACCCTTCTGCGCATGTTGGCCGGGCTCGAAAATATCTCCGGGGGTGAAATCCGGATCGGCGGTCGCACCGTCAATCATTTACCCCCCAAGGAACGCGATATTGCAATGGTGTTCCAGAATTACGCGCTTTATCCCCATATGACGGTCGCCAAGAATATGGCATTCTCTTTGATGCTGAGCTCCGCGCCGCAGGCCGAAATCGACGAACGGGTCAATTATGCGGCCGGAATTCTCGGTCTGACCAACCTGCTCGATCGCTATCCACGCCAACTCTCCGGCGGACAGCGCCAGCGCGTGGCCATGGGTCGGGCAATCGTACGCGATCCGCAGGTCTTTCTGTTTGATGAGCCGCTGTCCAATCTTGATGCCAAACTGCGCGTTGCCATGCGTGCCGAAATCAAGGAGTTGCATCACCGTCTTAAAACCACCACCGTCTATGTCACCCATGACCAGATCGAAGCCATGACGATGGCCGACAAGATCGTTGTCATGCATGATGGCCGCGTCGAGCAGATCGGCTCGCCGCTCACGCTCTATGATCACCCCAATAATCTGTTCGTTGCCGGCTTCATCGGCTCGCCGGCCATGAACATGATCAAAGGCACGATCCATGCAGAGGACCCGGCAAGCTTCATCGCTGAAGACGGGATGCGGCTGCCGCTTGCCCGACCCTATCCGCAGGCGGCAGGCCTAAGCCTGGTCTATGGCTTGCGGCCCGAATATATCCGGCTTGACGATGCGGGCATGAAGGTACCGGTCGTGGTGATTGAACCCACCGGCTACGAAACCCAGATCGTGGTCAGTTTCGGGGGCAGTGAAAATACCTGCATTTTTCGCGAACGCGTCGATGTCCGCCCTGGGGAAACCATTTCCGTTTCCATTGATCCGGCCAATGTTCATTTGTTCGACGCGCAGGAGGGGCATAGGCTGACGGACTGATAGCCGTTGCGCAGCCGGGAGGGAGCCTGCGGCGCAATCAGCAACAAGCAGAAACGACATCTCGGCATCCGCGCCTTGGGACGGCGGCTGTCATGGATGAGAAGTCCCATCTTTGGAGGAGGAGCATGATGACTATCAGAAGAAGGACATTCCTTGCAGGAACCGCAAGCCTTGCCGGTGCTGCAGGCCTCTCTGGCCTCGGCTTTCAACCCGCATTTGCCGCCGAACCAGATTACAAGCCCGAGGAGGGCGCCAGTCTGCGCCTGCTGCGCTGGACGCCCTTCGTCAAGGGCGATGAAGAAAGCTGGATCGCCAATTCCAAAAAATTCACCGATGCAACCGGTGTCGCGGTTCGCATTGACAAGGAAAGCTGGGAGGATATCCGGCCAAAGGCTGCCGTTGCCGCCAATGTTGGATCAGGACCGGACATGGTCATGTGCTGGTTCGATGACGCCCATCAATATCCCGACAAGCTTGTCGACCTGACCGAACTGGGCACCTATCTTGATGGCAAATATGGCGGCTTTTACGATGGCCTGAAAGGCTATGCCGTGCGTGACGACAAGTTCATTGCCATGCCGCTGACGGCGATCGGTAATGCCATCGTCTATCGCGACAGCCATATGAAGAAAGCGGGCTTCACCGATTTCCCGAAAGATACCGCAGGCTTCCTCGAGCTTTGCAAGGCCATGAAAGCCAACAACACGCCGGCCGGATTCCCGCATGGCAAGGCGGTCGGTGACGGCAATAATTATGCCCATTGGCTTTTGTGGAGCCACGGCGCGCAAATGGTCAATGAGAAAGGCGAAATCACCATCAACTCGCCCGAAACGCTGGCCGCGCTCAATTATGCCAAGCAACTCTACGCCACCTTCATTCCAGGAACGGAAAGCTGGCTGGACATCAATAACAACCGCGCATTTCTCGCCGGACAGGTCTCCCTGACCGCCAATGGCGTTTCCATCTACTACGCTGCGAAGAACGATCCGAAACTCGCAGACATCGCCGAAGATATGCGCAGCACCAACTTCCCGCTCGGTCCGGTCGGCAAGAGTGTGGAACTGCATCAAACCAGCTCCCTGCTGTTATTTAAACATACAAAATATCCCGAAGCCGCAAAGGCTTACATCAAGTTCATGATGGAAGCCGACCAGATGAACAACTGGATCAAACAGTCGAGCGCCTATTGTTGCCAGCCGTTGAAGGCTTTCGCGGACAACCCTGTCTGGACCGACAACCCGATCCACGCACCCTATGCGCGCGCATCGCAAACGCTGCGGCCCAACGGCTATGCCGGCCCACTTGGCCATGCATCGGCGGCGGTGATGGCCGATTATGTTCTGGTGGACATGTTCGCTTCCGCCGTCACCGGTGCGGAAACGCCGGAGGATGCCATGGCAAGCGCGGAGAAGCGGGCCAAGCGCTATTACCGCGCCTGATGCGGATGGGCCTGAGGCGCGGCAGCAATCCCGCGCCTCTTTCTGGTTTTGTTGCGGAGAATTCATCCATGACGATGACGCGAAGAAATGTTCCCGGTAGCCAAATTAGCGGCGTGGCGCCCGATCGAGGACGTCTCAGGCACAATCGCGATGTGCTGGGCTTGTTGTTCATGTTGCCTGCGGCGGTCTTTCTGCTGTGCTTCTTGACCTATCCACTGGGGCTCGGCGTCTGGTTGGGTTTCACCGATACCACAATCGGTCGGGACGGCATCTTCATCGGCGTTGAGAACTACCAGTTTCTCTGGGACGACAGCGTGTTCTGGTTGTCGGTGTTCAACACGGTGCTCTACACTTTTGTCGCTTCGGTCCTCAAATTTGCGCTCGGCCTGTGGCTTGCATTGCTGCTGAACGAAAACCTGCCGATCAAGTCATTCTTCCGGGCCATTGTCCTGTTGCCCTGGGTGGTGCCCACGGTGCTTTCCGCCCTGGCGTTCTGGTGGATCTATGACGCCCAGTTTTCGATCCTTTCCTGGTCACTGATTCAAGTCGGACTGATCGACCAGCCAATCAATTTTCTTGGCGATCCCACCAATGCGCGGTTGTCGGTGATCGCCGCCAACGTGTGGCGCGGCATTCCTTTCGTCGCGATTTCTCTGCTCGCCGGATTGCAGACAATTCCCGCCTCGCTGCAGGAGGCAGCGTCACTGGACGGTGCGTCGAGCTGGCAACGCTTTCGCCATGTCACCCTGCCCATGCTCACCCCGATCATTGCCGTGGTGATGACGTTTTCCGTGCTGTTCACCTTCACCGATTTCCAGCTGATCTATGTGCTGACCAAGGGGGGGCCGGTCAATGCGACCCATCTGATGGCCACCCTGTCTTTCCAGCGTGCAATCCCTGGCGGGCAACTGGGGGAGGGGGCGGCAATTGCGGTCGCGATGATCCCGTTTCTGCTCGCCGCAATCATGTTTTCCTTCTTTGGCCTGCAACGCCGGAAATGGCAGCAGGGCGGGGGTGACTGACTATGGAGCGGATGATGAACAAGTCACAAGACCACGCCGGCACCACTGTCCCCGATGACACGCAGGGCATGTCCTATCTCAACCGATTGCCGCGAAGGGTGGTCACAATCTACCTCCCGCTCGCGCTGTTCGTCTTTGTGTTGCTGTTTCCGTTCTACTGGATGGCAATCACGGCGGTCAAACCCAATGCCCAGCTCACCGATTACCAGAATTACAGTCCGTTCTGGGTGGTCGATGCAACCTTCGACCACATCAAATATCTGCTGTTTGAAACCTCTTATCCCGGCTGGCTGTGGAACACGATGCTGGTGGCAACGGCTGCGACAATCATCTCGCTGGTCACCTCGATCCTGAGCGCCTATGCGATTGAACGCATCCGCTTTACCGGCTCACGCTCCGTCGGATTGCTGATCTTTCTGGCCTATCTTGTTCCACCGTCAATCCTCTTCATCCCGCTTGCCTTCATCATTTTCAAACTGGGCATCTACGATTCGCGCCTGGCGCTGATCTTCACCTATCCGACATTCCTCATCCCCTTCTGCACATGGCTGCTGATGGGATATTTCCGCTCGATTCCCTTTGAACTTGAAGAAAGCGCACTGGTCGACGGCGCCAGCCGCTGGCAAATCCTGGTCAGGATCATCCTTCCGCTCGCGGTGCCGGGACTGATCTCGGCCGGCATCTTTGCTTTCACGCTGTCGTGGAATGAATTCATCTATGCCCTGACCTTTATCCAGTCCTCGGAAAACAAGACGGTGCCGGTCGGTGTGCTGACGGAACTCGTGCGCGGGGATATTTTCGAATGGGGCGCGCTGATGGCCGGTGCGTTGTTCGGGTCACTCCCGGTGGTTATTCTCTATTCGTTTTTTGTGGATTATTACGTATCATCTATGACGGGTGCGGTGAAGGAATGATGGGGCGGTGCGACTGCCGGCAAAGGCGCGATCAAACCTTTGCCGGCGGCAACGCCAGCAGGGGCGTTATACCTGCTGCAAGGCAGCTGCGACGGCAATGTCGGCCATCGCAAGTGCGGCCTTGCGTGATTGGGCTGCCGCGATAAATCGTCCCTTATGGCAAAAGCTTGCGCCGGTTACGCCGCAGACGGCCTCAAGCTCACCATTGCTGAGCCCCGCCCACCCCGCCGGCAAGTCGGCCCTGAGATCGAAACCGTCATCGGAGCGGCGAATGCCGGTGATGACCCAGTCGGATCCCCGTGGATGCACGACAAACAACAGATGTTGCGCCCCCGCTTTGACAATGGCCGAGCGAAACGGCATCCCCATCGGAAGTTCCAGAATACGGTCGGCACCGGCCTTTATGATCGCTTCTGCGACCAGGGCCTCGGCGCGCAACTTGGCGGCAAGACCAGCGATCTTTGCCTCCACGAAACTGCGGGCAATGGACAAAGTGTGTTGGAAAGCCCGGTTCTCAGCATCCGCATCGCTGTCATCAAACACCGGCTTCAAAGTCTCCAGCAGCGTTGGCAGGGTCAAGGCGCTCAACGCGCCCGCTGTTGCAGGCGATAACTCGCCATTGTCGACAAGATCAACGGGCAACACGAAACTCTCGTCAAAATCCGCGTGAACTGATGCAATATCCTGGTGCGGAATGCCGGACGCTTTAAGATAATCCCGCCCGTAATGCCTCCAGATCAGACCAAACGAGCTGAAAGCCTGATCCGTGTCGCGCCGCGGCGCGCCGCGCTGATGATGGTCATAGATCCGCGCCTGATGATCATAGTGGCCACCCACATCATAAATGATGCGATCATCCGCCGCTGTGATCCAACTATGCTCGCGGCTGCGGACCAGCGATGCTTGTGGAAAAAGCCGGGTGAGAATGACGCTCGACAAGAGTTCGTCGGCGTGAAAGCCGCCCGAATGCGTGACGAGATATTTGAGGGTCATGACAAAGGCCTTGTTTAAGAGCAATCAAATCGGGAAACCAGAAAGGCCTGATAGCCGCTCAAGCCTGCAAGCTCAAGCGGATTGCAAACGACAGTCCGCGATCCGCGCGCCCCGAGCGCCGCGCATAGCCTTATGGCGCAGAGCCTTTGTCGTGCATAGTCCTTGTTAAAAACAGTCTTTCTTGCGAACTGCCTGGTGCAACGCGGAAGCCGATACATTCCTGTCATGAAGCCATGCTAGCAAGCGCTCTGGACAAGAATCGAATCAAGAAAAACGTATATATTATAACTATATTTTCCTCTGTCGCTGTATTGGTGAGTAAATATGATCCTAGGAAATATATATACTGCCGCACCAACAATAATTTCATTAAAAATACATAATACATTCATTGATTAAGTTGTTTTATATTCTATAAGCCCTCGCGTCACACCTCGCTTATGGAGTTATTTTATGAGGGTTAAGAATTTTCTCTGCGCTTCGGCGGCAGTATTTTCTTTCGCATCGGTAGCGCAGGCGGCTGATGCAATTGTTGCACCAGAGCCGGAAGCTGTGGAATATGTTCGCGTCTGCGACGCTTACGGCGCGGGCTATTTCTACATTCCAGGCACGGAAACATGCCTGCGTATCCACGGCTACTTGCGTTACGACATTAAAGGGGGCGACAATGTCTACGCAAAGCGTCTTTCGCAGCTGGATCGCGACACCTATGACATGAAGTCTCGTTTTGAGCTTCGCTTCTCGACCGCATCCGAAACCGATCTCGGTGCGCTCAAGACCTATGCCGATATCCGTTATGATTGGAACAATGGCGACAACGGCGCAAGCGGCCAGCTTCGCTTTGCCTATATCGAACTGGGCGGTCTCCGTCTGGGACTTGATGAATCGAAATTTGTAACCTTCACCGGATATCTCGGCGATGTGATGAATGACGACGTCATTCTCGCCGGGGGGACGCGGACCAATGCCATCAGCTACACATTCAAGGGCGGCAACGGTTTCTCGGCTGTGGTCGCTCTCGAACAGGGCGGAAATGGCGATTCCGACGTCAATGTCACCATCGACGATTACACACCGCATGTCGTCGGTGGCTTGAAATTTGCGCAGGCTTGGGGTTCGATCGCCGCTGTCGGCGCCTATGACGCATTGAACGAAGAATGGGCCGGTAAGCTTCGCCTTGATGTCAACGTCACCGAACAATTCTCTGTTTGGGTCCAGGGTGCTTACAAGTCAAACGACGATAATTATACCGTCACACAGCGTTTTGCAGATGGTAGCTGGCGTGGCGTTCGTCGGATTGACAGCTTCTACGGCACCTGGGGTGGCGACTGGGCAGTCTGGGGTGGCGCAAAGTTCAAGGCGACCAAGCAGGCAACTATTAACGTTCAGGCAGCCTACGAAGATGCCGGTCGTTTCGCAGCAACAGCAAACGTCGCCTACACTCTCGTTCCAGGCTTCACTGTCACACCGGAAATTTCCTACACAAAGTGGTCGGATGATCGTTCCGAACTCAAGGGTGAGAAAGCCTGGCAAGGCATGGTTCGCTTTCAGCGTTCGTTCTAATCGGATCATTCGTCCGGATTTGATGACCTCCAGTCAGATTTGAAACGAGGGAGTAGCGGCTTGAAAAGGCCGCTACTTTTTGTTGGGATCATTCTGATCACACAGCGCTTCAGCCTGTGCCGTAGCATTGGCCGCCTATGCCCCACATGCACCGTGTTCCGTGTCTTTTGATCACGTTGATCTGAATGGGCGACACGGGCATGCTGCCGCGGATATTCGATAGAGCTTCGACGATGAAGGCTTCAACCACACGGTCGGGCATGGCAATATCTTCCCCTATATGCCAGTTGGATAGCGCCATCGCGTTAAAGGCCTGCACAGAGTGTGCGACGTGTGGCAGTCAACGCGGCACTAAAACGATGGTTCTCTCTTGTATTCGATTTTAAATGCGATAAGAACCGCCGGCCACCCGCTGTCGGAGAAAACCATACCGTTCGATCACTGATCGCTGACCAAGAGTGTTTGCGCACCAGACCGCGCCGTAACCCAGGTCCTTGCTGTTGCTGCTGTGCGGATTGCGCGCACCCTGCTGTCCGATCCTCTGTTCACGTCCCTTTTCAGAATGCCAGAAATGTCCACGTCTTCCCTGTCCAACGACCCTGCAACCGATCCTCAGAACGCAACGCTCATTGGCATGCTCGCCATCCCGCTCTGGAGCCTCTCCATCGGCTTTATTCGGTCGATTTCAGAAATATTCGGTCCGATCGCCGGTGCCGCCCTCATTTATACAGCAAGCGGGCTGGTTGCGGCGCTCGTGCTTGGCCTGCCTAGATTGCGCGCGCTTCTTAATCCCGGCATCTGGTGGTGCGGGCTGTTGTTTATATTCTACGAAATCTCGCTGGCACTCGCCATTGGACTGGCCCACAATCGCGATCAGGCACTGGAACTGGGCATGATCAATTATCTGTGGCCGAGCGTCACCGTGCTGTTCGCCATTCTCAGCAAACAGCAGCGCGGGTCCTCTTTGCTGGCGATCGCCCTGCTTTTCTGCCTTCTCGGTATCGGCTTGGTCATGAAAGGCGACAGGGATCTATCCTTTCAAAGCTTTCTTCTCAATGTGTCCGGTAATCCACTTGCTTATCTATATGCGTTCGCAGCCGCGCTTTTGTGGGGGCTTTATTCTGTGGTCACCCGCCACTATCAGAGCGATAAGACCGCGGTACCCTTTTACTTCCTGATGACGGCTGCCATCTTGTGGGTCAAGTTTTCACGCAGCGCGGAACCGCAATTGGCGCTGCATATGAGCGGCCTGGCGCAACTGTTCATTTTTGGTTGCGTGTCCGCCACCGCCTATGCCTGCTGGAACCGTGGCATCAGCCGCGGCAATATTTCCCTTCTGGCCACGCTGTCCTATTTTACGCCGGTTCTTGCCGCCGTCATGACCTGCCAGTGGTTGGGGATTCGCCCCGGCATCACCTTATGCGCCGGCGTCGCCATGATCACACTCGGTTCGCTGATGTCATGGCACGCCTCGCGCCGCATATCGTGACGCGCGCAACTACCCAAAATTGGTTGTATTTTTGACCGCGACGCGTGCGGCGCCGTCTTATCGATCCCGAAAAACACGTCTTTTTACGATTTTCAGACTTTGTCAAAGGGCGGCGCTGGCGCTTGCGCTGAGGCCTGCAAGCAATGCTGGCATTTTCGGAATTGACAACCGCCATTTCCGGTGGGAAGTCTAATTTAGTCTTCAGTTGATGGTGATTTGGTCGATACCAGATTGATCCATTAAACACTCCTGAACCTGACCAGAGGTCAAGTCATCGCGGTTTCTTGCGGTGACCAACCGAGCGTATATTGCGTAGCGTTCTTCCGAGTAACTGACAATTCGGCCATTTACTTTGGGGAATATTATGGCATTGAACTATGCATTGCTTCCGCTTGACCGATCGAACTCCCGGTATCATCAAAAAATACAAACAGCCGTCGTCGCAATGCTGGCATTCTCAGTGCCTTTCATCGCGACCTTGTCCCCCGCCCAGGCAGACGCCACCAACACGCCGAGCGCCTTTTGTACGCGGCCCGGTTTTGGCGGCAATGGCGCCTGGACCTGTACGGTGCCGACCGCCAATGGTGGCCAGGCGCTGATTGCAGGCGTGCCCTCCGATGCCAGTGGATCAACCATTAATCTGAGCGTCCTCAATGCCTGGATCAGTTCCAATTTAGGACAGAACGCGGTGGTTGTCGGGGATATGACGAGCAGTGCTTCGGGCCAGAATGCCCTGGCGCTTGGCGCGGGCGCGACAGCCAATACCGCAAACAGCGTGGCGTTGGGGGCAGGGGCTGAGACCCTGGCGACCGTTGCCACCGCAAGCACCACAATTGCCGGACAAACCTATGGTTTTGCCGGCGCGCAACCCGTGGGAACGCTGTCGATCGGCACGCTGGATAATGAGCGTACGCTGACCAATGTCGCAGCCGGACGCATTTCTCAAAGCTCGACCGATGCCATCAACGGATCGCAGCTGAATGCCACCAATGTCGCAGTGGAAAGACTGGACAATGTCGCGGTCAAATATGACCAGAGCCCCGATGGCAGCAAATCAAACAGCATCACTTTACAGGGGGGCGATCCCTCAACGCCGGTGGTGATTTCCAATGTCGCAGCCGGTATCAACGACACCGATGCCGTCAATCTTGCTCAGCTGAACGCTGTGCTGGCTGGACATGGTCCGACACAGAATTACAGCTATGTCGACAATCGGATCGATACCCGCATTGAAAATGCCTTCGCAGAGGTCAAAAACTATACCGAGCAGCGTTTCTCGGAACTGGTCTCCACCATCGACGGCGTTCGTGACGACGCGCACCGTTCCGCAGCCATCGGGCTCGCGGCCGCCTCCCTGCGCTATGACGATAATCCCGGCAAGCTCTCAGTTGCTGTCGGCGGTGGCTTTTGGCGCGGCCAGAGCGCGCTGGCCTTTGGTGCTGGTTACACCAATGATGACTCCACGATCCGGGCCAATATTTCGGGAACCACCTCGGGCGGTAAGATGGGTCTTGGCGCCGGCCTGAGCTTCACCCTCAACTAAGGCAAATGAAGTGTTGTTAAGAGACACGTTCGGTGTCGTCCTGTTGCTCCTGTGCGAAGTGATCCCTGCTGCCGCACAGGCGCAGAACCACCGCTATTTCCTCAAGCCCTCCGAGGTTGCGCTTCCAAAGGGCGCGCAATGGGGGGAGATCAGGCGCAGTATCCAGCCTTTCGAGAACTGGACATTGATTTGTGATGAGAATCTCAAGCGCAAGGAAAAGACCTGTAATGTTAGCCAGATCATTACCGATCAAGCTGGCGTTGCAATCTTCAGCTGGTCGCTTGCGGCGACCAAAAATGGCGAGCCGTTCCTGCTGTTGCGCGTGCCGCCTCTGGTGGAAAAGCAGCAAGCACTGAAAGTCTCGTTTCCTGGCAGAGCAAAACCGGTCGTTCTCGACTACAAGGGGTGCGATGACAAGATCTGTCTGGCTATGCTTCCCGTCGGCCCTATCACAAGAGAGCATATCGACAGGGAATCCGATGTGACGATCGGCTTTTCCCAAAACCGTCAGCCGGTTGAAATCGTCGTTCCCCTCAAGGGTCTGAAGGCAGCACTGAATGCTATTCATTAGCATGAGTGCGCGCTGTCCACCCACTGGTTTGAGCGTTAAAACCTGCACCATAGGGCTCGCCGATAGGCCATGCAAAGGTTGACAACACACCGGTTTGAATGGTCAAAGCAGGTCTTTGGGCTGACCTCCACCAGCAAGCCGGGCACGCGGCTGTTATCGTCGGGCATGGTGATTTTGTGGTGGCAGCCGGTGCGTTGACGGGAGAAAAAAATGCGTTTGACGGTTTGTGCCATGGGATTGATGATGGGCTTTACCAGTTCAGCCTTCGCACTCAACAGCACAGAAAATCTGCAAAGAGCTCTGGCGCAAATACCGCAAACAGCGCTTTCAAACCCTCAGGCGATGCAGATCCTTTTCGTCGATATCAAGGCGTGGCGCGGGCTTGATAAAGCCGCGCCCTCCGCAGACGCCATGCGCAGGCTGGCTCTGGTTCAGCAAATTCCCGCCCTCCAACCAATCGGTTATGGATTGGATGAATGGTCGAGACATGCGAAAATCGCTTTCGACGACGTGGCTTATTTTGCTTCATTCGGCCAGGCTCCGGCCAGCGTCACCTATTGGGGACTCAAAGATAAGGCCGGCGTCAAAAACCTGCTCGAAAGCCTGAAACAATCGGATTTTGTTGCTGTCGACCCAACCGTTCCGGGCCTTCTTGCCAATGGCGAAGCCGGAAAAATGGATCTATCAAAAGCCAATGCCAAGGACCCATGGCGGGGATCGATGGGGACAGCACGTTTTGTGCTGCCACTTGAGCATGCCCTGGTCGAAACCTCTGCGGCTGACGGCATCAAACAGCTGGCGCAACCAAGCCCCTCCGCGGCTGAAAGCGCAGTCACTCTGACCGCTGTCGCCGGGCTCGACTACGCCATGGCAACCGGTCAAGGCGACATTGTGCAAGCGGCGGTCATCTCGCCGATATTCGGTGCCGAAGCCATCGATCCAGAGAAATTATTGGCGGCAGCGGCTTTGGATCAGGACGCCGCACGACAACAACTTGAGGCGATGGTCAAGGAGCAGGGCCGCGGGGTTCCACCCTATCTCGGCGGCATAATCGCTGACGTCCAGATCAAAGCGACACCGACTGTGGCGATTTCTCTCGCCTATCCCGATTGCCAAACCGCGGATAAGGCAATTGCAGCGATCCAATCGGCATGGGGTGAGATGGCTGCGGCGCAAAATGCGCGCTTTGCCGGAGAAAGCCGTGCAGCGGACAAGCTTTGTGCAGCCGTCGTGACACTGAGCGCTGCCAAAGTGGACAATGCCGGCAATCCGCTGCTCTCGGAAATCATGGATCGCTATATGCAGCGGGATCTGCCGCTGTTGCGCATTGGCACATCGCTCTGAATAAAACGTCGCGCGCGCTTGTTTCACAGCCGCTGCCCTGATCAGGTGGCGGCTGATTTTTATTGCGTGGGTCCTTCATTAGCCCGCCTGCAAATTGCTACGCTGCGGCAACGGCAGGGCGCGCATTGCGCGTGATTGCCCCTGTTCGCCTCTCTTCGCTAAAGCTTGCTCTGCCGCAACAACTCCAGCGCCAAAAGTCTGGTTCACGCCTTTCCTGATGAATGCATCGGGCTGGCCTCTCTGCGCGCTGTCGCGGCGAGACGCGGGAAACAGCATGGCGCTTTAAGCCCGATCGCCAAAGAGCATCCCAACACGAACAGTCCTCATGAAGCGAGCTCGAAATCGCGCAGCCGCTGTTTTCAAGGCCCAAGCCACGGGTGATCAACAGGCAGCGCGTAATGCTCCCGCAATCCGGCAATGCCATAGGCAAGGGGTTGGCCAACAAAAGCGCGCTGCTGGAGGTGGGGGCCGATGGAGATAACACAACCGCATGCCTTGTTCTGAGCTGTTTTTGTTGGGTCGTGTCGAAGCAACGCCGCATCCGACCGCTTGGAAAAATCGAAGATCAAACAACGCATTTTTCAGGAATAACGATTGTATAAAAAATTTCTTTGCCCCTCATCGATCATCGGATTCCTGCCGTTTCTCGCCGCCTGTGTCACTGTCGGGCCGGACCCCCAAAATCCGGCGGTTATTACCCCTAGCGCCTTCAACAGCAAGGCCGATGGGCGGGCTCCGCTCCGCGGTGATTGGTGGAGGACGCTCAATGATCCTGTTCTCAATGCACTTATTGCACAGGCCGTGACCTCGAGCGTCGACCTCGCAGATGCCAAAGCCAAGGTCCGCCTGGCGCGCGCGCAGCTTGCCGCGACAGGCGCCACGCTCTCCCCCTCGCTCAATAGCGACATCGGCTATAAGCGCAGTGATACCGCCGCAACACTGGCTTCCAGCGCCACCAATCTGAGCTTTCAGACGCGCTGGGAATTGGATCTGTTTGGCGGTAACCGACGCGGCGTTGAGGCCGCTTATTACAACGCCTTGTCGGCTGATGAACAGATGCAGGCGGTGCTGCTCACCCTGATTGGTGAGGTTGCGACCAACTATGCCCAGTTGCGCGGCGTAGAGGCGATGATTGTGATTGCCGAACGCAATGCCGCCGCGCAGCAGCGGACCGTCGCGCTGACCAGAACCCAGTTGAGCGCCGGCCAGATATCGCAGGTGGATCTGCTCAGTGCGCAAAACCAGGCGGCGACAACCCTCGCTCATATACCGAGTTTACGCATCCGCTCCGCGTCCTATCTCAACAGTTTGACTGTCCTTGTCGGGCAATCGGCCCTGGTGATCGCACAAACGCTCGCCAAGCCGGCGGCAATACCCAGAGTGCCGCGCGCAGCGGCGACGGGTCTGCCGGCAGATCTGCTGTTCTGGCGTCCCGACCTGCGCGCAGCACAGCACGATTATGCCAGCGCCACAGCCAAGATCGGGCAGGCCGAGGCCACGCTTTATCCCAGCGTTTCCCTGACCGGAACGATCAATACTGGCGGCGCAAATTTCGGCGACCTTGCCAAACACTCAACGATTGGCTGGAGTTTCGGTCCGACCCTCTCGGTTCCGATATTTCAGGGTGGCAAGCTTAATGCCGAGGTCGATAGCGCAAAGGCAAGCCGCGATCTGAGCTTGATTGCCTATAAAAAAGCAATTCTGACAGCGCTCAGTGATGTGGAGAATGCAAGCGTCGCATTCAACCAGAACCATCTGCGCGCCGCGCAGCTGCAGGCCATCGTCCGCAACAGCCGTACGATCAGAGACCTCACGCTCACGCAATTTGAGGGGGGGAGCAAGAGTTTCCTCGAGGTGTTGACCGCCCAACGTGACGTCCTTGATTCCGAAACGAGTCTAGCGGAGCTCAGAACCGATCTGGTGGTCAGTTACATCGCGCTGCAAAAGGCGCTTGGCGGGTCCTGGCACGGTCGGCTGGACGTAAGCAAACCGGAAGTCATCGACGGCTATTCCGGTCCGCATCTGATCAAACGCCCCCTTTCGCCGAGGCTTCCATGACCACCAAGACGACCTCCTCCAAGCCACTGGTGCGCTGGCGCATCTGGCTCGCGCTGCTTGTTCTCCTCCTGGTGATTGGCTTTGCGATCAAGGCACGACTGAACTCCGCCGAGCCGCTGCCCGCCACAACGCGCATTGAGCGTGGCAATCTGGAAAGCGCGGTTCTTGCCACCGGGGTGCTGAAACCGCAGAGCCTGGTTGCGATCGGGGCGCAGGCCACCGGCCGGATCCTTGCACTGAAAGTGCGCCCGGGCCAGAGGGTCAGCAAAGGTGATGTCATCGCGCTGATCGACGCGACATCGCAGCAAAATGAGCTGCAAAAGGCCCAGGCGACCTTGCGCCAGAATGAGGCCACCCGCGCGCAAAACACCGCCCAGCTGGAACTCGCCCGGAGTGATCTTGCCCGCAATCAGCAGATGGTCGCAAAAAAAGCGATCGCGCGCTCGGAATATGACAAGGCTGTGAGCGTGGTCAAGCAACACCAGGCCCTACTCAACCACAGCGAGGCGGTCATCATTGCTTCACAAGTCGAAGTCAAGATCGCCGAGACCAATCTTGCCTATACACGGATCACCGCGCCGATCGATGGCACGGTGCTTGCGACCGTCGTTCAGGAAGGCCAGACCGTCAATGCCGCCCAGTCAGCACCGACGATAGCCATCCTGGGAGCACTCGACACGATGACGGTTGAGGCCGATATTTCCGAGGCCGATATCACCAAGGTGCATGTCGGCCTGCCCCTCTATTTCACAGTGTCCGGCGACAGCGCCAAGCGCTATAAGGCAAAGCTTGCCACCATCAATCCGGCCCCTGAGACCATCGTCAATGACAGAAGCTTCGCTTTGAGCAGCGCGGCTTCTGTCGCGGCAACGTCTGCGGCGGCAATTTACTACAAGGGCATTTTTCAGGTACCCAACGAAGATGGATTCCTGAAGACCTACATGACAGCCGAAATCCATATTGTTCTCGACGAGGCCCGCAATGTCCTGATTGCCCCGGTGTCAGCGTTGCGCAGCGCGCAAGACAACACAGCCACCGTGCGGCTTGTCGGCCCTGACGGTCGCATCAGCGATCGTCTCGTCGTCACAGGCATTACCGACAAGATCAACACGGAAATACGCTCCGGTCTCAAGGCAGGTGACACAATATTGACCGACAACGAGCCGCCAAAGGCCAATCCGGATTCAAACGATGCCGCGATGGAATTTTGAAATGGCAAAGGTTCCACTGATCGCGCTTGAAGGCATTAGTCGCCGCTATCCTGCCGGTGACGGCTTCACTCAGGTGCTCAACAACATCGAGCTGACGATTGAACGCGGCGAGATGGTCGCCATTATCGGTGCTTCAGGCTCCGGTAAATCGACATTGATGAACATTCTGGGATGCTTGGACAGGCCGTCTGAGGGGACCTATCGGATTTCAGGGCGGGAAACCGCCGATCTTTCCCCGGATGAACTCGCGCAGTTGCGACGCGAGCATTTCGGTTTTATCTTTCAGCGCTATCACCTGCTCAGCGAGCTCGATGCGGTCGGCAATGTTGAAATTCCCGCCATCTATGCAGGGCGCGACCGCCAGGCACGGCGCGAAAAGGCAATCAGGATCCTGCAACGCCTTGGCATGGGTGAACGACTACACCATCGCCCCAATCAGCTTTCGGGTGGCCAGCAGCAACGCGTTTCCATCGCACGCGCGCTCATCAATGACGCCACAGTGATCCTCGCGGATGAACCAACTGGCGCGTTGGACCGCCACAGCGGCGAGGACGTGCTGGGAATTTTGCAGCAACTCAATGACGAGGGTCACACGATCATTATCGTGACCCATGATCGCAGCGTCGCCGAACGTGCCAACCGCATCATCGAAATCAGCGACGGGACGATCATTGCCGATAATCGCAAGGCTGAGCCGGTGAGGGGAGAGAAGCAGCAGGTTCAAACGCCGGCAGAACAGGACAAGCCGCATTTTCTCAGTGGCTTAAACGATCGTTTCCTCGAAGCCTTCGCTATGGCACTGCGCTCGATGAATGCGCATCGCATGCGGACGTTCCTCACCATGCTTGGTATCATCATCGGAACAGCTTCCGTGGTTTGCGTGATCGCGCTCGGCCAGGGATCACAAAAGAAAATCCTCGAACAGATCAGTGATCTTGGCAGCAATACGCTTTACATCAGCCCCGGCCGCGGATTTGGTGATCTCAAGGCGGCACAAATTACCACGCTGACCATCCGTGATGCCCAGCAGCTTGAAAAAATGCCCTATGTCATTGCCGCCACGCCGCTGGTGTCCAACGCCTCTACCGTGCGCGTGGGCAACAAGGAAGTGAGTGTGACAGTCAATGGCGTCGGCCCGCAATATTTCGTCACCCTGAAAAGCAGATTGCTCGAGGGGCGGTTCTTCGATCAATCAGCAGTGCAACAGCGCGCCCAGGACGCGCTGCTTGACGAAAATGCCCGCAAGACGCTGTTCCCGCATGAAGAGAGAACAGTGATCGGAAAGATTGTTCTCCTGCGGCAGACGCCTTTGCGCATTATCGGCGTGGTGAAGGCGCGGGAGCAGGGGCTGGGTGCCTCTCAGAACCTTGTGATCTATCTGCCCTACACGACAGTGCAAACCCGCATGACCGGAACCACCGGCTTGGAGTCCATCATTGTGCGTGTTGCCGATACGATGGATTCGAGCGTTGCCGAAAAGATCATCACCTCTTTTCTAAGCTTCAGACACGGGGAAAAAGACTTTTTCATCTTCAATACCAGCAGCCTGCAGAAAACCATCCAAGCCACCACCGCAACATTGGCGCTGTTGGTGGCAAGCATCGCTGGCATATCGCTTTTTGTCGGCGGCATTGGCGTGATGAACATCATGCTGGTCTCGGTTTCCGAGCGCGTCAACGAGATTGGCGTGCGCATGGCCGTGGGCGCGCGGCAAAGTGATATTCTGCAGCAATTTCTCATTGAATCCATTCTCGTCTGTTTGATCGGTGGGCTTGCTGGCGCGGGCTTCGCGCTCGGCTTCGGCGTGTTGTTTGCCCAGTTCAACAGCATGTTTGCGCTGATCTATTCGACGGGTTCAATCCTTGTCGCAATCCTCTGCTCCTCGCTGATCGGCGTTGGCTTTGGCTTCATTCCTGCCCGCAACGCATCTAGACTGGATCCGGTGGTGGCGCTCGCACGCAGTTAGCCAGCCTCGATTGCCGGTTACACCAGGTCAAAGGTGGGCAGCAGCGCTGCGCCCGCCTTGCGTCCTGCTCCCTTGCCAAAGGCCGGCGCGTAATTGTTAGCGGCAATTTCTTGTCATTGTTTGATCCTTGCGCCGGATGCTAGTGATGGTTGGGCAAAGAGTGCGTGGAGCCGACCGGTTTGAAGTTGCCGAAAGCTACTGGGGTGCCCGAAGCTGCTGGGGTACCCGAAAGTTGCTGCGTTCCTTGCGTGCTGCTGCGTTGCATCGCACCGTCCATCGCGCTGGTTTTTCCAGATCTTGCGGCAAGTCCGGCCTACGGTCGTAGCGACATGACCTCCGGCACCCCGCCTGCAGTTTTCAGCACGGCGGTCGTTTCAGCCTATTTTTGAGTCGAACCAGGATACCCAAATGTCAGAGCAAAACGCTGTCAAAGCCTATCTTGCCAATGAGGACGAAATGCTTGCCGTGACGGCGCGCTCAATCGTCCTTGAATTTCCCAACGGTGACACTGTCGAGATCAGCTGGCAACCATCCCATGCGGATGATGACCGCCCCCTGGCGGTCGAAATCTGGGGCGGCAGACGCTGCAGTCACGAAAATCCAACGGCGCTTGCCGATCGGTTCACCACCTTATCCCTGCTGCCGAGCGCCGCAAATCTTGTCCTGGTCCGACCCCATTCCCATCCCCGCCGACAAAGCGAGGGGTGACAGGCATGCGACGTAGTCCCGCCCGGTCCCAGGGGAGAATGCACCGCAATCCGCATACAGCCCGATGAAATGGTCAAAAGCGTTTTTGCACCACGCCTGGGCGACATCCAAAAGACCTGGTCAGCAAGAACGACCAGAGCCGGCTGACGGTCACCACCATTGCCATTGCCCTTCAATGGCTGCGGGAGTCTCCGCCGCAGGAGAGGCTGCATCTCCTCTACTAAAGTGTTCAGAAGCCGGGCTGTTCCACTTCAAACAAAGGAAAATGCTGGTGACACAGGATGACCGAAGAAAAAGCGACGCAACAGCAGCGATTGTGGCAGCCGTGCTGATCGCGGCCATGATCGTCGGGGTGATGTTCTTTCTGCTCAACAATACACCCGCTTGAGGTCAGCGGTATCGCCAAGATCGCAGGCATGAACGGGATCGGGCACAACAACGCGCATGAAACAGCCAAAGGGTCGCGGTGGACCGCCGTAAGCAGGCGCAGCATCCTGGTCTTCTGTTCAGCGGTCGCGCTCTCCTCATCCGCGCTCCCTCTCGCATTCGCCCAAACGCCGACCGCCGCCGCCGCACGTGGCATTCCAGCTCAACGAAATCACCGCTTGCCCGCTTCGCAAGAAATCTGAACCAGCGTGGATCGACCGATCTCTCACGAAGGCGAAAAGCCATTTGGTTGAGGAGATTGAACATGCCGGCAATCGGAACAGCCTCGATCCGGGTCAATCCTATAACCGCCAGCAACGTTAGCGTCTTGTTGATTGAAGCACCCGAACTGCCGCGGTCGCTCCATGCCCTGTTCAGTCTTGTCCAGCAATCAGCGCAGCCCGCAGTTTTTGATAGCATCTGGCTTCGCGCTCCATCCGCCGCCAGGCGCATCCATCACAATTCCCGCGTGAAAACCGCCGCTTCGGCGCCTGTTTTCACGCGGGCGCAGCGCGCATCGTCAAATGCTTCCAGATCGTCTCCGCACGAAACGAAAGCGGCGACTGGTGCCGGAGAATGCGGATTTCAACGGTCAGATTCCAATAGGGATCGGTTGAGGCAAGCGCGATCTCTCCCCGACGCAGTTCCTCCTCAACAAGGCTTTCGGGCAGCCAGGCCATGCCCCAGCCCGCCTGCATCATTGCCTTCAAACCAATTGACATGGTATTCTCATGCACGACCTTGCGCGAAAAGCCCGGCCGGGCCGCGAATTTCTTGGCAAGAGCTGCGCCAAAAAACGAAAATTCACCATAGCTAAGATAAGCGACGGCTGTTCCGGTGGCAATCGCATGATCAAGAACAGGTCCGCTCGCAACAGGCAGCGATACCGGAATAAGCCTCTCGGCGCCCAGAACGACGGAGGGAAAGCGCTCCTTGTCGATGAAGGTTGGTACAGATGGATGCGCATAAGTCAGGAAGAAATCCACCTCTCCCTCACTCAGCGTGGCGATATTATCCTCAAAACCACCCCGATCGGGCACCAGCTGCGAACGGATTGCACCGGTTTCCACCGCAAGTTCTTGCAGCCAGCCGGGAAAAAACGTCACTGTCAACGTATGCAAGGCAGAAAATTTGACCGCTGCACTCAACCCCTGCCGGTTTGCCTGCAGGCTCTCTCGTGTCACATAGAACTGACGAACCGTTTCCTCGGCCACAACCAGAAAGGCCTTGCCCTCCTGCGTGAGTTGAGCCGGGAAGGTCGCGCGGTTGACAAGCGTCACATCCAGCCACACCTCAAGCTGCTTGATGCGACGGGAAAAGGCCGACTGGGTGACATGCCGGGCCGCCGCTGCCCGCGAGAAACTCGCCGTGGAGGCAAGCGCGATGAAATCTTCGAGCCATTTGAGTTCCATCGCCGCGTCTCCATACGTCTCCTCGGGGATATTTCAACCCCTTGTCACACGACCCGTAACGGCCATTTCCATGGTGACGGTACGATATGCAATTTTTGCATAATGCTTGCAAAACATAGCATTGGCCAGCGGTTTTGTTTTCTCCTAGCCTCCAGCCATCACAAATGCAATGGGCCGGAGGTGCAAGCTTGGGAAGAGTCATTTATCTCAACGGACAATTTGTCGAACCGGATGCGGCCAGAATTTCTGTCTTTGACCGCGGCTTTCTGTTTGGCGACGGAATCTATGAAGTCAGCGCGGTGATCGACGGTCAGTTGATCGATAATGATCTCCATCTCGCCCGCCTCAACCGCTCTGTTCAGGCAATCCATATTGCTCTGCCGCTTCCGCTTGCGGAACTTCGCCAGGCGCAGATCGCGCTGATTGACAAGAATCAATTGCGTGAGGGCGTGGTCTATATCCAGATCACCCGTGGCGAGGCTGAACGCGATTTCGTCGCTCCATCCGCCATCACGCCCAATCTCGTCATGTTCACCCAGGCAAAAGATCTGACCAACAATGCCGCCATCCGCGATGGCGTCCGGGTCGATGTCGCCCCCGATACCCGCTGGGCACGCAGGGATATCAAGACCATCATGCTCCTCGCCCAGGTGTTGGCCAAAAAAACAGCCAGGGAGCAGGGCTATCACGAGGTCTGGCTGGAGCAGGACGGATTTGTCACCGAAGGCGCCTCATCCACCGCCTTCATCCTTTCCAAAGACAATGTTCTGATCACCCGCCCCAATTCCCAAGTCATCCTGCCCGGCTGCACGCGCCGCGCGGTGCTTGAAATCGCCGCAGAAAACAATCTCCGCATCGAGGAGCGCCTGTTCACAATCGATGAGGCAAAGGCCGCAAGCGAAGCCTTCCTCACCAGCGCCTCGAGTTTTGTCACGCCGGTGATCGGCATCAAGGCCGACACCATCGCCGATGGCCGGCCCGGACCGGTCACCCGCAGGCTTCAGGAGGTCTATCTGAAGCTCGCACGCTCGCCGGTCAAACCCGGTCTCTAACCTCAAAAAAATGAAAGCAAGAGGGGAACATGAAAAAACAAAAATCAATCATCACACTGACCTTGAGCATGCTTTTGGCCGGCTTCGCGCTCATGCCACTCAGCGCTGCGGCCGAAACCGAAGGCTATGGCGATTGCCCCTTGCTGGGCAAGCAGGCGACGGCGCAGATCCATCCGGCAATTGCCGGACAATTGACCGTCATCATCAATTTGCCGGCACTCGGCCAGTTCAATGGTGACACGCCTGAAACCATCCGCGACGGCTACGAATTCTGCATGGCCGTCAACATCGCACATCGGCTGGGACTCAACAAGGTCAAGCTCGTCAATGCATCCTTTGATTCCATCGTCGCCGGGCAGAACCGCGATTATGATATTGCCCTGGCGCTCATCTCCGTCACCGAACCGCGCCGCAAAGTGGTCGACTTCTCCGCGCCCTACATGAATTCCGATTACGGCGTGGCGGCACGTTCGGATAAGAAGATCGGCCAGACCGAGATCAAAAATGCGCGCATCGGCACTCAGGCCGGCACCACTCTGGTGCCTTTCGCCCAAGACGTGCTGCAGGTCAAAAGCCTCGATGTGTTCGATGACACCGCCTCGATGTTCACGGCTTTGGCCGCCGGCAAGGTTGACGCTGTGATGACCGACCTTTCCATCATTCTGGGACAGGTCAAGAACGCCAATGGCAAGCTTGCGGTGGTCGGCAAATATCATTCGGGCGGAGAAACCGCAGGGATCTATCCCAAGGGCTCCGAAAACAAGGCGGTCATCGATCAGTTGATCAGCGATATGAGCAAGGACGGAACCCTGCGAACGCTTGAGGCCAGCTATCTGTTGCCCTCCTGGGGAACATCCCCCGCTGATGTCCCACTCTGGCAACCCTGACACCGGGCTGAACGGGCGGTTCACCGCCGCCCGCCCCCGTGATTTCGCCCTCATCGCAGCGCATCTCCCAGAGAGATGCCCTGCAACTTTCTGCGAGAATGCTTATGTCTCATCCGACCCCCGACGTCAGTGCCGAACGGGCCCGGCTGTGGCGGGCCAAAAATACGGTCCGCACACATATTGGCCGCGCCTGGCTGACCTTCGCCTTTGCCTTTCTCACCCTGCTCGCCACCGCGCAGACCATCTACAGCGTCGCAACCTTCACCTTGCTGCAGGGCTGGCAGGCGCTACCGGTGCTCAGTGCCGGTATCGCCATGCTTGCGCCGCCACTTCTGATCCTGTGGTTCGCCTTTCAAAGCCTCAGGCTCGCGCAAGCCGCAGGTGTTGCAACCGATATCTATCAGGGGCGCGCATGGGGTGCCAGGGCCTCCGATGTTTCCTGGCAGGCCATTTCCTACGCAATCGCCATGCTGCTTCTTTGTGCCGGCGCCTGGTTTCTCATTGTCAATGATGCCGCAGTCAGCCGCACTTTCTTTGATGTCAACCTGATCATCCGATCCGCACCAACGGTCATCAAGGCCTTCGGCACCAATATTCTCATCTTCCTGGTTGCGGCGGTGCTGATCCTGGTCTGGGCGCTGGTCATCGCCATTGCCCGCACGCTGCCGGGAAAGGCCGGACGGCCCATCCGCCTCATTGCAACCTTCTACAGCGATTTGTTTCGCGGCCTGCCGGCCATCATCACCATCTATCTGATCGGCTTTGGCCTGCCGCTCACCGGCTTGCCGATCTTGAAGGATCTGTCATCAAACGCCTATGCGATCATCGCGCTGACCTTGACCTATGGCGCCTATACATCGGAAGTCTATCGCTCCGGCATTGAAAGCGTGCATCCAAGCCAGATCGCCGCCGCTCGCTCGCTGGGTCTGTCCTATAGCCGCACCATGCGCCACGTCGTTATCCCGCTCGCTGTGCGCGGCATCATTCCGCCGCTGATGAACAATTGCATCAGCTTGCAAAAGGACACTGCGCTGGTGGCGATCATCGGCACCATTGACGCATTCAACCAGTCCAAGATCATTGCAAGCAACTACTTCAATCTGTCCGCCGTCACCACGGTCGCCCTGCTGTTCATTCTCATCACCATCCCGCAGGCCCGCTTTGTCGATCGCCTCATCGAGCGGGACCGCAGGAAAATGCGTTCGGGCCTGTAAGGAAAAATCATGGCACTCGTTGAAATCGACCAGGCCGTCAAGCGCTATGGTGCTCTTGAGGTTCTCTCGGGCATCAGCCTGAATATTGAACACCATCAGGTCGTCTGCCTGATTGGGCCGTCTGGCTGCGGCAAGTCCACCCTGTTGCGCTGCATCAATCGTCTGGAAACGATCGATCAAGGTGAAATCAGACTTCATGGCGATCGCGTCACCGGTCCCGGTGTCGAACTGAATCTGCTGCGGCGGGAAATCGGTATCGTGTTCCAGGGTTATAATCTGTTCCCACATATGACGGTGATGGAAAATGTCACCCTGGGTCCGATCCGCGTTCTCGGGGTTCCCGCACGACAAGCTCAGGAAAAGGGGCGCAGTCTGCTGGCGCGGATCGGCCTCGACCATAAGGCCGGTGAATATCCGGACCGCCTGTCGGGCGGCCAGCAACAGCGGGTGGCGATTGTGCGCGCTTTGATGATGGATCCGACCTTGTTGCTTCTCGACGAAATCACCTCGGCGCTTGACCCGGAACTGGTCTCCGAAGTGCTCGACATTGTGCGCGATCTTGCTCAAAAGGGCATGACAATGGTGCTGGCCACCCATGAAATGGGCTTTGCACGCGAAGTGGCGGATAAAGTCTGCTTCCTGCAAAGCGGCAAGGTCTATGAGGAGGGACCCCCGGCCCAGATCTTCGGCAATCCGCAAGGCGAACGCACCAAGGCGTTTCTAAAACGGATCATCGAAGCCGGTCGGCTTTGACGCCGGCTCTATCAGCGGATAGGTTTCGCAAACAACAAGGACAGGCATCATGGCATCTGCCCGCGATTTTCGTCTGATCTGTGGCACCATGCCCACAGGCCGCAACAATAGGATCACCGATGTCGCCGGTGTCCGCGTTGGCCATCACACATTGCGCCATCCGGCATGCGGCAATGGTGCAATCAATACCGGCGTGACCGCCATCGTTCCACATGGCGGAAATCTCTACCGGCAAAAGCTCGTCGCCGCATGTGAAATCATCAACGGTTTTGGGAAAAGCGCTGGCCTGATCCAGATCGAGGAGCTCGGGCAGCTGGAAACGCCCATTCTTCTCACCAACAGCTTTGGTGTGGGAAGCTGCACCAATGCGCTGATCAGGCAGGCCATAAAATCTAATCCTGATATCGGTCGCAGCACCGCCACCGTCAATGCGGTCGTACTGGAATGCAATGACGGGCCGCTCAATGATATTCAGGCGATGGCGGTGAGCGAACACCATGCCGAGCTTGCCCTGCAAGCCGCACAAAGCCATGTCCAACAGGGCAATGTCGGTGCCGGTACCGGGATGAGCTGCTTCGGCTTCAAAGGGGGGATCGGCTCCGCATCGCGCCGTTTTGAACTCAATGGCAAGGATCATCATCTGGGCATTCTGGCGCTGACGAATTTTGGCCGGGCTGGCGATCTGATCCTGCCCGATGGCAGACGGCCTTGCCCGCAGGCTGATGCCCAGCCGGAAAAGGGGTCGGTCATTGTGGTGCTTGCCACCGATACGCCTGTTGAACATCGTCAGCTCAAACGTATCGTCAAACGCTGCGGCGCTGGCCTGGCGCGGCTCGGTGCGTTCTGGGGCCACGGCAGTGGCGATATTGCGGTCGGCTTCTCCACCGCTCAGTCGATCGACCACGACGAGACCCGTGACATCGTGCCGATGGAAGTCATCCATGAAAACCGGATCGATATCCTGTTTCGCGCCGCAGCCGAAGCAACCCAGGAGGCGGTGCTCAATTCGATGTGTGAGGCCGAGGCGCTCACCGGGCGTGATGGCAATTTCCGTCCGTCCCTGGCCGACTGGCTCAGGCGCAGCTAAACGCATCATTGCCACACTAAAATGCGGAGGACAGCATGGCACCAAGCACACTAGCAAACAAACGGCGCAGGCCGCAGATCGCCGTCATCATGGATGAAAACACCGGCGCCGGCGGCGATCGCTACGACATCTCAAAGCACTATTTCGAGGCCATCGCGCGCGCCGGCGGCATTCCCTATGGCATTCCCTATCTTGGCGGAATTGTCCAACAGGTGATCGCGGATTTCGACGGATTCCTCAGTGTCGGCGGCCGGATCCAATTTCCAACCGAGTGGTATATCGACGGTGACCAATCCGCTTTCCCGGCCTCCGACCGCCTGGCAATCGAAAGCGCCCTGATGCAGGGTTTCCTTGCCGTGGATAAACCGGTGCTGGGGATTTGCAACGGCATGCAGATGCTCGGCTGTCTCAATGGCTGCCGGATGGTCTCCGATATCAGCAGCCATAGGCCCGGCGGTCTTCTCCACGACAGCAGCGCGCTCACCCATGACGTGCTGGTCGATCCCGATAGCCGGATCGGCTCCATGCTGGGTTCGGCTTCCTTTAGCGTCAACACGTTTCATCGCGAAGCGCTTGTCGAAATATCCAATGCAGTCACCGTCGCCGCCCGCGCTTCCGACGGCGTTGTTGAAGCGATTGAGGTGCCTGGCCACACCTTCGCGGTCGGACTGCAATGGCATCCCGAGCGGATGTATTCAGCCCGCCACAGCGATGAGAATGGCGGCGCGCAGCAGCGCCCCCATCCCGGATTGCGGGTCTTTGACGCCTTTATCGACGCGGCGTCGCCAGCCTGATGCCAGCCTGATTGCCCCAAGCACAAAAACTGCCATCAACCTGTCGCGTAAGGAGAAAACATGAAACTGTTCATTTCAGCCGATATGGAAGGCACTGCCGGGATCCTGTCTTGGGACGAGGCGCAACACGGTCACGCCGATTACCAGGAGTTCAGAGCGTTGATGACGGAGGAAGTGGTGGCGGCCTGTCACGGCGCGCGGGCTGGCGGCGCCACCCAGATCCTGATCAAAGATGCGCATGACAGCGGTCGCAATCTGATCCTCGAGCGGCTGCCAGACTACGCCCAGATCGTGCGCGGCTGGTCTGGTCATCCGGATTCGATGATGTTCGGTCTTGATGACAGCTTCTCTGGCGCTTTCTATATCGGTTATCACTCCAAAGCCGGAACAGAAGCCAATCCGCTGGCCCATACGTTCAATCTGCGGATTTCCCGGCTCATTCTCAATGATGCGGTGGTTTCCGAATTCACCATCAACGCGCTGTGCGCGGCGCGCTACAAGGTGCCATCGCTGCTGGTGAGCGGCGACGCCGGTATCTGTCACGATGCGCAGGATCTGGTGGGCGGGATAGCGACGGTTGAAACCTTGACCGGTTATGGCGCAGCCGCCTTGTCGATAGCGCCGGCCGCAGCGCGCGTGGCGATTGCCGCAGCGGCAGAGGCAGCTGTCCAGAAGAGTGCTGAAATTACGCCGCCGGCCATTGCCAAACAGCTTCGCCTGATCCTTGAATTCAACAATCCCTGTGATGCCTATCGCGCGTCATTCTATCCAAATGCCCATAGCAACGGTCCCCGATCCGTGCTGTTTGAAACGACCGATTATTTCGAGATCCTGCGCGCGCTGCGTTTCATGAAGAGTTGAGCCGTGATGATGGCCCGCTCATCCTAGAAAGAACCGCGTTGCAATCCTCCCGCACTTGATGCCGGGCTCTTTGATGACGACAATGAACGCCTGCGATCCACATGCGGGAGGGCCCCTTGGCGCGCGGCAGCGGCTGTTGCGGACCGCCGCGAAGTCAAAAAAAGTCAGGTTGCGCAGTGTTCAAGCCGCGCGACCCAAAGGCATCTGCGCTTGTTGCAATTGCAAGGACTGCCGCTTGTCACTGCAAGACGTGAGGCACAGGTTCCGCCGCGCCGAAGCGACCATAGGCTGACAGATCCACCGCTGCGACTTTTCTGATCCGAGCGATCTCTGGGAACGTTCTTCAAACATCTTCGTTGATGTCCCACCAGCAGGGAAGGTCACAGATGGATCAGTTTTATTCGGCGCTGCATGAAGCGCTCAATTCCGATAATTTCAATGTCTGGCCACATATTATTACGCTGGCTGCCGCCTATATTCTGGCGCTTCCGATTGGCTTTCATCGCGAACGCGAGGAACGCAGCGCGGGCCTGCGCACCTTCCCGCTCGTCGCCGTCGCCAGTTGCGGCTTTGTCCAGGCAACCGAAGGGATCACCACCGACAATCCGGAAGCGCTGGCGCGCATCATCGAAGGGGTGATCACTGGCATGGGCTTTATCGGCGGCGGCGCCATCCTGCGGCTGAGCACTTCGGTCAAGGGGACAGCAACAGCGGCCAGCCTCTGGGCAACCGGTGCGATCGGAATCGCCTGCGCTGTCAACGCTTTTGATGTCGCCATCATCATCATGATCTTCGCCCTGATCACCCTGTTCCTGTTTTCGAACGGCAAGACCGGACCCGCGCATTCGGACCAAGAACAGCGCGCGGAAAAGCCCGACAAGATTTTGTGAGCCAGATACGCGCAGCCCGCAAAAGCCGGACGCGCGCAACCCGCAAAACATGTCATAAAGGTCAAGGGTCGCTCTTGCGAATTCACGCGCCAACGCCTTGGCAGCAAAACCACAGGATGCGGGTTATTTTACCGCGCTCGAAAATGCCACAAGCTTGTCCCCAACCAGATGGTAGTCAGTGCTTTTTTGAGCAACGCCGCCAGTCCAATCATTGCGCGTGATCTTCGTCAAAGTGAAGATCCGCTTGCTGGCGTCCGTGCCATCCTGATGCTGCGCAACCGCCACTAAAAAACTCTCGCCGGCCTCCAGCATGAACGCCTTGTTCAGACGCAGTCGCGCCGAAACCACACGATGGCTCTCATCGGTCAAAAGAAGTTCGACATCACCGGTCGCGCCCTCTTCACCCACGTCTAATGTCAGCGGCACCGCCACAATCCAGGGATCGTGGACGTGGTCGCCCTCTGCGCAGCGCAATCCGGCAACAGGCCAGGTTTCGGTCGTGTCTTCGATGGTGTAATCGCCCCAGCGAAGATAGCCATTATCATCTCGTTTTACTGGATAGGCCTGGTTGATGATTGCGTTAGCCTTGCTGCTGCAATCAGCGCCCGCCGCCAGTGCTGGCAGGCTGAGCGGAAACATTATCAACAAGAACAGAAACAGCGGATGAGCAGTGCGATAAATGGACAGTTCATTCTCCAGAGATCTGGTTGAAATCCCCGTTGTTAGTGCAAATGTTTCATGATCGAAAATCCCATTTTCTTGTGGGGCGGCGCATAGCCAATCCCACGAAGGCAAATGCCGTGAAAAAAATGTCTCACAAAAACGGATGCGGGGGCACAATGCACCCTTCGCTATCGCTTGATCGCCTCAACCCATCCCAGCCGCGCGGGTCAATCACCATGACAGCGACAAGCACGGCTAACCACCGCAGGCGCACGCCAGGGTTTAAAGCGCTCTCCTTGCGTCGCGGGACAAGTGATCGGGCAGCCGTGATTCGCAACAGCCGCGCCGACCAGCTTGCTTGATCTCTTTGCCAAACTGCCGTGTCTGCGCCGGGTCGGTTCAGGGGCAGGTGGGTGCAATTGGCTTTCGTCATCCTGGGGTGGCGTCGCGCGCGTCACCAGCAGGATCAGGACCAATGCTGACTATCTGATTTTATGGCAGATTTTACGGTGCTTCTGCGGTACGGCCTTTTCAAGGCGAGCGGATTTTCATTCTATAAAGCGCGCATACCGCTTCGCCATTCATTGCGCTATCCAATATCTTAGCAATAAGTAAAACGAAATATAGATCGCCAAATTAATGGATTTAAAACTCTAATGATTTGTTATAAATAGAACGAAAGATATTTCTGATTTTGGAAACAATCGAAAGGAAATATAACGGATGCCTAATATATAAAAATGCATATATATTTCTATATCAGTGCAGTAGAGAGATATGTAAGTGATATGGAATGTTTCCATAAAGAAAATATTTATAAGCATCTTTCGCTCTTATTATTCATTTGCAAGTAAAAATAACAGACAATGCAGGGAGCCGCAGGCCGGCTTCTGTTCAGAATCTGGACATTTTGTGGAGGAGAACGCCTCCCAAACGGAGATAGTTGCATGCGTCGCAAGTCCCTCACCCCGCAAAAAAAGCGCGATCTCCTGCTGGCAGGTGTCTCGGCCTTAGCCCTGGTGCTGACCCAGGCGCCACCTGCATCAGCGGCCAATTATTCTATTGACGGCGGCACAACCGAGACCGTTCCTGGCACCCATCCTGCCCTTTGGGATCTGGATGGCGATGACCTGCAAGTCGGTGTGCAGACCCGCGGCACGCTGCAGATTAACGGCGGCGGCGTCGTCAAGGCCGGGGCGGTGGTGGTTGCCGACAACCCGAATACCACGGGCATCATCACGGTGGATGGCGCGGGTGCCAAACTGATCGCTACAGACACGGCGCAGCAGAGTCTTATCGCACGAGATGGCAACGGACAGCTCAGCTTCACACGCGGCGGTACGGGAGATTTTCATTACTGATGGTGGGCGCCGACACAGGGTCGATCGGCACGCTCAGCGTGGATGGCGTTGGCTCGACAGTGGCCGCCACCGACACCTTATGGGTGGGTGCGAATGGCACCGGAACGCTGAGGGTCGTCAATGGTGGCGCAGTGACCGCAAATGTGCTCGATATCGGGAAAAAATACACTGCTGGTGCGACCAATAATGGTTCGGTGCTGATCAGTGGTCGGGGATCCACAGTCACAGCCCAGACAGGCAGTATCAGCAATGCCGGTGAGGGGTCGATAACGCTCTCCGGTGGCGGTGTTTTAAGCGTAGGCACACTCACACTGGCCGGTGGGTCTGCCAATGACAGCAAGGGCAGTCTCAACATCGGTGCTGCCCCTGGACAGGCGGCGGCAGCCGGCGGCACGTTTTCCGGCAATGTGGTCTTTGGCCCCGGCGACAGCGCCATCAACTTCAATCATACAGATGGCCTCCTGATCGACGCTTCGATTTCCAGTGCAGCGCAATCGCCCGATAGCGGCACCATCAATCAGATCGCCGGAGACACAACGCTGACCGGCGATAATTCGAGCTTCGGCGGCGCTGTCTTGATCACCGGGGGCGTTCTTGAACTGGGTCGTAATGGCGCCAGCGGTGACCTGGGGACCGCCAGCATCAGTACTGGAAGCGATGCGACCCATCATGGTTATCTGGTGTTTCGACGCACCGATCTGTTCACGGTCAATAATGTCATCAGCGGGACAGGTATTGTCGGCCAATACGGAACCGGCACGACCGTGCTGACACAGAGCAACAGCTATTCCGGCGGCACGGAGTTCTCTCGGGGAACGCTCTCTGTGTCTGCGGAGGACAATCTGGGAGCTGCGGCGGGCACTCTCACGTTTAACGGCGGCACGTTACAGATGACCGGCACCAGCATGACGTCAACGCAGCGCGACATCATCTGGGAAGCGGGTGGCGGCGGCTTTGACATTGCGGACGCGAATAATGTCTTCACGATCAGCCAGGGAATTGGAACTGTCGCCGTTTACGGTGGCAAGCTTACCAAGACCGGGGCTGGTACATTGGTTTTATCGGGGATCAATCATTATGAGGGTGGCACCGATATTGATGCTGGCACGCTTTCGGTCTCTGCCGACAACAATCTTGGCAATATAAACGGCGATCTGCGCTTTGCGGGGGGCACGCTTGAAGCAACTTCGAATCTGACAACCGACCGTGCCGTGCGCCTGTCGGGGGCAGGGGGCGCGCTTGCTGCGACCAGTGGCAACACACTCACGCTTGCAAACAGTGTTAGCGATCTGGGTGCTGCGCCGGGCACTTTGACCAAGACCGGCAGCGGCACCGTCATTCTTGCTGCGGCCAATAGCTATTCGGGCGGGACGGTGATTTCGGAAGGAACATTGCGATTGGGATCCGGCTCGGTTGGGCATGATGGGCTGATTTCCGGAGATGTTGTCAATAATGCCAGCCTGGTTGTCGCCAATCTTGGCCTCACCGCGCTCGAAGGCGTGATCAGTGGCACCGGAGCATTAACCCAGCAAGGCCCCGGCATCCTGACGCTGAGTGGTCGCAATACCTATAGTGGCGGGACCACGCTTCTCGCGGGAACCATTTCGGTCAGTCAGGACACCAATCTTGGCGTAGTATCGGGCGGCTTGACGCTTGATGGTGGCACCTTGCAGGTGACCGGAACCGACTATGAGGAGACCCAGCGCAGCATCGATTTTGGGTCTCATGGCGGCGGCTTTGATATTGTTGACGCCAATAACAGTTTTACTGTCTCTTCGGCGTTGTCCGGCACAGGCGCTTTCACCAAGACCGGTGCCGGC
>NZ_JASAMU010000021.1:0-28297 GCF_029909885.1 Ochrobactrum sp. AN78
GCGCTTTATGGCGAAGGCTCGGTCAATACATCGCTTAATCATTTTGCCGACAGCTACAGCCTCAAGGGCAATCTCGGCTTCAAGGTCAACTGGTAGCGCACTGACCGGCGCGCTCGGTACTGTTGTCGTCCTCATCACCGCCCCATGACAGGATCTGTCATGGGGCGGTGCTATTGCGGACGATCGCTAAGAATGATTGCCGTCAGATGCGGGGTGTGGACCTCTGAAACCTTGCCTGGCGTGGGGAGATCGCGTCTGCCTGCGGTTCTGCGAAAATGCCATAGAGTTCCGGGCCGCGATGACAATCTCATCGTCAAAGGATGATCTCTCGTTCACAATGCAGCCGTTGGGGGACCAGTACCTTTGCGCGACCGGTTCTCACTTCGCCATGATCCCCACCCACACCATTGCTGAAGATTACAAACATCCTATTGACGCGGGCGCGTGCCGGCAACCAGCGCAGCAGCCATTCGCGACCTTTTGGACCGGCGAATTCGCGCGCCAGAGCATCCGGGTCCTGTTTGCGGTTTCGCCAGAGATGGACATCGATCAGTCCCATTGCGCGCGGGCTCAGGGATTGGCAGCCGCCGGTCTCATGTGGCACGAGCAGGATATCGGTCCCCATCAATGCCGTGGCACGCGCGTTCTCGACGATGTTGTTATCATAGCAGATCAAAATGCCGAATCTGATTGTTTATAGCGCCACCATGGCGCTGTGAGCCTTTAGGAGGGTCTGCTCAGCCCGTGCAATCGTCCCTGCGGGCCCACGCGATCTTTCAAGCCAAGAGGCGAGCAACGCAGCGCGCTCGCAATTGGTTCGAAGCGGCGGGGGCGAGCCGTGAGAGCTCCTTTACCCAATTATCGTCGCGATAGATCGCTGACGCGCTCTGTGTGCTCCGATTGCCTCTGTCGCATTTCTCCAGTTTCGCCTGCAATGTGGCGCGCCGGAACCGCCGAGAGCCGCGTCGTTGGCTATTAAGGAGAAAGCGCCGACGCGCGTGCGCCGGTCTCTCCGCTGAAACAGACTACACCGCGTTTCCCAACACTCACAGCCGATAATCAGACTTGAGCCGCGACGTTCCCGCAGCATCCTTGTTCATTGACAAAAAGCCCCAATGCCATTTCTAGTTGACGTCGGTGCAATCGTCATTCTTGATGAAGACAAAATTACCAGCAGCCTTATCAGCGACGAAATGCATATCGTGATAGGTATATCGTGGCTTGTCGCCGCAGCTTAAAGTGATGGCAAAATGACCGTCCCTATCGGGGTTTTCTATGCGCGCATCCGTTTTGCTTAGTCCTTTATTATAATCGACACGTGCTGTACTCACCTTGCTTTCCTCAAGGCTGAGATTCAGATTTGGCAAGTAAATCACTTGCATTGTGATTTCCGTCAATCGGTCCTGGACAACCAGATAGGCCTGAGATTCATGCCATAATCCATTGCTGTTTGCCGGCATATATATAAAAATGCGATAGGGCCAGGTTTCGTCTTCAACCGGCACTCTGATTTTCTCCCAGTCAAACCCAATGCTCCGATTGAGCTCGAAACTGTCCACGTCAACGGAATGGGGCAGAGAGCGGTAGGTCGCCATACCCGCATCATATCGTTCAGCGAGACAATCCATAATATCATCCGCATCGCGGGTGCACCGATCGCGCGATGCTATGAATTGATTGACGTAGGACTTGATCGATTTGTGGTCAATAAGCGGGTCCTCCAATGCCTTTCGATGCATCTCGTTCAACAGACTGTCAGCGATCGACAAGCCCTCGTCGTGGCAAATCAGCTTCTCCGTTCTGCTTGAGGCTCGGCTACAATCAAATCCGGCAGCGTATACCGCTTTTGGAAGGACCGAAAATACGACAACGAATAAAAATAGATGGGCGCGATAATAATGAAATGTCATGCTATATTATTTTTCTCTTGCAACGTAGATTTGGTTTCTGCTCATCTCTGTTTTAAGAAACACGTAATTTCTATTCCCGACAGAAATTGGTTCATATTTTTCAATATATTGGATGGGCAATATCCTTGTTAACGTCATAGTCGGCAGATCGACTTGCCATAGGCCGTAGTCACCGAACGCATTGACAAAATAACATTGACGGAAAGAGCATCTATTTCTGGTTCCATATAAAAACCATGACATTGCATCGCGACTATTAGATCCAATGATTTGCTTGGGATTTGACGTGCCGTTCACCAGGAACATTTGATCTGGATAAATTGTATAGTCGTCACCGCCAAAAGCAGAGAATTGTTGGCTTTGGCGCAAGGGGGTGTTCGCGCTTTGCGCATGGAAAGCAAGAAATGGCAGGCCAGGATCGCCCCGATGCCCGTAACAGGACAGGTCGCCACATTGACCATGCCAGTTGATGTCATGCGCATTGCCGTCTGCCTGCGTGCTCTCCTGCGGCATGGCAATCGACGTCAATGCTTGCTGTGAGACAGACCATCGTCTGCGCAACGGCTTGCAATGCTCTAAAGCCGTGAATGCAAGGCCATCACCGTCGACCGAAAAATCGTACTGGGGGGCGTCGAGCGGCAAAGAGCAAGTCCTGCTGCTTCGATCGCTGAGAGAGACAATCTTGATGTCCCCATCCTCTGCGAGTTGAACAAGGATAGAAGTGGGCGGTAAATGGCCGGGATCGTAGTCCTCAAACAACACATAAAGATAGAACTGTTGCGGTGTATTGATCGCCGCAACAGGGCCCGTGAGCGAGAGGTTTTGACCGAAGAAGGGAGACTCCCACTTTAATATCTCAATGAGATTCAAATAGGCTTTATGGTCGAAGAAGGGCTTCACATCCCATCGCCGTTCGGCAACCGAGAATTGGGTCCCTGATCGTCTCTTCGGCTTCTCCGTGTTGTGGCTTAGTAAGCCGTCTATCCCCCTATCCCTGCCGCCGGTAATGTCCGGCAGGTTCTCGACTGCGGTGAATAAAGGATATCCTTTGAGCTCAGCAATATAGGTTTTATACTCGGCGATAATGCAGTCTTCCGTCCCGCATGCGTCTCGCAACTCCAACCATTGCCGATGCGAGGTCTCAAACTCATAGGGATTAAGCTGCGTATTTTTGGCGCGCGGATACCATTTGTTCAGTTCTCCATCCAATGCCATTAAAGGCTTGGACTGACAAATCTGCCGTTCAACCGGCTTGTGGGCATGACTGCAATCTATCCCTTGCGCATGGCCGGAGTTGAGCCCACACAGAAAAAGCAGAAGCACGATGACGCATCGATACATAAAATATACTCAATGAACTAAGAGGTCTTAAAAGGAATGGCTTGGGATTTCGCTTCGGTAACGCTGAACCAACAATTTCGCGCTGGTTATTCTGTCCCCCAAACTTGTGCAACCCCAATTTTGCTGTGGATTAAAAATCCGGAACAGGCGAAAGCAATCCAACTGCAATTGGCTATCGGATTGGGCCTGAAGATCTCCAAACGACAATTGGCGGCAGAATTGGGCCGGCACCAGTACGCAGGGTGTGCCGCTTGAATGCGCGGCAGCATCCTTGCCGGCAGCACGGCTTCTGCAAAGCTCGCCATCGCCCATGACAGGTTTTCCATAAACCGTCGCTGAGCGCGTCGGTCAGAGGCAGAGACTATCTGCGCGCTTCTTTTCCTTCAGGGCCAGTTCGGTTGCAGCGGCAGATCGGCACAGATCATCCGTCGCAGCTTGCCGCCTGCCTCTTCAAAACGAGCAACTGTGCTGCGTTGCCTTGGATCACCAGCCAAGCCCAGCCCGACCCTACTCATCGAAGGGTTTGTTGATGAGCAATTCGACATTCTGGTCTTCTGGAGCACCCAGCCTGAAGGCGCGATCCAGCGCCGGATCATTCATCGCTAGCTCCAAGCTCAATGCGGCAAGAGACGCCTGCGTCTGCGGGCCGCCACGAAGGATAGAGTCGGGGGAAGAATGGTCGATCACCACCGCAAAGATAGAAAGCGTGCCGTCAGCATTATCGACAATTTCAATCGTCCGCGATTGCTGGGGGTAATCGATATGCGCGGCGGTATTGATCTCCCAAATCCCATGTCCGTCATTGTGCGGATCAAAATGGCTCCAGATCCGGTTACAATGGGTGTGCCCGTTCACCCACAATATGACGTTGGGGTATCGTGCCAGAAGCGCCAGAAAAGCATCGGATCCCAAACGCGTCACGCCGTGTTCAGCGGGAGATAGTCCCTTGAAATTATCAAAGGTGATGGAATTATGATGAGAGAAGATTGCGACCAACTCATCTGTGTTTCCGGTGGAAACCCGTGTGCCGTCCTCTGTAAGATAACTCGAGGAGACGGAGCGCAACTGCACCTCCAGCCATTGCGCTTGATTGATATCCAGCGAGCCATCCGGTCCACCCTGCGGATTGGTGGTATCCAGCATGATCCCCGTCATCCTTTCCGCCATTCGAAAGCGATAATAGGCGTTTTGTTTGGTCAGATTGTCCTCTGAAAAGCCATGCCCGCGCGGGCCGTGGCGCCCGATACTGTCAAGATGGTGCTTGATGAACTCGGTTTTTGTGAACGGACGCCGTGTCGGGGCGGCTTTCACAATTCTGGCAGGGAGCGAAGCAATCATCTGCTCGACAATGTCGCCGTCGCCCTGAACCAATTCGCCGATGAAGTCGCTTGCGCTCATTCCTCTGGGCAAGGAAACCGGGGCTCGGTTCCCAACGCCTATTGCCGCCGTGAATGCATTGACATTGCCGCTGGAGAATACCCCAAAATCCAACTCGTCGTGGTTTCCGAACCCGGTATACCAAGGCATGTCCAGCCCCTGGGCTACCACGGGCCGGTTAATGGCGCTCAAGAAGCCCTCAACAACCGGGTAGCCATAGGCTCTTTTCCACAGGTCATCAGCTTGTGCGCCCGGGCTTGGTTCCGGATGCCAGTAGGCATCATAGGTTTGCTGCGAAACCACGGCGTTATCCTGAATACCTACATAGGGGGCATCTGCAGCCGACATGGACGTCACGCCCCCGTTGAGCGTCGTTACCACGGCCTGCAACTCATGCATGGCCCGTGTATCGGCATTGTCTCCGGTGGATATAGCAAAGTCGAAGGGCCTGCCAGAAACCGGTCCCTTCTGCACGGCGTTGACCCGCCGGACCATGGCGTCCAAGACTTGCAGTGTCAATGTGTCGTGCGGACGCCAGGCATTTGACAGCGGCGCGCCATCAATCACACCGTTGAGGCCGCCAAACTGACGCATGAAGGCGGCATGGCTCGGTGAAGCCGCATCGATGATATGCAGATCAGTGAGATGGACAAATGCTGCGATTGAGCTTCGTCGCCTATCGCGTTGCGGCTTGGCTCCAGCCAAATCCTCGCGCACGAGGATGGGCAACGGGTTGTCTGCGGTCAGTTTGCGATAGCGCTTGCCTTTCGTTAGATAGTCACCCGGAACAAGGGTCTGATCAAGCGTTGTGACGGCGGTGGCGGCATAATCCTGCGCATTGGCGCGACCGACGCCGCAGTTGCAGATCCCCATTGCAAGAGGAGAGACCGTTGAGGCCGCCAGCCCCGCCTTCAAAAAAGAACGTCTTGAAACAATCGGCTCATATTTCATATCCGCACCCCAAATATATGGTCCGAGTAAAATGCCGTATAATTGAGTAGAATATAGAGAATAATACGGAAAGAATTTATCCGCATTTAATAGTGTAGTATTTGCTATAGTATTGAATTAACACTCGGAACATTAGATAGATAGCAAATTGCCGGAGGATTCGCGTGATTGAGCTATATTTGCCCTGGTGTTGCGTTGTGTAGCGGAGGTTTTCTGACAGATATATTGTTGTCAATGCTTTGCAGATCCGGGGGAGAAACTCATTTCTGTCTTATGCAAGGGCGCGACATTTGAACTTGCAAACCTTCACCAGTGGCACCCAGATAGGCGTCGCCAGCCAGCGGAAAACCCTATCAAGACGCGGATCAATAATCGTTGTGCGCTTTGAGCGTGCAGTGCGTCTTGATGGTGTGTTGGACTTTCGTAGAGCTGTCCATTCGCCTTTGGCGGCGTCACCGACATTCCTCTGCATGTAGTCCCAACAGATCAGGCTTCCCCGACACTGAAAAAGAGGTGGCACCGTTGGCGAAATTTGTTTGATCCCAAGAGGAGGAGACAGCTGCAGCGCCGGTTTCTATAAGGGAAAGCAACAGGTCGATTTCAGTAGTCACAAACGGGTGGCTCACTGGCGGGATCGGGGCGTCGCGGGAACCAATCAGGGGGCACTCTGAACCAAGCGAGGGGTGGCTGACAGTTCAGAGTGCAACGCATGTGAAGACATGGGCGACACTATGCGTGCTCCCAATGAACCATGTGGGCCGAAATATGCCAATGCCAAGTCGGTGCGAGCAAGATAAGTCGGTGGGCACGGCTCGCAAGAGATGGGTTTCGATGAAGGGAACTCTGCTCTGTTCGATAGAATAGATGATCGATTTCTATTTTACGCACGCCTGATTTACATAAGAGATTCATTATTATGTTTCAATCTTTTAAACTTTGTAATTAATGACACCGGAAAGATCGACTTTATCTCAAAACGAAGATGCACGTTCCTGGGTTGCAACATGAATTACGGCGACTGCACGCGATTCACAGGCAATGTATTTAAGCGCGCCGATGGTTGTGCGAACCTGAATATCCTTGCGGACGCCTTGCCTGCATCAGAGTTTTGCGACCAAGCAAAGCGCCGAAGGGCGCTGATTGACGAACGCGGATGACGCTTATTTCAGGGTGCTTGAATTGGTAGTCACCCGTAATGCCCCTACGCTTGAACGCGAAGACACGTTTGAGATGACCTTTTCAACCCTGGCGAAAGACGCGTCAAACCGGGCAGCGAAAAAGGAGCGTGCTATCTGAAACCGCTCACGCGCGCAGAATTTCCTCCACAGCAGTCTGCACGGGATTAGCCCGGAGTTCGAAGGCCGCGCACTGGCATAAAAGCCCAACCACAACTGAATGTTAGAAAGGAATATTTACATCATGGAAAAGCATCTTTTTGTCGCCGCACTCACTGTGGTTTTGTCCACCACTGCAGCGGTCGCAGCTTCGCTGCCAAATGGTGCCAGCACGCTTACAGAAACCTATCAGGGCTGGTCAGTCTCCTGTCAGTCGATCAAAGATCAGACGAATCGCGTCATGAGGTGTGAGATCTCTTGATGGCTGAACGGGATGATCCGTCTGCACGATCTCTCGCAGGCACCCGTGCGCCTCCGCTCGTTTCCCACTGCTGCGAACCAATCCGTTGCTTGCCTTTCTCTGCCTTCACCCTATCCTAAAGATGCATGTCACAGGCTGAAACAATCAGAACTTCGACGGCACCTTCTGTGCCCTCTCTCTTTTCATCTCCCTCATTCCATCAGGTCCGGCCCCTTGAACCGCGCAATTGGACAAGCGTGTCCGGCCCCGAAGAACTGGCCTTCTTTCTCGATTTGGATGGAACTTTGCTTGATCTCGCGCCCACGCCCGACGGCGTCAGGGTAGAGCCGGACTTGCAGAAAAATCTGCAACGCCTCTTTGAGCGCAATCATGGCGCACTGGCGATCGTAACAGGGCGCTCCGTGGCCTTTGTGGAGGCTTTGTTTCCTGGCCACGAATTTGCGGTTGCGGGCCTGCATGGCGCAGAACTGAAACTGAATGGACAGACTGAAGCATGCATCGGTTCTGCTGTTGCTACCGACAGAGAGGATCGAAGGAGCTATCTCGCCGCACGCGCCGACGCCAAGGCTGCGGCATTGCGGCTTTCGGGCGTGATTTTCGAAGACAAGGGCCGGGCATTCGCGTTGCATTATCGCCGTGCACAGCATCATGCGGGGGCTGTCTTGGAAATCATGAAACAGGCCGTCGTGACGGCGGGAACCGCCTATAGTCTGCAGGCCGGAAAGTTCGTTTACGAGGTCAAACCGGGCGGCAGTACCAAGGCCACAGCTGTCAACTTCTTCATGCAATGCCCTGCTTTCAAAGGACGACTGGCCGTCGCTGCGGGCGATGATCTGACGGACGAAGCGATGTTTGCCGAGATCAACACGAGAGGAGGGGCAAGTATACGCATTGGTCATCTGACGAACGGAAACAAAACCTGTGCCTCAATGGTTATCGGATCCCCGGCATTATTCAGGAACTGGATCAGGAGCATTGGTTGTGAAGAGTTGGAATGAGCAATTGCATGGATTTTCGTGGACTGACTTAAGATTGCAGGAGACAATGTGGTGAGCAGGCTGGTTGTTGTTTCCAATCGCGTCCCCGACCCTGACCGCCCGCCGCAGGGCGGGCTGGCTGTAGCAGTCCAGGCTGCGTTAAACGAACGCGGTGGCATCTGGATGGGGTGGTCGGGGCGCACAAGTGGTGCAAAGGAACCCGGGCCACTGACAATCCGCGAGGAAGGCGCGATTACTTACGCTCTGTCCGATCTGTCCGATCAGGATCTTGCCGAATATTATGCAGGTCTTGCCAATAGTGTGCTCTGGCCGCTATGTCATTATCGAATTGATCTGACCGATTACGCGCGTCGCGATATGGCGGGTTATTTGAGAGTGAACCGGCTGTTTGCTGAGCGTTTGAGACCGTTGATCCGTTCCGATGATGTCATATGGATCCATGATTATCATCTTTTACCGCTGGCCGCGGAGCTTCGACAGATGGGGGTCGCCAACCGGATCGGCTTCTTCATGCACATCCCGTGGCCCTCACCGGATGTGTTTTTCACTTTGCCGGTACAGGCCGCCCTTTTGACGGCGATGACCGCTTTTGATCTTATCGGTTTTCAGACCGAGGATGATGCAGAGAATTTTGCCCTGTGTCTGCGTCGAAGCGGTGTTGCCAATCCGGTCGATGGAAACACCGGTTTGTTCGATAATCCACTGCGCCGCTTTCGCGTCGGTGCTTTTCCGATCGGCATCGATGTTAGTTCTTTTTCGGGCTCGGTACTATCTGGCAGCGTCAGTTCTACAATAAAGCGGTTTCAACGTTCCTTGGAGGGGCGGGATCTGATTGTTGGCGTGGATCGTCTTGACTATACCAAGGGAATACCGGAACGCCTGCGTGGCTTTCGTCGTTTCCTGGAGGTCAATCCCGCGTGGCACGGTCACATCACCATGCTGCAAATCACCCCCAAAAGCCGGTCTGATGTCGCCGAATATGACGCACTGCAACACGAAGTCGCCGAAATCGCCGGACATATTAACGGGGCGATGGGCCGGCTTGATTGGACGCCGGTACGTTATGTCAACCGTGCTTTTGGCCAACAATTGCTCTCTGCAGTCTATCGCATGGCCAAGGTCGGACTAGTGACCCCGCTTCGTGACGGTATGAATCTGGTTGCGAAAGAATATGTCGCAGCGCAGGATCCCGAAGATCCGGGGGTTCTGGTCCTTTCGCGCTTTGCTGGGGCAGCCCATGAACTGGGCGAGGGCGCACTCCTGGTCAATCCCTATGATGTTGAAACGATTGCCGATGCGTTGGCGCGCGCGGCTTCCATGCCGCTTGAACAGCGGCGACAGCGCTATCAAGCAATGATGAAAGCCGTGACAAGCAATGATGTATTTTACTGGTGCCGGAATTATCTCGATCAACTTTCCCGATCATAACACGTCTCGCAATAGTCGATAGGCAAAAGCCGACCGTGCAAGACGGTCGGCTTTTCGATTTCCCACAGCCAATGATCAGGCAGCGAGCGCCTCGTCAGTTGCCGTGGGGACTTCCGATATCGTCTTAAGCACCTGAGAGGCGATCTGATATGGACACCCCTGCGAATTGGGTCGACGATCTTCGAGATAGCCCTTGTAGTTGTTCTGGACGAAGGAATGTGGAACGCGGATCGATGCGCCGCGATCACCAACACCGTAGGAGAACTTGTTCCATGGCGCTGTCTCATGCTTGCCGGTCAGTCGCATGTGATTGTCGGGTCCATAAACGTCGATATGGGCCTGAAGATTTTTATCAAACTGAGCCATCAATGCTTCGAAAAAGGCTTTGCCGCCGACTTCGCGCATGAATTTTGTCGAAAAATTGCAATGCATGCCCGAACCGTTCCAGTCGGTGTCACCAAGTGGCTTGCAATGGAACTCAATATCGATACCGTATTGTTCGCAAAGGCGCAGAAGCAGATAACGGGCGATCCACATCTGGTCAGCGGCACTCCGCGAGCCTTTGCCAAAAATCTGGAATTCCCACTGGCCCTTGGCCACTTCCGCATTGATGCCTTCGTGATTGATGCCAGCTTCGAGGCAAAGATCAAGATGTTCCTCAACGATCTTTCGGGCAATCGAGCCAACGTTCTTATAGCCAACCCCTGTGTAGTAGGGACCTTGTGGTGCCGGAAAACCCTGTTCTGGAAAGCCCAGTGGCCGACCATTTTCGTAGAAGAAATATTCCTGCTCGAACCCGAACCATGCATCTTCGTCGTCAACAACAGTGGCGCGGCTGTTGGAAGGATGCGGGGTGACGCCATCCGGCATCATCACTTCGCACATGACGAGCGCGCCATTGCTGCGCGCCGGATCCGGGTAGACTGCGACAGGTTTCAACACGCAATCCGAGCTGCGGCCCTCTGCCTGCATGGTGGATGATCCATCGAAACCCCAAAAAGGAAGCTGATCAAGGGTCGGAAATGCATCATACTCCTTGACCTGGGTTTTGCCACGCAGGTTCGGTGACGGGGTGTATCCGTCCAACCAGATATATTCGAGCTTAAATTTTGTCATCGCCTAGTCTCTTTTGTTCTGCGTCTGAAACCAAATTTTCGCAGTGTCACCGGTGGGTGGTGGGCCGATAACATCGCGCATACCCTTAAACAAGCAAGTGTCGTGCCAATTTAAAATCAACGTGGTTTTTGAGCGGCGAGACACTTGGACCGCTCGATCATTGCGCCTGAGGATGGTCTTGATGACCGCGTGATGCTGATGGCTTGTGCGGGCGATGGTTCAGCGCTGTATAAAAAATAGGCATCTGGCCATAAAAAACGTCATTGCTGCAACTGTAAGCCGCGTTTGTTGGCAGAGCGCGGTTGACACTTTGGCGACCGGTGGGTCGAAAGCTGCATCGTGCGCCTCGTCGGGCCGGCCATGCGATCGCTATCGAGTTTGAAGAACGCCAGGACGCTAACTTCACGAGTAAGGACAGGCGGTGGTCCTTCGATATGAACGGTCACTTTCCCCTCTCGACGAACGGGCTTGAAGCGAGATCTCTATTGTGCCAGCATCGGCTGGAGGAGGAAGATCATGGTGTCGGCACTGTCGCACATCAAGGAGATTGAGCGCGTCGCCATGGGTGGCGCCTCAGATCGTGATCGTCCAGTGATCCAATCCTGGCTTCGTTGTCTCAACGATTATCAGCTTAACCCCGCTCAGACGCAGGAAGCCTATATCGTGCCCGATATGTTGCTGCGGGAGCATCGCGAGCAGTCCGAGGAACTCATCCGCATCGGGCGTAGCGGTTTGGAAGCGCTGTTCAGGCAAGTTGCTGATCAGAATTATGTGTTGCTGCTTTCAGATGCGCGCGGCGTTACTGTGGAATTCATGGGCGATCCGACATTCGACAACCAGTTGCGAAAGGCCGGTCTCTATCTTGGATCGGAATGGTCGGAAGATCGGGCAGGAACCTGCGCCGTCGGCGCCTGCATGGTTTCGGGGCAACCGGTCATCATCCACCAGGACGATCATTTTGATGCCTGTCATATCGGCTTGACCTGCACAGCCGCGCCCATTTTCGATACGTTCGGTGATCTGTCGGCGGTACTCGACATCTCGCAGCTGCGCTCACCAACTGCGAAAGCCAGCCAGCAATTGGCGTTGCATCTTGTCGCCTCGACAGCGCGGCGGATCGAGCTTGCAAATCTGATGACCCGAGCGGGCGAGGATTGGGTTTTGCGTCTGGCAAAGTTGCCGGACTTTCTTGATGTTGATCCCGATGCTGCACTCACCGTTAACGGCAATGGTGTGATCACAGGCGTGACACATGGTGGCTTTGGTGCCGTCGCCCGGGCAATGGGCCACACCGATCTTTCGAGCAGACAATTCATCGGTAAGCCGATATCCGACGTCTTCGATATCGAGATTGACCTGCTTCCGTCACTGATGCGCGGACGACCCAATGGCGAGCGTCTGCTTGAAGCCCGCAACGGCCTCACCTTGTTTGCAAGCGCCATTGCCCCTGTCAGCAGTTTCCGCACGCCCGCGCCCAGCTCATCCCCCCGCTTGCCTGCTGCCCTGCGTCAGTTGAGTTTTGGTGACCCGGCTATGGAAACACTACAAGCCCGCGCCGCGCGACTGGCGGACCGGCATATTCCCATTCTCATCAAGGGTGAAACCGGTAGCGGTAAGGAATTTCTGGCGCGCGCTATCCACGACAGCAGAGTCAAGCCGGGACCGTTCATCGCGGTCAATTGCGCGGCAATCCCGGAACAACTGATTGAGTCCGAACTGTTTGGATACGTGGCCGGTGCTTTCACCGGTGCGACACAAAAGGGAAAGCTCGGACTCATTGAGGCTGCCAACGGTGGCACCTTGTTTCTCGATGAGATTGGCGACATGCCGCTTGCCCTTCAAAGCCGGCTGCTGCGGGTCCTCTCGGAAAGCGAGATCCAGCCGGTGGGTGCGCTTAAGCCAAAGCCGGTCAAGTTCCGGCTTTTGTCAGCGTCCCATCACGATCTGGCGGCGCTCGCCAACCAAGGCCGTTTTCGGGAAGATTTGCTTTATCGTCTCAATGCGGCGACACTAACCCTGCCTTCACTGCGCAACCGGCAAGACTTCGATAGTCTCGTCGATCACCTTTTGCGTCGCATCGGGGATGAAGAAGGTGAAAAGATCATGATTGACCGCACAGCGAAGACAAAACTCGCCGCTTATCGCTGGCCGGGAAATCTGCGCGAATTGGACAATACTTTGCGTGTCGCAGCGGCAATCGCAACAGATGAGACAATCACCACCGACTGTCTGCCCGATCATTTTCAACCGGATATCTTTCACAGACATGATCAGCCAACCCTGCGCAGTCAGCTTGACGCCTGCGGCAACAATATCTCGGCGCTCGCTCGAAAACTCGGCGTCAATCGGTCAACAATCCATCGTCGCCTGAAACAGGCCCAAGTGTGATGCAAGCGTTGCAACACCTGTTGCATCCAAACTGTTGCATCCATTTATGCTGTGCCGTTTCTTTTGAATAAAAACCTGTAGAAACAGGAGCTTATTCGAGGTACGGCAACTGGCACACCGCTTGCTTTTTCTTCTCATGTCGTCAATGGAGGAGAAATACATGCGTGCATTGCGCTTTTATGCCGCCAAGGATCTGCGCGTTGAAGACGTGCCGGCACCTGTTGATCCTGGCCCCGACCAGGTCCTTATCGAAAACCGCTTCTGCGGTATCTGTGGAACCGATCTGCACGAATATGCCTATGGTCCGATTTTTATTCCAACCAAGCCTCATCCCTTTACCCAAGCGATAGCCCCCCAGGTCCTGGGGCATGAATTTGGTGGCGTGGTCAAAGCCGCAGGCGCCAATGTCAAGCATGTGAAGCTTGGCGACCGCGTGTCGGTACAACCGTTGATCATGCCGCGCTCAGGCGATTATTTCGCCGACCGCGGTCTTTATCATTTGAGTACCAGGCTGGCACTTGCCGGGCTGTCCTGGCATTCAGGCGGCATGGCCGAACAGGCTTTGCTCAACAGTTACAATGTCCAGCCGATACCAGATAACCTCAGTGATGAAGAGGCGGCTTTGATCGAGCCTGCGGCGGTGGCGGTTTACGCCTGCGACCGTGGCGGGGTCATGGCTGGCAACAGTGTGCTCGTGACAGGCGCTGGCCCCATCGGCATTCTGGTTGCAATGGCCGCACGCGCCGCAGGCGCATCACTGATATTCATGTCTGATCTCAATGAGACACGATTGCAGCTTGCCCGGGAAAAGCTCGGTGATGTGCGCACCATCAATCCGAAGGCGGAAGACGTCGGAGCGGTGGTCCGTGTGGAAACCGAAGACAATGTCGGCTGTGATGTGGCAATCGAATGCGTCGGCAATGAACATGCCTTGAAAAACTGTACCGATGCCGTTCGCAAGCAGGGCGTTGTCGTGCAAACCGGACTTCACCCGCACGAAAACCCGCTCAACTGGTTCGATGTCACTTTCAAGGATATCGATATCCGCGGTGCCTGGGCCTACCCCACGCATTACTGGCCCCGTGTCGCTCGACTGATTGCAAGCGGCCAGATCCCGGCAAAGAGCATCGTGACAAAGACAATCGCCCTGCAGGACGCCGTCACAGAGGGCTTTGACCGCCTGCTTGACCCTGCGGGAACCCAGCTCAAAATATTGATCGATCTGAAACGCTAACGCATGCATGACCGCGCTTGGGAGAGCGCGGCGCCAACATCCATGGGAGGAAATTGTAATGCTTGAGAAAACACCAAACGTCCGCGTGCAGGCCTTTCTCGACCGGTTCGGCGCAGCGCTTGAAGCGGGCAGGATCGACGAAGCGGTTTCAATGTTTGTTGATGATTGTTACTGGCGCGATCTGGTTGCCTTCACCTGGAATATCAAAACGATGGAGGGGCATGATCAGCTGCATGACATGCTGCAATCGCAATTGCAGTTGATAAAGCCGACACAATGGCGTGTGGCGCCGGGGGAAGCGGCAACGGATGCCGATGGTGTAACTGAATGCTGGATCTCTTTTGAAACTGAAGTCGCACGCGGCTACGGACTTATTCGACTGAAGGGTGGAAAAATATGGACGCTTCTCACCGTCATGTCGGAATTGAAGGGGCATGAGGAAAAATCCGGCCTTACCCGCCCGCTGGGGGCAAAGCACGGTCAGGACCTTGGCACGAAGACATGGAAGGAAGAGCGCGAGGAGGAGGAACGCACGCTTGGTTATCAGACACAGCCCTATGTGCTGGTGATCGGTGGAGGGCAGGGCGGCATAGCGCTGGGCGCACGCCTGCGTCAACTCGGCGTGCCAACGATCATTGTGGAGCGCAATGAGCATCCGGGGGATTCATGGCGCAAGCGCTACAAGTCGCTCTGTCTTCATGACCCGGTCTGGTACGATCATCTGCCCTATATCGACTTCCCGAAAAACTGGCCGATTTTCGCACCAAAAGACAAGATTGGCGACTGGCTGGAGTTCTACACCAAGGTGATGGAGCTCAATTACTGGACGCATTCCACGGTCAAGTCGGCAAAATGGAACCAAGACAACACGGAGTGGTCGGTAGTCATCGACCGGAATGGCGAAGAAGTCACGCTGCGCCCCAAGCAACTGGTTTTTGCGACCGGCATGTCGGGAAAGGCGAATGTTCCAAGCGTCAAAGGCCAGGACCGTTTTAAGGGCGAGCAGCAGCATTCGTCCAGCCATCCGGGACCGGACGGCTATCAGGGCAAGAAGGTCGTGGTCATCGGATCGAATAACTCAGCGCACGATATCTGTGCGGCCCTTTGCGAAGCTGGCGTCGATGTAACCATGGTGCAGCGCTCATCCACGCATATTGTCCGCTCGGAGCCATTGATGAAACATGGGCTGGGCGCACTCTATTCAGAGGAGGCTCTGCAAAATGGCATCACTACCGCCAAGGCCGACCTGATCTTCGCCTCGCTGCCCTATCATATCATGCATGAGTTCCAGAAGCCGATCTATGACAAGATCCGCGAGATCGACGCCGATTTCTATGCCGCACTCGAAAAAGCGGGTTTCCAACTCGATTTTGGTTCCGATGGATCGGGGCTGTTTCTCAAATATCTGCGGCGCGGCTCGGGCTATTATATCGATATTGGCGCGTCACAGCTCATCATCGACGGCAAGATCAAACTTGCGTCGGGCCAAATAGATGAGATCACAGAGAACAGTGTCAGGCTCGTTAACGGCAGGGAATTGCCAGCTGATCTGATTGTCTATGCGACCGGCTATGGTTCGATGAACGGTTGGGTTGAGGACATTATTGACAAGGAAACGGCAGACAAGGTCGGGAAGGTCTGGGGGCTGGGGTCGGAGACGCCCAAGGATCCGGGCCCGTGGGAAGGGGAGCAGCGCAATATGTGGAAGCCGACGCAGCAGGAAGCCCTATGGTTTCATGGTGGCAATCTGCATCAATCGCGCCATTATTCTCAATATTTGTCGCTTCAATTGAAGGCGCGGATGGAAGGGATCGCCACGCCGGTCTACGCATTGCAGTCCGTCCATCATAAAAGCTAGCGAGAATTGGCGCGCGCTTAACGCGCGCCATTTTTATTCTGCATCCTGCTGTTGCGAACTCACCAGCAATTTGTCAATGCGTCTGCCATCCAGGTCAACGATCTCGAAAGTCCATCCGTTCCGACTGAAGGTTTCACCGACCTCGGGCAGATGCTTGAGTTCCTCCAGCACAAAGCCGGCAATCGTGTTGTATTCAACGTCAGCCTCAATCGGGAAGCGCATGAACTCGGAGAACTCGTCAATCGGCATCCAGCCAGAAACAAGATAGGAGCCATCAGCGCGACGCACGATTGCCTGCTCTGCAACGTGGTCTTCCTGCATTACGCCAATAATGGCTTCCATCACGTCACCTGCAGTGACCACCCCTTCAAAATGACCGTATTCGTCATAGACAAGCACCATATGGGTCGGAGTGCCACGGATGGCCTCGACGACATCAAGGGCATCGGAAAAATCGGAGACGACTGGAACATCCTTGACGATGTCGCGGATCCGCACATCGCCGCTTGTCGAAAGCTGATGAAAGAAGTCGCGTGCCTGCAGCACACCGATAATTTCCTCGGAATTATCGCCACGAACCGGAAGCCGGGAGCGACTGCTAATTTTGAGCTGGTCACGAATAGTCTCGGTATCGTCCGAAATATCCACCATTTCCACATCAAGCCGCGGCGTCATCAACCCCCGAGCGGTTCGATCAGCAAGACGCATCACGCCGGCGATCATCCGCGACTCTTCTGTCTCAATCACGCCAGCGTGGTGTGCTTCGGCTAGCACCGATTTGATTTCTTCATCGGTGACACTGTCGCCGGATTTACCGGATTGCCCGAGCAGTTTCAGCACAAGTCGACCGGATGTGTCGAGCAACCACACCAATGGCGCCGCAAGTTTTGACAGAAGAACCATGGCGGGAGCAACGCGGCTTGCGACGGCCTCCGGCTCACGCAAGGCGATCTGCTTGGGCACCAGTTCACCAACAATCAGCGAGAGATAGGTGATGCAGACCACCACCGACCCCACGCCCAATGCGTCAGCGATGGAAGCAGACAGGCCCTGATCAACTAACCAGCCGGTCAGTCGTGCGCCCAGCGTGGCGCCTGAAAATGCGCCTGACAAAATACCGACCAGGGTAATGCCGATTTGCACGGTCGAGAGAAAACGTCCTGGTGTTTCCGCCAAGGATATAGCGATCCGGGCGCCCCGGCTCCCTTTGTCCGCCATAACGCGCAGGCGCGCCGGGCGTGAAGACACAACGGCAAGTTCCGACATGGCCAGAACACCGTTGAGAAGCGTAAGAAGCACGACAATGATGATTTCAAGATACAAATTGGGTCCCCGAACATGATAAGACAGCGCGTGTGAAACGGAAATTATCAGGTAAAGTTGCAAAAGGCGACATTGCCGAAACAATGTTAAGCGACAGGCATGGTCGAAAGACCCGATATTGAAGCGGCACCATCACTGGTATGGCCACCGCTGCCGCGCCGATCGTGCGATCGCTGACCGCGCAAACGCATCATGCAGCGCCCTTCGTCCCCGCTCCCGAAGCCCGGATTTCCGTCGTTTTTCAAGCATCCCCTCAATAAATAATTGGGATTTTCTTGGGTGGCCGAAAGGAATAGACTAAGCGCACACGGATTTCCGTCGTCGTTTTGGCCTTCCTGACGGCGCCGACCTTTCGAGCCACGGATACGGTTCAGGGATGGGGCAGTCAAAGTTGGCCGGGCGTAAGGATCGGATGGTCCGGTGGGCGTGCTCCTCCCGATGAATGGCAGCGGCCATCGTCTGGGTTCGGAAAGTGGAGGCGTCCGGGCTACGCAACGCATCCATAGTCGGCTCTATCCACGCCGGTCTCAATCCTTGTTGCATTTGTAACATCAGCGTTGGTGAGCCGGGCCGACAGGATAGCGTTTATGTGCAACCATTTCTCGCCCCGTCGATCTGGTCGATGGACGAAGATCCTTGTGGGCTGAATTCAGTTATAACGGGTTATCGATGGAACGCTTTCCTCAGTCAGAAAAACTCGAGAAGAAATTCGATGCGGCAGCCGCATTTTTCCGTGTCATTGGATATCGCAAGCGCTTGCTGGTGCTGTATTTTCTTCTTGAGGAAGAAAAGTCGGTCGGCGAAATCGCACGCGCCATGAGAACGGGACATTCTGCCATTTCGCAGCATTTGGCAGCTTTGCGGCGGCTCAACCTTCTGGAACGTCGCAGGGTCCAGCAGACCGTATATTATAGGGTTGCCTCCGCACATGTTTACTGGATTGTCGAATTCTGCTGCACAAATGATCTGCTACCCCAGCCGGCCATGGCAGCAACGTTGCTTTCTGAGGCGCCCTATGAGTGAAGGACGGCCTGGGATTTCCTAGGCTGGGAAAAGCATCGCCGATAACCAGATGCCCGCGCCTTGTTTCAAAGCCCTGCCGCAAACTTCGCGCTGCGGTAGGTCGATCCTTCGGCAATACGCTGTTTGCTTTCGCACCATCAAAGCGCCACCATGAGCAAGACCATGTCTTTTAGATAAAGGCGTGGGCGGCGACCGATTCAGAAAACAAGCGGGCAGGACTGCGCCGGACGACAAGCCGTGACGATCGGATGGAGGGAGGCGCATGGCGAATACTGTCACTTGCAATCGCCTCAATGCGTTTGGTGCAAGAAATGAGCGTTCTTCACCAAATAGCCATTCTGCCTGCTTTTGAAGCGCTTTGATCAACTTGTTTGGAACGCCGCAGTCTGGCGGGACTTCCTTACCGCACCGGGCGCTCCGTATATGGAGCGGATGGGAATGAGGAGATTATCGTGGCTTGGCGAATGCCAGACCTGGTTTTTCAAAGAGTGTCAAACGGAACCCCGTCAGTTCAGATGCGTTGTAAGACATAACAACTGAGGTTCTCAGCAGGCGCCCCGATGAGTCCTGCTTGACGCCAGACCAGGTTGTGAACTCAGGCCGATCAACCAGGATGCCGCCGCTGTGGCGTTGAATGACGAGGACAGATGATATGATAGAGAACGGCTATAAGCTGCGAAAGGATGAAGACGGTACCTGGTCGGTCATTGAGGCCTATAAAAACGAACCAGCCGAATTTGAAGGAAAACTGCAGACCGGGTTAACTGAGGCGAAAGCCCATGAATGTCTCGTGCAACTGACCCGCAAATTTATGGAGCGCCAGCACGAGGGCGGTAGCGGCCGGCTGCCCTAGGGGCCGCATTCCTGACCTCTCTACCCGCGCCAGCTGCTTATGCCAAAACAGCGTTCGGTGCTGATAGCGCATCGATGCGGCGTTGTTTTCTGACCGTCATTTGCAGAAAGCCGACACCGTGCGACAGGGTGCCATTCATTCTTTCTGCAACAAATTCCGCTGTCAACCGCTGCCTGAGCAGTTCTATGCCCTGGTCGGTAAGGCAGCTCGTTTCGTAATGTCCCATAAAAAACCGAACAAGGCTTTGTGGGTCCGGTTCGAGAGAAATTTCAAATTCTTCAAAGACCGCTGTGCCGTGAAATGCGGGATGAGCCTCAAACAGACTTTTCAGCCCCGAGCTTGAGCGTGCGCGTCTGTCGCCCAAGGTTTCAAACGATAAAAGGCGGTAATCGCGCGCAACATGCTCGAAACAGCGTTGATAGATCGCCCGACAGCCTCCCTTTGAAGCAATTGGAATGACACAAGAGAAATGACCGTCTTCTTTCAAAACCCGTGCTATTTCCGAAACCACCTTCTCAATGTTCTCCATCAGCATGAATGCCATATGGCAGAGAATGTAGTCGAAGCTTTTAGCAGCGAGGTTGAGTTGTTGGGCACGGCCACAGAAAAACCGTATACGGGATGATTGTGCCGTCCTCTCTGCCAGGCGTATTTCATGTGGAGAGAAATCCACACCAATTATCTCTGTAAGCTTTGGCCTGGACGCCTCAAGCCGTTGGCACAGAATGCCATCACCACATGCAAGATCGAGAACTTTTCCCTCGCTCATCCTCGGGATGATTTTCAGCAAGTGATCATAGCTGGTCGGCGAAGGCTGCGACGCTCCCGTCAAATTTGCGAAACATTCTGACGTCACGCCTGGGAATCGCTTATGTGCGTGAAGCAGAAAGGCTTCACTTTTCAGATGGCTAGCCACAATTGCTGATCCCTTATAGAAGGAAAACGCGTCGCATTTCAGGGGCTATTAAGCAGAACTGCTGCAATTTTGAAACCAGTGATAAAACGCGGGCAATAAATGATGGTAAGATGCGGTTGGCCTTGCGGCGCATATTTGAACATGATCGAACCGGACAATCCCGTATCCACCAAAGATCCTCTGGCTTTTCGCCAAAGATGATCAAACACGCATCGCTCAGTTTTCAGGCCGCTGGGGCGACGGACAGCCCTTCAAGCCGCGATCGTTCTCTAGCCTCTCTATAGGGCCCTATATGTGGGGAATTGCGCTCATGGAGGTGCTGCGGCAATTCATGTGGCGAACAGAGCAGATTTTATGGATTGCGATTGACCAAAGTAGTGATGATTTCTCATGCCTTGCGGACTTATCCGTTGCCCGCCGATCCAATGAGGCGAAGCGATTGCGGGAGGGCGAGGGTAGCTAATCTCGCCCCAATCCCGCAAGCGTCCGGTCAAGTCCGGCCAGCGATGCTGTGCCAACGATAAAGGTCGGAATGCCGCTCAACGCTCCACAGCACAGATATTTTTGGTAAAGCGGTGCATGCTGGGCCAATGATTAATGGGCTGGGGCAGTCACTTATCAACTCAGATTTTAGCAAAATACCATAACACACAGAAGAACAATCTCTTTTGCTCTTAGCAACGGTCCCAGCAATGGGTGTGAAAAATCGGCAGGACGCGAACCCTGGCGAGCGGCCCAGCAGGAAGTCTTAGGAGTTTGAGGAGGACAAATGGCCCATCAAGAGTTGACAGCACATCGCGCGAAGAAAACAGACTGGCGCGCAGCTTTATGGTCGGCGCAGAGCATTCGGATCGGCGTTGTGCCACTTCCAATCTATATGCTTTTAACGCTGCTGATCATTGGCTTCGTGTCAATCGACAAGGTTTCTTCTGATTTGACGATGGCGATTGGTATTCTGTCGGTTGGTGGGTTCTTCTTCATGGAGTTGGGCAGGCGCATCCCTATCCTGGGTTTGATGGGCGGTGCTGCCATCATGACATTTGTCGTGCCTTCTGCCGCAGTATTTTACGGCTTCATACCACCGTCCGTTGCAAGTGCTGTCACAGCGTTCTGTAAGCAGTCAAATTTTCTCTATCTTTATATTTCGGCTATTATTGTCGGCAGTATCATCAGCATGGATCGTCAAGTGCTGGTGGAGGGCTTCTTGAAGATCCTTTTGCCGCTTGCAGCCGGTTCAATTGTTGCATTGCTCGTCGGCACCCTTGTGGGAATGGCGATGGGATTGACTGCTTCGCACAGCCTGTTTTTCATCGTCACGCCCATCATGGCCGGCGGTCTGGGTGAGGGGGCAATACCGCTTTCCGTGGGATATTCTCTCATTCTGCATCAACCGCAGGAAACCTTGTTCGCTCAGATCATCCCGGTCGTGATGCTCGCGAGTTTTACCGCTGTTCTTCTCTGCGGCTTGCTCAATCTATTGGGAAAGTACTGTCCGCAATTGACAGGCGAGGGGCAATTGCAGCCTGGTACGGCCAACGTGAGTTCAAAAGTGAAGACATCGTCGAAACCACTTGATATTACGGACATTGCTGCAGCCGGCGTCACGATCGTCAGCCTCTATTTGTTGGGCGTATATATACAAAAACTGACTGCTTTTCCCGCACCCATCACCATGCTGTTTCTCGTCGTTGCGGCAAAAATAGGCCGGATGTTTAATCCCGTTATAGAAAATGGGAGCCGAAAGGTTTACAGGTTTTTTTCTTCCATTGTGACCTGGCCGCTTCTGTTTGCGATGGGTGTAGCACTGACGCCGTGGGATACATTCATCGCCGTCTTCACGCTTCCCACAGTGGTGACGGTATTCGCGACGGTATCATCCCTCATTGCGACAGGCTTCATCACGGCAAGATTGGTCCATCTCTATCCGATCGATACCGCTATCGTGGCAGGCTGCCACAGCGGTCAGGGCGGGACAGGCGACATTGCCATCCTTACAGCTGCCAACCGGATGGAACTGATGCCCTTCGCACAGATCGCAACCCGCATAGGCGGAGCAATCACCGTCTCATTTGCGATCACGATGTTGCGATATCTGACGTGAACCGGCCAAAATGGGTTTAGCTTTAAAAAGCCAAGTCATTGCGCATTATACCGCGAAGACACGGATGCAACTCAGCCAACACTTGAGACTGAATTGCATCCGTGGCGAAGTCGTTTGCGGTTCAGGAATTGGCTACCCCCGAAACCTATATACGCTACTAGTGAAGGACGCTGGCATCAGGTTGGAGCAATCCAAAGATGGTGTAACCCATCCGACCCCACTACATACCGGTTTCGCGGTTATCACCCATGTCAGGTTTGCTGCCAGTGACAGATGCATAGAGCATTTTCGCTGTAGCAGAAATCCTACCTGGGCCGTCCCAAAATTCTGCATGGTTTGGTGACACCACGATAAGCCGGATGTCTGGATCATCCTCTGAATCCCAAAACGCCTTCGCGAAAGGGGTCCATAGTTCCTTAATCTTGGCGCGGTCATTTGACACCTGTGCATCTCCTATAATGAACAGATAGTCATTGGCGGATTCATCGGAGAATGTGAGCTGTACGGGGGACTTTTCCTGAATATCCGTGACTTTTTCACTGGCGGCATCCGCGAGAAAATAAATTGTTCCTTCTTCTTTACGAACAATTGGCGACATGGGAACTTGCTTCCCATTCCACCCGTAGAAGCACACACGGTTATCAGTCGCTATTTTCCAAGCCCGTTGTGGGTCTGTTTCCGTCATATTGTCTCTCCAGGATACTAAGGCCCGCCCTATTAGATTCTGACGCGGGGAGGGCAAGCGTGACTACGAGCGTGTCGCAATGCGTTGACGCCAGTATCTGTTTCGCAAGCGCGGTGCGATCCACCAAGCGATAGGCGGAGCAATGATCAGGCTCATCGCAACGCACACTGGCAAAAGCGTTTTCGCCTCGACTGCGAGAGATGGCACTGAAAGAACTATTATCGCGCCGACGCCAAAAATAACCGCATTAACGACGATACTGAGCAGTGCTGCTATCTGAAATCGTATCGACATGTTCATTCCTCCTAATACGAGCAACGCATTCAATCGCTGTCGGTTCCATCGATAATCCACTCGCAGTGGTGCGACCGATAGATAGGGCGCTTTGCTCGACAGGCTCACTCATCACTGCCATAGCATCGACGGTTGGCTTCGAAGATTTCAGTGATGTTTTGACGAATAGTGAGGTACTTGTCGCTCATCCTCATGCGGGTTCGATGGTAAAAATATGAGCTGCGCGCCAGTCCCAACTGAGCAGCAGATCCGGGAGTTGATAAAGATCTTTTAGGGCGTCAACCACCAGCGTATTCTCCCGATTACTCAGGAGTTGAAGATCGACGCCCAGTTCTTTTTTATGAGTTCGGTCGCTTTCTTCAAAAGGTCGTGCTCAAGCTGCAGTTTCAGAATATCGTGCTGCAGTGTTTCGAGCTGGCGCTCTCATTCTTTTCGCTCTGGCACTGGCGGTGAGTTGTTCTTGCGTTTGATGTTGCGGGAGCCTCCGGACCAAGTAACTGGTTTTTCCAGTTATACAGTGTCGGTCTGCATACGCCGAGCTTTTCGGCCAGAGCCTGCGCACTTTCTTGCCGATTATAAAGTCCGACGACGCCAGCCTTCTTCAGCGCATCAGGGTATCGTGGACGTCCAGTTCTTCCAGTGACAGCTTTGCTGGTTTCGGGAAACGCCTCACGAACCCATGCTGTCAACGTTGCACGACCGGGATAGTCCAAAGCGCGCATCGTTGCAGAAACACAACGACCATGCGTGCGGTAGTGCTCAACAGCCGCTTCTTTCTGCGCCTGTGTGAACTTTGGGGCTCGGGGCGCAAATCCTAAACGCAGATCAAGAAGGTGCTCGTATTCCAGGTACCAACCCTTCAAAGCATTATTGCTTGGGTAGCCCAACTGGCGAATAGTCGCTTTCGGGCGCTTGCCCAGCTTGATGTAGAGCGCAACTGCTCGCATCCGGTCTTCGTAGGAATACATGAACTAACTCCCTGATAGTCCAAGTTTTCGTCCGTACCCCCTCCGGCTCACTTCTACGTGGAAATCAACAAAGCTGACCGAATTAGCGTGAGCTTTGAAGATAATCGGTTGGACTGGGTGCGCGAACCATCAACGCGCCAATCATGCCAATTCAATATCGGTTTGCGGAAAGTCATTTCCTTTGCACAACAGCGGAATGCGCAGTTCTTTCGAACAGGCATAGACAAAGCAATCGCCCATATTGAGCCGCGCCGGGTGAGCAACAACTTTTCCATAAGTAGCCGCCGCTTCGACCGCAATTCGTCCCGTCTTCGCGGCCACTGTCACCTCGCAGGCATTTAGGGTTTTCAGAAGTTGTTCCACTAATCGCTGTGCGTTCTGAATATGCTCCGGTGCAATTGGGACTTGGGGCCCTACCGTATCATTTGCATACTGTCGGGCTATACTCACGCTTGCCTCGAAAAACGTCACGGGCGAATAGTAAATAGGCTTGGCGCTCTGTTTCAGCCTGGTCAGAAGGTGCGCGGCATCTTGCTCGTCAATGATGATTGCCACGATTGCGGATGCATCGATATACATTAGTCATCCTCATAGAGTGAATCCCGGAACGCCTTCATATCGAAGGGCGTCCGTGTGGGACCTGCAAGCTGTTTGAACTCGTCCTGAATTTTCTTCACGCGTTGCTCAAGCGGCTCGGCCTGCTCCAGACGCGAAATCTCATTAAGCAGAGCGCGGCGCACGGCCTCGGTTTTGTTTGGGGCTTTTCCGAGCTTCGCGACCTTGATGGCAAGGTCATCGACGGACTGATCACGTATGTAGAGGGTCATGAGATTTTGCCTTTGTATATCCCGCTTCGTCTATACGTATATCTTAAACGGGATATACCCTAAAAGCAATGAAATAATGGGGTTTTCGCGCTTTAGAGGCGGTAATTTCATACCACACGTAAAAGGAATATACATTTAAATTTTCAGGATTGCAGAGTTTGAAGATAGCCGGTCGCGCCGGAGAATGAACGCGACCGGCTGGCGGCATTTACGCCGCTGCGGACACTTCGTCCTGATCTGCCTCACGCGTTCCCTGGACACGTACAGGTTCCGGTAGCCATTGGCTTTCGGCAAGCTGCGCTTCGGCATATGCTGCGGCTTCGGCCTTTTTCATAGCGCCAACCTTAGCGGCAACATCTGTTCCTTTTACTTCGGCAACTCGCAAAAGAGGGTTCCAGATATTCTTTTGTCACGGTGATTTGCAGGCAAGATTGGCTACTCGCACCCGAATAGAAAGCTGATAGCAACAGCGAATGAACCACGGCGACAAGGGCGATTTCGGAGTTGTGCATCATTTCTATCTGTAGCGCTGCGGTCTTATGTGCGGTTAGGGGCTGCAAAAGCGCTGCGGAATGCGCTGCCTTTTCGGTTTCTGCGGCGCCGTCCTTGCTGTTTACGCTTGGTTTGGCCGTCACATCGTCGTTGCGCAACAAGCCGCGATAGATCGAAACGTCACCGCTATAGTCAAGCCAGATAGAGACACCGGCCCTTGCAATATCGTCGGCGGCATATCCTTCTGTCCTGGCTTTGATGATTTCAATTTCAGCTTCAATGGCCTCCTTTTTATCTTCGGCGTCATCGTCTGCGGCTCCATGCTCAATAAGTTCAGCCAGAGCATCATATTCGGTGCAAAGCTGATCAAGACGCGCCTGCGCTTTCTCACTCAAAGGGATAGTATCGGCATAGATGCGGGGGGTATTATAAAAGCCGGACGGCTGTTCGCTGAAACACTCAACCCATTTCCAAGCCTTCGGCTCTGATCGGTTCTGCGATCTGGTCTAGTTTCGCCATAACAAGGCGGTCCACTAAAGCCGCATCGGTGGCAAATCCGCCATTGTCGGAAAATAGATCACGGCGAACTATACCGCCGGCCTGCTCATAAGCTTCTACTCCTATGAATCTCATGATTTTGGCGGACAGAGCAATTTCAGCCTCGGTCAGATGACGGCGGATTGAGCTTGGATGCGGGTCATATTGATTGAGGCTGTTCCAGACTTCCACCTGTTGCGCATGATCGTCCGTGATCGAGAAAGCCTTTAGGTGATAGGTGCTGATTTCATCTTTGCGGTAGAGATCGATCAATTCCGGTGCGACACGCGCCAGAGCAAGGCGGCGGGTCACGGTGTTTTCAGTCGTAGCAAAACGCGCTGCTATCTCAGCAACCGATTTTCCTTTATCGCCCAAAGCCTTGAATGCTTCAAAGGCATCTGTGGGTGCATGTCTTCGCTCATGATGTTTTCAGCAAGTGACACGGCGGCTGCATGGTCGGCATCTTTCACCATGCAGTTGACGGCAAAGTCGGCTTCGACTTCCCCTTTTTCTGCTAGCTGTGCAAGGGCACGACGGCGGCGCTCACCTGCGGTCACATAGAAGCGGCCTTTCTTGTCACCTTTACGAACGACAAAATTTTGCAGCGGCTGGAATCCTTCGGCGCGAAGGATGGCCGCAAGCTCGTCGATGCTGTCCTTGAAATAGGATTTGCTGACATTGTTCGGGTCCGAGTCCAGCTTGTTGAGGGCGATTTTAACAGTGTCGGACGTGGGTTTCTCCTTTTTCCGCGAAGCGGCCTTCTGTCCCGTAAGGGGCAGGAGCCCTGCTCCTGCTCCCGCGCACGAGCAAGATCAGCGGAAGAGAGGGGGACAAGCGGAAAATTGGCAGGGGGGACCACCCACGCTGAAGGCGCGACCAAGGGCGAATATCCGCGCAGCGATTCTCGCTCCTGGTCGTCCTGCAGAACGCGAAGCGGGCGAAGGATGGGGGATGCCAATTTTCGGCTTGTGGGGGAGAGGGGGGCCGCGCTCCCTGGGATTTAGGACGGTTCCAGATGATGTTGAAGGCATCTGGATCCTCGCTCTCCGGTGCCCGCATCGATATCCGTAATTTGTCGTGAAAAAGCAAGTCGCTAACCTGAACGATCTTTTCTAGCATCTCCCTCGAAAGACCCGCCTTCGTGCCGGTTTTTTCATGTCTGAATGGCTGGCATCCCATTGTCGTGAATCAGTAACAGGAAACCATAGGCTGATTGTTAGATTCGGGAAGTATAAACCATTCTAGAATGGTATTTTGGCTTAATTCGGTAGTCATTGCGTTAACCGTTTTCGAACACGCAATAAGATCATCGCTTTGGTTGCAGCCACGCCGTTAAGCCTTGTTGCGGATATACGGGGACATATCCGGACGAGTGACGAATGCAAAAGTCCCAACGAAGTGGGGCTTTTCTCATTTCTTGTCTTGCGCCAGCACAGCCTGAACGCACCTGATCAAAACGTTTTGTTCGTTTCTTTCGGGTCTTCAGGTATCTCAACGCACATTTCACGCACTTTGTCGGAGGATCGATGTGAAACGAATTATGAAACGATGGGATGACGTGGAAAGGTATGTCTCAGAGGACTACATCATCGCGTTTCAAGAAACTCTGAGGACAGCCCTTAAAGAAAAGGAAATGTCTCATGCGGATTTGGCCGACGTCCTCGGAATATCAAGGTCGCGTGTTAGCCAATTATTCATGGAGGGAACAAATCCTTCGATCAGGAATGTAGGTTTAGTACTGTTTCGGCTGGGATATACAATGGAGTTCAAGAAGCAAGAGAGCCCACCAAATGACGGATGAGCCAACGGGGCAGCATCGGAATTTCGAGTAATATGCGCTGATTGATTTCAAGACGTTGTGGGAAGAAATTCTGAAGAAAAAGAAAGAGGAGATGCAGAATCGTTAACCTCGATCAATCCCTTAGGAACAGAACCAATAATATTATCAATCATTTAGTTCCATAATACATGTTATGTGATCTAAGCGTGTAGGGGCTATTTAGTAATGCGACAGTTGGGCCAGTTAGAGATGCGACGTGTCGCCTCTTGAGGTGCTGGTCAATGTCAACGTTGGAGGCAAG
>NZ_JASAMU010000022.1:0-25530 GCF_029909885.1 Ochrobactrum sp. AN78
GCCCAGCTTGATATAAAGCGCAACAGCGCGCATCCGGTCTTCGTAGGAATACATGAACTACCTCCCTGATAGTCCAAGTTTTCCTCCGCACCCCCTCCGGGTCAGTTCTCAGCGGCAATCAACAGACATCATTAATCGAATGGAACATTGCATTGCTCCTGAGGACGGGAAGCCGTCGATGAACTGCGGGGTTCAAAAACTCAGAAGGTACGTATTCGATGCGCGCGGGTGACAAGCTCAACAGGGAGCATAGTCAGCAATGGGGAATGGGTGAGCGCGTGTTTCATGAAGGGAACATATCAGGAACAAAATCTGGGAGTCAAGGCACCATTTCTGCTTTTCTCGATCCAACATACCATTCACCTGTAGCAGGATTGCACAGTCCAGGCAGTTTGTACCATCGATGGATTCTAAGGAAGTCGCTGACGTTCTCTGTTGCTATGGGAATTTGGTGGCGTATTGAAGCAGCGGCTATTTGCAGGTCTTGACCAAATTTGGGTTTCTTAGATTTTGCGTCTGGTACCCACAGAGATTTCAAGGCTGGCGTAGAGATCATCTGCCCAATTATTCGGGCGGTGATGGCGTCTTGATCAAGGCAAACGAGGTCGCTCGCGAGTAGTCGATCCAGCCATTTCTCCAGTGCATCCGCGCGGGGCGAGCCCGAGAGCCGGAGATTTTCTATTCCCTTCTGTATCTCGATTACAGTCGAAACAGAGATCGCAAAATAATTGTCCGGAAATCGCTGGGACCATGTGATAAGCTGATGCGGAGGATTCTTGTAAGCAAATTGACTTATGATGCAGGTATCTAGTAGCAGTCGCTCATGCGTTTTCATACTGCACTCGCAAGCGTGGTTAATTGATAAGCATTATCTGGGCAATTACAAGAATTTGGTAAAATAAACATTAGTATATCTAACGATGGCTCGCAAAAGCTGTCGCTATTAAACATGGGGTGTTTTGTAGATGGGTTCTGGAAAACATTGGACTATTACTGAATTTATTTCAGCGCCAGATGATGTTTTGTCTCTTGTTGATGCACAAAGTCCGCAATTTCTAGTGTCGGGCAGTAAGGTTTATAAAATTGAAGCCGTTCAAGAGGGTCAGGCCGAAAATGCAAAAGATATATTATTTCGCGGTGGGCCATTGGATACTGGTGACAGATTAGATTGAGCGGGCTTGATTTTCTTCTCCAGGGCCAACACTACGTCCTTAATGAGGATTTTAGCTCTGTTCTGGGTGAGGATGTATCGGATCGACCCAATAGACCGTCTCTGGATTTTCGATAGGTTCCACGTCGGTGATGTTCACGACGACCGCTTCGTTGTCAGATCGAACCAAAACGCATTCCAGCACGTTTTCAGGATCAGCGTTTATCTCCTGATGGGGAACATAAGGTGGGACGAAAATAAAGTCGCCTGGTCCGGCTTCGGCAACATATTCGAGTTTGTCTCCCCACCGCATCCGAGCCTTGCCACGCAGAACGAAAATAACGCTTTCCAATGCTCCATGGTGATGGACGCCCGTTTTCGCATTGGGTTCGATTGCGACCGTCCCGGCCCAGATTTTCTGTGCTCCAACACGCGCATGATTTATAGCAGCCTGACGGAACATACCAGGTGTTTGTGCGGTGTTGGGGTCGAGTTGATCGCCTTTTATCACACGGACCCCATCGTGCTTCCATCGATCTGAATGTTCGTGATGATGATCGTCGCTCATGGCAAACTCCGTTGGACAGATAGAAAGCTCATCTATGGTCGAACAGTCTTTGTATTCCGTCAAGTGTATGTGGTTGAGGCCGTAGGTTGGGAAGAGGGATCATGAGTGGAAGCGGTCGTTTCTTAAGCTTCATATGGCAATAATCTAGCGATAAGGATAATAAGGCTGCTAAGTATTATATTGGCAAAAAGTCTAATTCTTCGGTGCATTTCTCTATGTGCTGTTGACTCTGGGAACAAAATCGCGCATCCGGCTCAATATTATTCTGGTTGCAGCATTGTTGTTCGGCGTGTGGGGCGCGAGGAACATCAGACAATTCTGCAACCAACGCATGCATAGTTCAATCGAATATCGATCATCATAGCTGGCGAAGCCTTTTAGATGATCCACCGACCTTTGAGTGGGAATTGGTCGGTTCAATCGGGGACGTATTGAAATGCAATTTGGTATGAATTTGGCTCCCTTGGGTGCCGCTGTAATAATTTTGATGTCGAATTTTGTTCCTGTACATGCACAGGATGCATCTCCTGTCGTACCGCAACCAGAAGCGCAAGCTGTCCAATCGACACGTTTTGATGACTGGTATTATCGGTGCGCTGAGGTCAAAGCTGCTGACGGCAAAACCGTTTCGCAGTGCGAGGTTGCACAGATTGCCCAGGTTAAACAGGGCGAGGAGAACGTCAATGTTCTCACATTGGCCATTGCGAAGACTGCGCCCGAAGCTGGCAAGAAGCCTTCCGGCAATGAGCTGTGATTGACCGCTCTTGTGCCGCTGAATGTTGTGCTGCCAATTGGTCTTGGTTTGGCTGCTGACAGCAAAGATGTTGTTACGATCCCTTACCGCAATTGTAATCAAGCTGGATGCTGGGCGCAGCAGAAGCTCGATCCAAAGATGCTTGGTGCATTGCAGAAGGGAACTTCAGGAGAAGCCCGTTTGCGTCTGATGAACGGGCAGAATATCAATCTCAAGTTTTCTTTGAAGGGGCTCACCAAGGCTCTCGCAGAATTGCAAAAGCCAACTAAAGCCTGACGGATAAGATGATGATGTATTCTGTTCGTTTGGGCAGGCTTTGGCTTGCGTTCAGTGCTGCGCTGCTTGCTTCAACAACTTCTGGTTTTGCCCAGCAGTCACCTAATGTGATACCGAATGCGGCGGCATCGCCTGCCGATGATTTTATGCGTCGTCAGGCCGAACAGGATTTGGAACAGCGACTGCGCGCTTTGGGTGATGCAACACCGCGTGAACTGACACCAGCTAGGCCCGAGCAAGCCGAGCCGACTACAGACGCTGCAAAGGGACCATGCTTTGCAATCATCCGTGTTGAGGTTGAAGGCGTCAGTCTGCTGTCAAGTCAAACACTTGCGCCAACATTGGCTTCTTATCAGAACAAGTGCATCGGCCTTGCTGATATCAATGTTCTGTTGAAAGACATCACCAGTCTTTACATGGATGCAGGCTATATTACGTCACGCGTTTATGTGCCGGAGCAGGATATTGCAAAGACTAGAGTGTTGCGCCTGGTGGCCGCTGAAGGTTCACTTTCAGACATTTACCTCAATGGAAAGCCTGCTGAATATCCGGGCTTGCTTGCAACTGCCTTTCCCGGTCTCAAGGGGAAGCCCGTCAATATACGTGATGTTGAACAAGGGCTTGATCAGGTCAATCGACTGTCTTCTAACAATGCAAAGACGTCAATGTTGCCAGGGAAAGAGCCAGGGGCTTCTATTCTCAATGTCGAGAATAAACCCGGTCTGCCGTGGCATTTCTCACTGGCCAACAACAATCTTGGTCAGAAATCGACCGGTTATTCGCGATCATCCGTGTCGTTTCGGATGGATAATCTGGTCAATCTGAACGATCTGGTGTCGCTCACCTATGAACACACTGGACCTGATTATCCATGGCCCAATGACGGTACAGGGCAGAGCAACAGCATTTCCGGCTCGATCAGTGTGCCTTATGGCTATTGGAGCTTCACGCTCAACGGTTCCTATTACAAATATCGCAGTTCCGTTCCCGGCCAATATTCGGACATCGACACTTCCGGCAATTCAAAACAATTGGGCTTTAACGTTGACCGCGTCATCCTGCGTGACAAGGATTCCATTACGACGCTTAATGCAGGCATCGCTTATAAGGCTACAGACAACTTTTTGATGGGTAATCTGATCGAAGTTGGCAGTCGCGAATATTCGGTTGCCAATCTCGGCATTTCCCATTCCCGCCGTATGCTCGGCGGCCTCTGGGTTTTTGACTTGAGCTACAATCAGGGGCTTGGCGTGTTTGGCGCGACGAAACGCGGTGATCCCGGTGCAGGCGACGCAGAGCCGGAATTCTCCAAATTCACAGGCACGATCAACGTCACCAAACCCTTCCAGCTGGCGAGCCATAACTTCCAGTTCTCAACGCTGATCAACGGACAATATTCCCCAGACAATCTGTATGGTGCGGAACAGATTTCATTGGGCGGTTATTCCAATGTGCGCGGAACCCGCGACAGTATTCTGTTTGGCAATAATGGCCTGTTCACCCGCAATGAGCTCGTCTGGCGCACGTTGCCGTGGAAGGACAGTGAACTCCTGAGCAAACGGCTCGGCGAATTGCGGCCCTATGCGGCCATTGATTATGGCCATGTTTTTGAACAGGCGCGATTTGGAATTGAAGGTGGCGATGTCTCCGGTTGGACTGTGGGAACGCGTCTGGCGGGCGGCAATATTGGTGCGGATATCGGCTATTCACGCATCATCAAAAGCACAGCCGATACCAATGGCAAGGATTTGTTTTTTGTCAGCACATCGCTGCAGTGGTGATGTGCGAGCAGGGGGTAATTATGTTTTCCGGGGATATTATGAACAGCAAGAAACAGCATTTTGCAGTAGCTACAGCGATGGTCCTTAGTATTGCCCTCGCAGGCTGTGGCGGTCGTGAAGCAAAACCTATTGCAATAACCCATCCGACCGATAGCGCATTTGATTGTGCGGGGATTTCACGTGAGTTCGCTGCAAATGAGCGGCAGATAACGGTTACGCTGAAAGAACGCAGTCAGGCCCAGGGCAAGAATATCGTTCTGGGAGCCGCAGGCGTTCTCTTCCTCCCCGCACTGTTTTTCATGGACCCGAAGTCGCCTGAGAAGGTGGAGATCGATGCGCTGCGCAATCGCAACAAAGTTCTGGAAGATATTGCACGCAGCAAGAAGTGTTCGGTACCTAAATCCCAACTGACCGAAGTTTACAAAAAACTCGACAATCCGGGCAGCGGACAGTCTGCAAAATCCCGAGATTAAGGGCTTTTGCGGCTTACAGGCCGCATGATTTTCGATTCATATTTTAAGGCAGGCTCGGCCATGAAGAATTTTGCATACCGCCAATATTTCTCGCGTGTATCCGGTTTTTCCAAGGGAACCAAGCGGACACACCGCTGGTTTGATCCTGCCGCATTTGCTCGCAAAGGCGTTGCCAGCCTGTTGAGCGGGCTTCTGGTGTTCCAGCCTGTTTTATTGCAGGCGCAACAGCTCACCCCTGATGTGAATGCGCCGATTGGCAATCAGCCCGGTATTGGAGCCGCACCCAACGGCGTGCCGCTTGTCGATATTGTGACGCCCAACGGACAGGGACTGTCGCATAATAAATATGGCGACTTCAATGTAGGCACGCCTGGGCTGATCCTCAATAATCACAATGGCGAGTTTGGTACATCGAAACTCGGTGGTGTGACACCGGGCAATGCCAATCTGAAGAACTCTGGTCCTGCAAACGTCATTCTCAATGAAGTGACAAGCGGTAGCCGGAGTTCACTGCTTGGGCCGACAGAAGTCTTTGGTGGTCGGGCTGATGTTATTATCGCCAATCCTAACGGAATTACATGCGACGGCTGCGGTTTCATCAATACACCGCGTGCAACGCTGACCACAGGCACCCCCGATATCGACGGTACTGGCAAGCTATCAGGGTTCACCGTCCAGGGCGGTGATGTCACCTTCGGTTCGAAAGGGGGCAATTTTGCTTCCGGAGATGGTGCTGTCGATCTGTTCGATATCGTATCGCGCCGTATTCAGATTGACGGTCCGATCAATGGCAAAAACCTAAGGCTCACGGCAGGTCGCCAGAAGTTTGACTATGCCACGGGTGAAGCCACTGCTCTCGATGGTGCTGAGGATGCGGGCGAGTTTGCCATTGACGGCTCAGCCCTTGGTGCCATGCAGGCGGATCGCATCAAGATTGTTGTGACCGACAAGGGCGCTGGCGTGCGCATGCGCAATGATATGGCGGCCAATGCAGGCGAATTGACGCTTTCTGCAGACGGCAAAATATCGCTTGGTAATGCATCGGGTCGTGACGGTGTTTCCATTCAATCGAAGAGCAAACAGGTCGATGCAAAGAAGATCACCTCAAAGAAGAAGGTGGTCGTCAAGGCAGATAAAGGCATCACACTGGAAGCGGTTTCCGCTGACGAAGATGTCATTTTGGGCAATGGCGAGGGTCTGCTCTCTGTTGCAGGCGACGTTGCATCGCTTGGAAATATAGAGCTGACCTCGTCCGGTGCGATTACGACTGGCGATGTCGCGGCTGGCAAGAACGCAAGCTTGCAGGCGGGACAGGGTATTGCGGCTGGTCAGGTCATAGCCGACGGTGCGGCAAATCTTGCCACAACATCCGGCAATATCGCGCTGTCTGGTACCGCCAAGGCAGGCGGTGGCGCGCTGACTATGACGGCAACATCAGGCGCGATCAGCGCTGCCTCTCTCGTCAGTTTCAACAATATGACATTGACCGCCGGAGCCGACATTACCACCGGTGATATTCTCTCTGGCGGCACACTTATCGCGTCTGGCCGTTCTCTGAACGCTGGAAATGTCGTCTCGGGTGTAGATTTTGCCGCAACCAACGCTGCCAATGGTGCGATCACACTTGGAACCTCAGGTGACATGCGCCTCGCGACGACAGGCAGTGTTGATGTTGCCTCGCTGCTTTCTGCTGGAAACCTGAATATTTCAGCGGCTTCGCTTGTAGCGCAAAATGTGACCAGTCACGGAGCTGTCACCATTGCTGGCGAGACAAATGTCTCGGGTCAGCTTCTGGGGAGCGGCGATATCGGCATTACGGGCAAAAACATCAAAGCTGGTGCCATCATCTCCGGTGTTGATTTTGCTGCCAGCAAGTCGTCAAACGGTACCATCGTCGTCGGAAACACAGGCGATACAACGCTTGTAGCACAAGCCGGAACGATTGATGTCACAACACTTTTGTCGGCAGGCAATCTTGTTGGCGATGCTTCCACTTTCAAAGCGGCCAATGTCACCAGCTATGGTGCGGCCAATATCTCGGGTGCAACGACGATCAGCGGCCAGCTTCTGGCGGGTTCAGACATCACTGTTAACGGCCCAGCCATTTCTATCGGTACCGCTGTTGCTGGTGTCGATCTCAATGCATTGCGCCAAGGCAATATCGTTCTGGGTAATGGCGCACGCACGCTTAACCTCGTCGCAACATCTGGTGATCTGAAAGCAGATCGATTGCTTTCATCTGGAGACATAACTGCTTCTGCAACAGCAAATCTATCTGCCAATACCCTCACGCATGGCGATTTGCATCTCACTGCAGGTGGCAATCTTACGCTTGCGGGTCAGTCACTTTCTGCTGGCAATGTCACACTCAATAGCGGATCAATGACCATTGGAACGCTTGTTTCCGGTGTTGATTTTGTAGCAACTGAACAATCAGGCGGCTCGCTCACATTAAAGTCTAACAATACTCAATCCGGCTATACGACATTAACGGCCAATGGCACGATTGATGCCGGAACCTTGTTGTCCGCACAGGCTTTGACGCTCACAGCTGGCTCGTCCAATGCCACAAACGTCACCAGCAACACCAGGGCAAATATCACGGGCGCGACTACGATCAGCGGCCAGCTTTTGGCGGGTTCCGATCTTTCGGTTACAGGGTCTGCAATCAACATCGCGACAGCTGTCGCTGGCATTGATCTGGTCGCTTTGGCCAAAGGAACAATAGCAACAGGCAATGTTGCAAGTGGCCTCAGCTTGATTGCTACGGCTGGTGATTTGATCGTCAATCGTCTTCTTTCTTCTGGCAACACAGTCGCCTCTGCCACTGGAAACTTATCCGCGAATGTCGTTTCGCGTGGCGATCTGAACCTGACAGCCGGGGGCGCTGTTACGCTTTCAGGCCAGTCTCTGGCAGGCGGCAATGCAACGATTAACGGTGCATCGCTGAATATTGGCACACTTGTTTCCGGTGTTGATTTTGCTTCCACCGAGCAATCAGGCGGTTCGCTTATCCTCAAAACTGGCGCGGCCAGTGCGAATGGTGCGGCGACCGTCGGTCAGATGACACTCGGAGCGTCCAGCGGCTCAATCATAGCCGATCAATTGCTCAGTGGTGGCGATCTGAAGGCCAAAGCGCAACAGAATATCTCCTATAACAGCCTGCAAAGTTTTGCTTCTGCCGATCTGAATTCGGTTCTCGGGGCGATTAGCCTTGATAAGAATACGGTCGCAAAGGGCAATATCGCACTGACACTGCAGAGCCTTGATCTCAGTAATAATCGTTCCAGGCTTGCGACTGCCGGAAACCTCATCGTCAACGCGGCGTATGCCAATCTTTCGAACGCGACGCTCACTTTTGGCGGTATTGCTCTGAACCTCTCAGGTTCGGCTGATGCATCAAATTCGAAAATCCGTGCAGTAACTGCCAATGGTGGCAGTGGTGATATTACGATCAACGCTCAGACGGTCGTTACAACCTCTGCCACAGCCTTGTTGGCAGCACATGATCTGACTTTGACGCTTGCCTCGCTTACCAATGCAGGTCAGTTGGCTGCTAATAATAATCTTGCTCTCAAGATCAGCAGCGATCTCAACAATACGTCTACAGGTCTGATCTATGCAGGCAATAACGGCCAATTGTTCGTTAATGGTACGATATCCAATAACTTTGGTGCCATCTTTTCTGGAAATGACCTCACCTTCGCAAACTATGCTGGTACTGGCAAAAACGCCGCACTGATCAATACCGCAGGGCTGATCCAGGCTGGCAAAAATCTCTCCATTCAGACCGAGTATCTCAAGAATGAGGCCAATGGCGAACCGACAATTGGCGAGCGGCAGGAAGATGGTCCTCGCTATTCATTCGGAACGCCCGATAAATATGATGAGCTGTGGGACAATGATACCCCGATGCGCGGACGGTTGTTCTTTGAGCCTGCCGATAGCGTGAAATGGGGGCGCGGAGGTTGCCGAGCAAAAGACGGCGATCCTTGCGATGTGACCTGGCTCGACAAGGGGCTATGGAACACGAAGGAAGAAACCTATGGTTATCTGACGCTGCCGGATGGCTCGATTTACAAGGCTTTCACATGGACCAAGGCTGGCTCCAACGACGGCAAGGGTAAAATCTGGTATGACTGGAACGATGCTGCAGCAATGTCTGCGCAATATCAGAGCCAGTATTTTGCATCAAAACCAACCATTCAGGGTCTCATTCAAGCCAATGGTGACATCGTCATTGATGCCACCAAAATCGACAATTTCTATAGTTCGATTGAGGCAGGTGGCAACGCGCAGATTACAAGCGATCATCTGACCAATAAGGGCGTTACGCTTTATAGAAACGTCTATATGACCTGTCTCGCGGATGCTGAAACCTGCTACGGTTACAATGCAGACGGGACGCGCAATTCAGCCGCTGACATTAGTGCCAATGCTTCCGTGCTTGTTGGCCGGGAGGCTGTTGATAGTCTTTCATCCGTAATAAGAGCCCGTGGTGCTTTGGTGCTGAATGCGGGCACCACCGATAATACGGCTGCAAACGGCTCAATTGCAGGATACGCACGCTATGAAGCAGCCTCCACAACTGGCGATCCACTCAGTGCGCTGAATGGGATCACTGCTGGCGGGGCACTGTTCACACCGAATGCTGCCCTTGATGCCCTCCTTGCAGAAAAGGGGCTTTCTCTTTCAGGCAATGGCCTGCAAGCAGGGGGCATTTCCATATCCGCAGCAGAAATTGCAGCAGCACTTGGTAATTCTGCGCCGAAACCAGATTCAGGTGGTTTTGGCGGCACATCGCCGGGCCAAAACTTCATTTACGAGACACGGGCCGAATTCCTTGATGTCAGCAAGTTTTATGGCTCCGGCTATTATCTCAATCGTGTCGGCTATAAGCCCGATACGCAGATGCTGTTTCTGGGCGATGCTTATTTTGAAAATCAGCTGATCGACAAGCAGATGCGTGAAGCCACCGGACGTGGCCTTGGTAGCGGTTCTTATGATGCTGTCGATCAGGTGAAGTCACTGCTCGATAATGGCATTGCATATGCGCAAAGCCATGGTCTTGTATTTGGTGAGCCTTTGAGCGCTGAACAGCTTGCAGCACTCGATACTTCCATCGTCATATACGTCAAACAGAATATGAACGGTGTCGAAGTTTTTGCACCTGTGCTTTATGTGGCCGCGAAAGACCGCGAGGCAATCGTTTCTGCGGGCGCGATGATTGAGGGTAATAGCGTTGTTATTGCAGGTGAAGCAGTTTCCAATTCTGGCCTCATTGCATCCAGCACTGATCTGCGCGTTCAGAGTACGACAATTTCTGCGAACGGTGGCGGCTTTGCAGCCAATGGCAATCTGACGCTTGCTGCAAATAACGGCATTACGCTGAGTGCTGGAACAACGACGTTTAACGGACAGACCGTTGTGATCCCGACAGATGCGGTTGCGGCGGGTGGTAATGCGATCCTTCAATCTGGTACAGACGTTAATCTGAACGGGGTCAATGTTAAAGCAGGTGAAGGCCTCGCAATCAGCGGCGAGAACGTCAACATCGGTGTTGCCAAGGGCACATCAGTCGATGGCTCTGAGAATGTAACAGGCTCAAAGCTTCAAGCAGGCAACGATCTTGCCATCAAAGCCACCAATGATGCGACCGTTTCTGGCAGTCAGATCAAGGCGGGTGATAACCTGGCCATTGCGGCAGAAACTGGCAATCTCACCATTCAGTCGGCTGAGGCTAATCGTAAGGATGGCTTTGGCGAAACCACGACACAGCAGAAATCTGAAATCGCTTCGGGTGGATCGACATCGCTGAATGCTGACAAGAATGTTGTTATTGCAGGCTCTGATGTCAGTGCTGGCGGTAATCTCGCAGTCCAAGCAGGTGAAAGCGTTGCTGTTATCGCGACACAGGACAAAGCCAGTGGGTCATTCGGCTCCAATAGTTTCGATGCGACCACCCAGCAAGGTTCCAACCTGTCTTCCGGTGGCAATACGAGCGTCAACGCCGGAGCCGACATTCTGATTGGGGCGTCCAACCTTGATGCAGGCGGCAATTTAGATCTGGCTGCGAAAGGCGATGTCAACATCGTTGCCATGGCAGATCGCAATGAAGAGCACACGAACGGCAAAATCTATCAGCGCAATGAGACCGAGACCAATGCTATTGGATCGTCGATTTCGGCTGGCGGTAATGTCAAAGCGGATGCGGGCAACGATTTCAATATCATTGGCAGCGACGTGAGCGCCGATGGCTCTGTTGGGTTGAAAGCTGAAAACAACGTCAATGTACTGGCTGCCGAGAGTGACTATCACCTCGATTCCAAATTCAAGGAAAGCGGGGGGACATTTGGCAAGACCCGTGCATGGACGAAGGACGAAGACAGCACGACGCTAAAGGGCTCATCGATCAGCGGTGGCACTGGTGTTGATATCAGTTCCGGCAAAGATACGACGATTGCCGCATCTAAAGTTCAGGCTGGTGATAAAGACCATAAAGCTGATCTCAACATTAATGCGGGTGGCGATCTCATCATCGCCTCCGGCAAAGACACCGTCGATCAGGATAGCTCCAAGTCGAAATCCGGGTTCCTGTCGAAGAAAAGCGGCGCAAACCAGAACTACGATGAAACCACGGTTGCATCGGAACTGGGCGCATCGGGCAATGTAAACCTCAATGCTGGTGACAATGTCGCGATTTCCGGCTCCAAAGTCACCGCTGGCGACAATATTGCCATCGAGGGTGACAGCGTTTCGATCATCGGCGCGCAGGAGCAGCATGACAGCGCGTCATCTTCCAAAAAATCCGGTTTTGGAGTTGGCTCAGGCGACGGCTTCTATTCGATTTATGGCAAGGAGCAGAAGAGCTCGAGCGAGAATATCGTTGCCAATGTTGGCTCTGAACTGTCTGCCGGAAACGATGTCTCAATCAAGGCCCGTGAAAGCGACGTCAATATTGTCGGCTCGAAAGTCGAAGCCGGAAATGACATTGCGCTCGATGCAGCTCGCGATGTGAACATCCTGCCTGGCGCTGAAAGCTACGCGTCTGAAGAGAAGGAAAAGCGTTCAGGATTCGGTGTTCAAGTGAAATCGGGCAACGGTTCCGCATCCATTGGCATTGGTTACGGCTCTTCGAAAGACGAAACCAAGCAAGGTGCTGAAACCAATGCAACATCGGCGCTCAGTGCGGGGCGTGATTTGGTGATCACAGCCGGACGTGACGCAAATCTACAAGCTGCTCAGGTGGAAGCTGGTTCCACAGTCGATATTCTCGCCGAACGCGATGTCAATCTGCTGTCTGCACAGGACAAGACCAACTACGAAACCATGCATGAGGAGCTGTTTGCTGGCATCACAGCGACTGTGTCTTCAAGTGTCGCGTCAGCAGCCAGCAACATTTATGATGCAGCAAAGAAGGTCGGGGAAGGCAGTTCCAGCCAGTCAATTGCGATGGGCACGATAGCTGCAATCAATGGTTATTATGCCTATGATGCACTGGTGAATGGGAAGCCAATCACGCCAGGTGAGTTCAAGCAGGATGGCCCACTTCTTTCAACTTCCATCACGGCAGGCTTCCAATATTCGAAGAACAGTGCCTCAGGTTCAACATCGACGCCAGTGCCAACGACCATTCGTGCTGGCGACACAGTCATCATTGAAGCGTCGAGCGGCGATATTAACGCAGTCGGCGCGCAGATCGCAGCTGGCTATGACGAAAAAGGTCTGCCGTCAGGCGGTCGAGGCGATATCGCTCTAATTGCTGGAAACGACATCAATCTCATCAGCGCTCAGGCGACAACGGAAAATTCCAGCAAAAACATTTCTGGTGGCGTGCAGATCAACCTTGATCTCACAGGCGGCAACTTCAACTTTTCGACGGGAAATGCCGACGGAACAACCGTCACAAACGTCAACACACATGTTGTAGGTACTGTCGGGATTTATCTGCAATCTGGCAATGACACGAACCTGAAAGGGGCCACCGTCACTGGAGAAACGGTGATTGCTGATATTGGCGGTGACCTTAATATCGAAAGTCAATTAGATACGTCATCAGGAAAAGCCAAGCAGGTTGGCGTTGGCGGCGGTATTGGAACGAGTGGCAATGGGATTTCTGGCAGTTATCAGACTGGAAAAGGCGACGCCGCTATTGTCTCCGAACAATCCGGCATCCGTGCAGGTGAGGGCGGGTTTGATATCAAGGTCGACGGCAACACCAAGCTTACGGGCGGTGTGATTTCCAGCGAGGCTGATTCGAAAGACAATCGTCTTGAAACCGGAACGCTCGAATTCGAAGACCTCGATACACACTCCGAGTGGAAAGCCAATACCTATGGTGGCGGTATTTCCGACAAGGGTCCTCTTGTTTCCCCGCCAATCAAGGAAGGCGAAAACGAGACAGGCAAGGCACTGTCAGCAGTTTCTCCCGGTGAGATCATTATAACCGATCTTCCCAATCAGCAGCAGAACATTGATGATTTGCGTCGCGATACGACAGATACTAATACCTCGCTGCCTGGTATTCCTGATCTTCAGAAAATTCTCAGTGAGCAGCTGAAAACCCAGCAGCTCTATGACGATGCAGCCGCCAAAGCGGCCAACATGATCGGCACCAAGGCTAGTGACTTGGCGAATGCTGCATACGAGCGTGGCGACAAAGACGAATATGAGTTCTGGAAAGAAGGTGGTCCTGGTCGCGCGGCCCTTCATGCAATCGCAGGCGGTCTCCTTGGAGGCGTGACAGACTTCAGCGGCATGTTGAGCGGCGCTCTCGGCGGTGCTTCTTCGGCTCTACTAGCGCCTAAGATAAGGGAACTAGTTGCAGAGTTCGTCAAAGAATCTGGTCTGACTGGTTCGGCAGCAGAGTTCATGACCAACACAGTAACTGGTTCCATCCTTCAAGGAATTGGCGGTGTTACCGGTGGGGCTGGAGCAGCGTATGCGGGGAATGCATATCAGTTTAATTATCTCGATCATGCGGATGCCGAAAAGCGGACTGCAGCTAAAACTGCATGCGCTCAAGGGGATGCCGTTGCATGCGAAACGGCAAAGCAACTTGATGAAAAGGATGAAAGGCAACAGAAAGCTTATGTAGATTGTCGAGCAAATGGCTTTTCTGGTGATGGCTGTGGAAACGTCCTTTGGGACGCAACTGCGGCGATGTCGAGTTATAGCGGAATAGCCGAAGTTTATCTGCAACAAGAAGATTGGAATAGAATCGTTCAAGACCCGGATGTTCAGCAGCAACTTTTGAATCTGTTCGCTCCAGAAGGGTACGAGAACCTTTCAGCTGAGAAGCAAGCTGAACTCAATAAAGTAGTCAAATTCCTGGTTTCGGATCCGTCGGGCTTCACAGGAATGCCTTATCTCGTCAAGAAGGTTCAAGAAGGCGATCTTCTGGCGATTGCCCAGTTCGTTGGTTTGGTATCCAAAGTAAAAGGCGTAACAGCGGTCTCAAAAGCTCTTGGTAAAGAGGACGGCACAGTCAGTACGGTGCCAGAAAACTGGGTTCCTGTGAGTGGGGTAGGTGCTCAAATCAATGCACCAACGGGTTTTATTCCATATCGAACGCCGACTGGTGATCTTGTCTACGTCTCTCCTGGAGGTTTGGTTTATGGACAAGGTTCAGTTGATGTACGCCGAATCGACCACGTATTGGCTCACACTGTATCTAATCCGAATAAAGCCACACATACCGTATTTAACGTTCAAGGAAACGATGCGCTTACTTTGATCGACGAAGCTTGGTTGAAAAAAGGTACTCCTGTTCCTGGAGATCCGGGAGCCTATGTTGTACCAATGGGTCGAACTGTGGGCACTAAAGGTGAGAATAGTATTCGCGTGATAGTAAAACCTGGTACAAAAGAGATTATAACGGCGTATCCTCAATGAATAATAAAAATCATCTATGCCCTCGATGCAATCAAGGTTCTGTATTAAAAGCCGTTGTTAAGAAAACGGGTAAAGATTTATACATATGTGATGAGTGTGATGCAGTATGGTTTTGCAAAGAAAGCATCGAATATGCAACGTTTAATTATTTTAATGTATATATGGAGAGGCAAGGACTTGAAGATAACTGGGATGAGTTGGAAACCAATGTGAAGTTATAATTAATAGGCTTCGATATTGTATCATGGGGTATCAGAGTTCGTGGACAAAATTTGAATGCTTGAATCGAATTTTGATTCAAGGCTGTTGATTTTTACTTGAACTTCAACCGCTTTTCCATCTCGCGCTGAAACAAGCTCAAGATGGAAACCCCATTTTTCCATTGGCTTAAGATCAATACTCTGGGTCACGAGCACACTGAAAGGTTGGATTACTTTATGTGGGAAATCAACGCCAGCAGCGAATAAAGCGAATACTTTATCGGGTGGCAATGCTGGAGGTGAGCAGATCAAACTGCAGCGCGACACGCACCTCTGAAACTGAAATTGCAATGCTAAATGTTTCTGAATCGGCGCTGATGAGTGAAAAGGGCGGCAGAAGCAAAATATATTAATTTGTCTGACGACAAAGTGCGCGCAATTGAAGACACTTGATAAGGCAAAAATGGCTCGATCTATAAAAGTACAATGAGACGCTGAAAGGAATTTAAAAGATGATGAATGGGGGCAAACAGCATTTTAAGCTTGCACTATTGCTAGGTGCAGCTGCTGCCATGCTTACCGGATGTGTTGGTGGTAATGGGGGATTAAATATTGGTCTCTTTGGTGAGGCCAATCAGCTCGATAAAGAATGGAAGAACAAGACAGTCGAATCGTTCCAAAAACGATTTGGTGAGCCGATTGAAAAATCGAATGCGAATAATACAGTTGTCATGCGATGGACGAAGACATCTGCGCCGTTTTGGGTGCCGTCGCAACTTTACTATCAATCCATGGGTCCCAATATGTCGATGCGGGTTCATAAGCCAGCGCATTATGAGACAGCAAACTGCATCATCGGTGTATCGAATGTTAATGGACGCATAACAGGTATCAAGACAGTCGAGGATGGGTGGATTGATAAGAAGTCGTTCTGTCAAACATCTTTTGGAATATGATTAACTGCTAGAAAAGTGAAATCTCTGATAGGCATAGCTTCTTTGCAGCCAATGCAGGTTTTGCAGGCCTGAAAGCTTATGATGCGATCAAGAACCTGCAGGGCATGGCCGATGGTACGGGCAACATAGCTTCTGCTTCCATCGGGGTAGGCTTCGAATATTCGAAGTCCAAGAAAAATGCTGAAAGTTCGATACCGGTGGTTACAGGTATTCGCGTCGGCAACAGCGTTTCCACAGAAGCCAAATCAGGCGACATCAACAGTCATGGCGCACAGATCGTGGCTGGCTACGACGAAAACGGTCTGCTGTCCGGCGGTGCAGGTGATATCAGCCTGAAAGCTGGCAATGATATCAATCTGGAAAGCGCGCAGGCAACCAACAGTTCGTCCTCATCCAGTAAATCTGCTGGAGCAAGTGTCGGTTACTCTGTCGGGATTGGACTTGGCAGTGCGACCGGTGGTTGGACCGGAAGTGCAAATGGCAGTTCGGGCAAGTCGAACAGCGATGGCACGACGCAGGTCAATAGCCACGTCACTGGTTCAGGTAACATCAATATTGAATCCGGTCGTGACACCAATCTGAAGGGCGCTGTCGTCGAAGGTGAGACAATCACCGCCAATGTCGGGCGCGATCTCAACATCATCTCGGTTCCTGACACCGGCGAAAGCTCGAACAAGTCATCCTCATTCGGCGTCAGCGGCTCATTGAGCGGTGGTACGCCGAAAGTTACCGGTGTGTCGCCGGGCTATGGCACCGGTTCCGGCGAAGCCAACTGGGTCAGTGAACAGTCCGGACTCGTTTCCAAGGGTGAGATGGATGTGACCGTCGAGGGCAACACGCATCTTGGTGCTGGCAAAATCATCTCTGAAAGCGGGGATCTGACGCTCGATACCGGCACGCTCACCCATGAGGACTTCTCTGGATCGAAGAACTATGAAGGTTTCGATATTCAGGCCAATATCGACCTGACGCCGAAGGATGCAGACGGCAACAAGCAACAGCAGCCGGATCAGACGTCTCAGCCAAAGAACTCGGCTGAAGGCACGTATCAGCTCGACGATACCCGCCAGGAAGTGCACGCCACTGTCGGGCCGGGTGAGATCATCATCCGTGACAAAGACAAACAGGCAGAACTCGAAGCGAGCGGCCAACTGTTTCCATCCGTCCGGCTAATGTGGTGAAAACATTGTCTATGGTGCGGGCAAGGTTGCCAAGGTGTCGGGCGGTTACTCCGTAGCTTATCCTGGCTTTGCGGATATAAAGCCCAAAATGGTGCCATAAACCTGCAGAAATGGCGGATAGTAACCGCGCGTTGTATTCGTTTTCGCTTGATCAACCTTGGAACCTAGGCAATATGGTTTCTGGGCTGGGACGATATGAATTTTCAATTTTGTGGCGAAACCCGATCATTGGTCGGCGAAATCACTGAAGCATTTTTACCTTACGCAGAAGCGGCTGTTTTAAGGCTTCAGGGATTGTATCCAAACGTCAGTTTCTCGCTGGACGGTGATAAAATAACCGTCCGAGAAATCGATGAGCAATCTGTTCCAGCGTTCCGAAGCGTTATAGCCCATCAGATTTATCGCGAGAAGATCCTTACTGAAACGCTTTCGTTGCGGAAGTCCTTGCTGTCTGCGGTCATAAAATGACAGAGGTCTGGCCGCTTAAGTTCAAAGATACGGGTAGTGGATATTTATTCTCAGACGACGCGGGAGGCTTCTTTAAGTCAGATGCGACGTTCCTGGATCGTTATGCGAATGGCGAGCTCGCTGAACGCGATTTGACGTTCTTAAAATCGAATGGCTCAGCATTTGAAGAAAAGAACGACCTTGCGTGGACCTCATTCGCTTATAGATGGTCGCGCCGCCAGGCGGTCGCAGGTGAGCTGGCTTATTTGATCCTGGTTCCCACACTGCGCTGCAATCTGACTTGCGGCTATTGCCAGGTTTCTCGCGTTTCGGAGACGGCAAAGGGCTTTGACTGGAATGAAGAAACCCTTGAGGCTGTTCTCCAGTTTCTGAACCAACTTTCAACAACTTCGATCAAGATCGAATTTCAGGGTGGAGAGCCACTACTCCGGTTGGATATCCTCGAAAAGGTAAGGGCGTTTTGCAGACAACGTTTCGAGAGTGCTCAGTTTGTCGTTTGCACGAACCTTCAAAATTTGTCTGAGCGCGAATGGTCCTTTCTGGCAGATGACGACACTTTTATAAGCACGTCCGTCGACGGAGATCGTAGAACTCACGAACGGCAAAGAACGCATGAAGCTTCAAAAACGGACGCGTTCTTCAGGAATCTCAACGAGGCAGTTCGTCGCTTTCCAGAAGGCAAGATTTCGGCATTACCTACCATTGATGTCGATAATCCTCCTGATCTGGAAGCTTTGATTACGAACTTTGAACAGTTCGGCATTCGATCAATTTACCTGCGGCCGATAAATTATCAGGGGTTTGCCCGGAAACTGAAGCAGCGCGGTGACGTGCTTCAACGCTGGAATACTCTTTATTCAGATTTCATTGATCGCTTGGTCGAGCGCAATTTCGCAACTGGATCGGTTTTGGAAGAATACTATTTCAGTCAGTGTCTGAAGCGTATCCTTCGCACCGGATCAGATCAGCATGTGGATCTTCGAAATCCAAACTTCTTCGCGTCGGACTATCTGGTCATTGATCATGATGGCGTATTTTATCCTACCGACGAAGCCCGAATGCTGTCACGTATCGGTCGGATTGATCTCAGCATAGGTGACCTCTCGTCAGGCTTGGATTCCACAAAGATTGCCGCTCTAAACGCCTCGTCGCTGAACAATTTCGACCCAGATTGCATTCATTGCGTTTATCAACCTTTCTGCGGTACTGATGTCGTCGATGATCTGTCGCGCTATGGTCGTATTGATGTCCCTCGGCACGAAACGTGGTTCTGTGGTCGCCACACTGCGATTTTCGATAAGGCTTTCGAATTTCTATACAGCAATGACGAAGAAATTCGGTTTTCCGTCGCACATTGGCTCGGTATCGCCGATTGGAGCCCTCAGATGGTTGAGGTGCACACATGATACCGCTCCGTATCAAAGCAATGTCAGATGCGTCGGAGCCCTTTGTTGTTAGACTATGGGCAGATCGACCGTTGGACGAGCCGTGGGTCGACGAAGCTTTCGAAGCAAACCTGATGTCAAAGTCAGACGGCGACAGCATCTTCGAAGGGAAGGTAGGCCGAGTAATAATCTCGGGAATTTCGCCTTCTGACGTCAATGGCGATGTGCTTCTTGTCAATCCGAGAAAGGGTGTCGCTGATCGTCTTGTTCGCAGGAACTCGCCTCATAATACGTTCGTAATTACCGAGCGATGTGACCAGCTTTGCGTGATGTGTTCCCAGCCTCCGAAACAGCATCATGTGGATCTGTTTCCTTACTTCGAGGCCGCAGCATTGTTGGCTCCGCGCAATGCGGAAATCGGATTGTCGGGGGGTGAGCCAACTCTGTACAAAGCTCAGCTTTTCGGACTTCTCAGCCGTGTAATGCAACAGCGGCCCGATATCAGTTTTCACGTTCTGACAAATGCTCAGCATTTTGTTACCGAGGATCTATCCGCTCTAAGCCAGATTGATCTCAGTCGTGTAATTTGGGGCGTCCCTCTTTATTCAGCAGATGCTTGCGTACATGACGAAATCGTGGGCAAGGCTGGTGCTTACGACCAGTTGCAGAAGAATTTGGCGCTGATGGCCCGTGCTGGCTGTCGGATCGAACTCAGAACCGTGCTGATGCGCCCCAATGCAGAGCACCTGCCGGAACTGGCGAGATTCATTGCGACGATGCTGCCCTTTATTGACGTTTGGGCCATCATGCAGATGGAAAACATTGGTTACGGCAGGAAAAATTGGGACGCGCTATTCTTCGACAGTTCTGATCAGTTTATGGGACTGGCTACGGCATTGAACATCGTTCAAAGTCGAGGGCTGGAAGCAAAATTGTATAATTTTCCGCTCTGTACTGTGCCAGTGGCTTACAGATCACTGGCTCCGGCTACGATCTCGGACTGGAAGAAGACTTTTCTAGAGGAATGTGATGGATGTTCGATGAAGGAGGCTTGTGGGGGCTTCTTTGAATGGCATCCACGTAATCACGGTTACAGGGCGTTGGGGGTATTATGAAAAAGAAAGTATTTGCGATTCCATCATTATTGGCCGCTGGTTTTTTGCCAGCGGAAGCGGTGGCAATGCCACCAAAGCCGTCCATAGATGACGGAGGAAACTCGAAATCTCTATTCGATGTTTTCAGGATGGACCACGACTACACTCTGGCTGGCCACAGAAGCCACAGTTCACATCGGTCTCATAGCAGTCACCGTTCGTCAACCGGCGGCTATTCCTATCGAGCGCCTTCGTATAGTGCGCCGTCCCGGAGTTATGCGGCACCGCTTTATAATCCCCCTGTTAACACTGCCCCTGCGCCGTCGCCCCAATATTATCCATCAGCGCCATCTGGATCGGGTGCGACAGGTGGCACAGCCATGCCGCTAAAGACGCTCCCTGGCAATAGCGACAAGTTCAAGGAAGTCGTGAAACAGGTCCAACTCGCGATGCTTGCCTACGGCTATTACACCGGTGACATTGACGGGCTTCTGGGGCCAACAATGAAAACAGGGCTGCAAAGGCTTCAAGGCGATTATGGATTGAAGGTTACGGGAACAATCACGCCTGAAACCCTTGACGCTCTTCGTATTTCAGCCAAGTAAAGTGAGTAACGGTAATGGGTTCATGGCAATTGGCTCGTTTCCTGATAGCAAATGTTATCGCCATACTTTCGCTTGCGACATTCGCACGTGCGGAAATCGCTGTTGAACGTGTTCCACTTGATGATGGACCACCGGCATTGGTCTTGAAAGGCGAGTTCTCTACCAACGACGATCCAAGTGTGTTTGCTCGCGAAGTTGGCGCTACGGGTGCCAAGATCGTCTCGTTCTCAAGTGGAGGCGGCAATATTATCTCCGCGATGGCTTACGGTCGAATGATCCGATCCCTTGGTCTGTCGACCATGCAAGCGCGTTCTATGGAATGCTCATCGGCGTGTGCTCTTGCGTTTGTCGGTGGTATCAACCGGCACGCGGAACCAGGTGCAATCGGCGTCCATCAGTCATCGTTTGCGCCTGAGCATACACTGGACGGGCAAAGTGCAGTGGCCGCTGTCCAAAGGGTTACAGCGCACATCATTACGTATCTGGTCGAAATGGGTGTTGATCCAAGACTTCTGCAGCTCAGTCTGTCGGTGCCGAGCTCGGATATGCGCTATCTGACCGCGACTGAGATGCAGGACTTCAAAGTAACAACGAGCGGTGAAACCACGACGGCATCGACACCCTCCGTGGCGACAAATCCTCAGCCAGTCCAGCCGCCGTCAGTGACGGAGACCACTCCGCAGAATGACACGAGAGAAGATAGAGCACGCGCTTTTCTGATGCGCTATTACGAAACCTGGTCGCAGTCGAACAGCCAGTCAATGAACTTCGCGGAAAGCGCGTACTCTGACTTTGTTACATTTTACGACAAGGTCCAGGCCAAATCGTTCATTGTTGATGAGAAGCGCAAGTTTGTGGAGCGTTGGCCTGAGCGGGCCTATAGCCCGAAAGCCGACACGGTTAGAGTTATCTGCACGGATAATTGCCAGATCACAGGTGTCGTCGAATGGTTTGCGCGAAGCTTCTCTGGCAAGACCTCGTCTGGAGATGCCGAATTTGCGTTCGGCTGGGATCCACGCACGAATAGGATCGTCTCTGAATCGGGAAAGGTCATAACACTCGACAAAAACGTATTCGAACCCACCCGAATAATTTCGCAGTGGCAAACAGAAAATCAGTTATGCCGGGGTGGGTCAGGTGACTCTCCCGAAACACATAAAGCTTGCGGACGACGAGATAAGCTGGATGCCAAACTCACGTCTGTTGGCTGGTGTTATGGGCGTCCCGGCGAATATGGATATCAGATAAACTGGCATCAATGCGAAGGACGCCAATCGTCGGCTTCGAATTCTGTTCAAGCCAATGCCACCCGTGTAAGTGCTCCAGATCCCCGCGCATATCCAGTCGAAGCGCGGTTTTCCGGCAAAACGAAGATGCCGGACTTCAAGGGACGCGATAAGGATTTCAATTCGTTTCGAACTCGAATTCGCAATGGTCTCAAAGACGGGCCCAATTTTGCGGGGCACTATTCGTTGATTCAGTTTGGCTGTGGGACCGGCTGCTCGGCAGTGATTGTAAGTGATAGTAATACTGGTCGTCCAATGGGCTTTCCACGCGGTGGCGAAGACAACATGTATTTGTCGCTGATGTTTCGGCGCGATAGTCGCCTCATCGCCGCGCAATGGGCCGATACCGAACGTGACAAGTGTGTGATCGAGTTTTTCGATTTCAAGGGACGGGCTTGGAAGCCATTAAACCGTTACGACGTCGGGGCCGTCGACGCTTGTTATCGGGAGATAGGTCAAAATCTTCAATAGGTTTCCAGCAAAACACATATGAGCAAGCGAACTGGGGGAACAGTTGCCATTTTATATTAGAAAATCGGTTTCTGCGGGGCCATTTCGTTTCAATTTTTCAAAGGGCGGTGTCGGCGTTTCTGTAGGCGTTAAAGGCCTCCGGATAGGAACAGGTCCGCGCGGTCATTACATCCATGCTGGCGCTGGAGGACTATATTATCGTGCTACGTTGGGTAACGCAGGTCGTAAGCGATCTTCGCAAGACGTTACGCCAAGTGAACGGCTACCGGTCGCTACCTATTTCGACACCGATGTCACCATGGTTGAGATCGAATCTGGCGACGTTATGCATATGCGTGACGAATCCTTTGAAAATTTGCTCAACGAAATCAATTCCAAGTTTACGCAATCGCGAATGTCCACCACTTTGGCTTGGATTTTGGGCGGCGTTGGGTTCGTGGCAGGTCTTGCGCTCGGGGGAGGGACTGCGCTTTTGTTCAGCCTATTGGCACTCCCTGGATGGGCGATAGGTAAGTGGCTTGATTCATACCGACGTACCACGGTGCTTTATTATGATCTCGAAGGGGAGGCGGAGAGGGGCTATAGGCGTCTAACTGAGGGATTTGATGCTCTTTGTGGTTGCGCCGCAAAATGGCACATCGAGGCTGGCGGCGCAGTGCAAGGGCTTACCGCTTAGAAACGAAACGCAGGTGCGAGCCATCTCGTTAACAGGAAAGCGACCGCACTCTTATATAAACTGCCTTCAATTATTAATAGCAACATAACTCCGCCTGCGCTTCATGTCGGTAGGCAGGTTATGTACTTCATGCCCGATGTCGTTTTGGTTCAAGATAGAAATCGGTTCGGTGCCGTGCAGTATGCTGATCTGAATTTGCGATGGCAGCCTTCAAGGTTTATCGAAACCGAACGTGTACCGAGCGATACAACGGTTGTCGGCCATACCTGGAAGTACCCCAATAAAAACGGCGGACCAGACCGTCGCTTTAAAGACAACAGACAAATTCCGATCTGTCTATACGAATCCGTTCACTTCAAGAGCAATAGTGGTATCAACGAACTAGTCGAGTTTTCAAAAACAGGTCTGGTTGAACAGTTTGCCGAGGGCTGTAGTCTGTTGGCGAAGCTACCTCGCGGTCGTAAAACCGTTGCTCCCCCTGTAATTGAAGATGACGTCCGCAGCGCGATTGCGCCTGACGAGCCTGCGATCAAGCGCAATCATTTCAGGACTATTGCATATGTCTTGATAGGATTGGTTGCTAGCTTTTTTGTGCTGCGCTTTTTCGAATTCGGCAGCCGCCAAACGGACACAAGTTCTGTTAGTCGCACGACAAGTGAATCTTCACCTTCCTTGGGACAGAGGTCTGAGCCGAACATCTCGTCTCCTCAAGAGGTGGATATGGCACCACAATTGCTGTCCAATAAAAATACGGAAACGCTCCCTATTAACGCTCCTGCAGGTATCTCGGTAAAAACTGACACCGAAACGGAAAAAGCTTCCACACGTTATACGAAGACGGCAGTCAATCTGCGGAAAGGTCCTGGAACGAATTTTGAGGTGTTAAGGGTGATTCCTAAGGATGCTGAAGTTTCTGTTTTGGAAATAAAGGGAAGATGGAGCCGCGTGCAGATTGATAATCAAAATATCGGATGGATAGCGAACTCTACATTGTTAGAGCGTTAATCTTATCTGTACCGGGCTTAGTGCAATCAGTCAGCGCCAGAAGAAAGCTTACATTTTCTACCATCTGGACTGGGTCGACTATCGCCGAAGCTAGTATTCCACTCTGATAGGCTCCTGTGTCCAGTGCTATTCTGTTTGAATGAACCTCCGGCCCACGCGATGCAGTGACTGTATGACCATGGACAACGATCTTCTCATGAGCATCCGTATGGTTGAGGAACTCGTCCCTGATCCAGCGTAAGTCTTTTTCTCGTTGGTCTTTCAAAGAGACGTTTGGTCGGACGCCTGCATGGACAAACACAAAGTTGCCGTCGACGATAAGGTTCTCGGCTTGTCGCATCATTGCTACATGATGAGGGAAACCGTTGTTGAATTCCTCAGCCAAGTGCGTGACGTCTCTGCAATCGAGAAGGCCATATGACGCCAGCGTCTCGTGGCCGCCTTTACGTAACCAGTGGTCCAGCACACGTTCACTCTCTTGGCTGCCATCGAGTACCCGTAGGAAGAATTCCTCATGGTTGCCCAATATCAGGCGGCTATCCGGGGACGCGTTCAGCGTTGCATGTACCAAGTCCATCGCCCTCCTGCTACCGGGACCGCGATCAATGATGCCTCCTAAAAAGATAATGCGATACTCGGCCGCTCGCTGATCAGCATCAGTCTGAATTTGATCCAGCATCCTTTCCAGCAAATCTGTACGCCCATGCACATCGCCGATGGCGTATGTAATCCTGCTCGATTTCATTGAGTTTCCATGGCTCATGGACGCTGTGCTTTCGGCAGTTTTCGCCATTCCCATGGCACAATGAAATCACCTTGCCAAAGGCCTGAAGAGGCTCGCATAGCAATGTCTTGCACGCGTTCGTATGCTCCCTTGGAATAAACTGGCCAATCCAATGCGAGACCGTTCTCGACCAACCATGCAGCGATGTCTTGGCCTTGGCTTGTTTGGCATGTCGCAACGGTTCGGCCGTAACGATCCCGATCCACTGGGAAACAAGTGACAGGCTGTGCATCCTGAATGAATGCATCCAGTTTTAAGGCCGCCTGCTGTCCGCAACGATATAACTTGCCTTCCGCATTCTTACAGGTTTGCGTGCTTTCTGGGGCGTCAATCCCGCTAAGGCGAATGCGTACGCCGTGTATCTCGATTGTGTCACCGTCGATCACTGAGGCTCGTCCAGTTATATCAGCGGCATGAGCAGCTACAGCGTGTGTTTCGGCGTGGAATATTGACCCCACTAGCGGGCGAATACTTATTCAATTTTGACCCCTGCTAGATTTCATCCGAGTATCTGACTTTTAGT
>NZ_JASAMU010000023.1:0-23666 GCF_029909885.1 Ochrobactrum sp. AN78
GAAGCGACGGTGTGTTCGTCGTTTCGATGATTGAGAGATAGGCCTTTCAAAGGGCTGCGCCTAGATCGCAAATGGTTCACGCATTGTATTCATATTAGTAGACAATAAGCCTTGAAATTGGCTCAATCGACCAATGAGGCGCAATTTATTCAAGTATATGTGAACAGTATGAGGCCGAAAAGTGGCTGTTAAAGCATAGGTGGAGCAACCAGATTTTGGCTCTGCGGCTGGGAAGGTTGCCGCATATTCCTTAAGCTTTCCGAATTAAGCTCTCGTATGATCTTTATTGGACATGGGGGCACCAATATGAATGCGGGTGTGGAGCGCGGTGAGTTCGTAAGTTTGATTGCGCCGTTCCTGGAGCCGATGGCGTCAGCTCTCGAGTTCTTTGGTGTGGCCGTGATCCTAATTGGCGTCGCCGTTGCAACGCTTGGTTATCTTAAAGACGTTTTCGTACTTTCAGGCGAGAAAGCCTATACACGCTACCGCGCCAATCTTGGTCGCGGCATCCTCCTCGGTCTGGAAATTCTGATCGGTGCAGATATCATCGCCACCATTATTTCCCCGCTCACATGGGAAAGCGTTGGCCTGCTGGGGCTGATCGTTTTGATCAGGACCTTCCTCAGTTTTTCTCTGGAAGCGGAAATCGATGGTGAATGGCCATGGAGACGCCGCCGCCGCGAAAGGATTCTCACGAAGGGCGAATAAGTCTCGCTCACAGGGGAGTTCTATCCGATGGATATCAATTCGCGTGAAAGCCTGTTCATGCTTTGCGCACCGCTTTCGGTTATCAGAAACTGTTCTTCGATCATCAGCGCGCCGAGTCCATTGGCGTAAAACGGTGTTTCCAGCGCCAGCACCATGTTTGGTTCAATCAGCATTTCGTTGCTGCTTGAGATAAACGGCCATTCTTCAATGCCAACGGCCGCACCCACCGAATGGCCAAAATGGCCGCGATAATATTCGCTGAAACCGCGCTTACGCATGATGCCAAGCATTGCTGCATGGACATCACAGAACCGCGTACCGGGCTTTAACAGCGCTTCGCCTACCGCAAAGCTTTCCTGCAACACCTTGTAGATCTCGCCCGCAAGCGGATCGGGCTTGCCGCAGACATAAGTGCGCGCACCATCCGATGAATAGCCGTTGATCAGGGTGCCGACATCGGCTTTCACAAGATCACCTTCTTTGAGCTCGGCCTTCATGTCCTGAAGATCACGGCCGGTCGAGATATAAGCCCAATGCCCGGAAAGGACCTGACCATTCCGGCTGGCTTCCTGTGTGGCGCCATCAAACCAGGCTGCTGAAAGTGCATTCAGGCTGGAGCCGCGTCGGGCGGTGTTCAGCATATTTTCCAGCCCGCTTTCTGCATAACGGGCTGCATTTCGCAGATACTCGATTTCGCGGGCATTCTTGATAAGACGCAGGCCCTTGACGAGAATGGAAGCATCCTGCCAATCAACCGATGGAAGCGCTTTTTTGAGAGCCGCAAAATCAGCCGCTGGCATGAACTCCAGATCAACACCGATCTTTGCTTTGGAAAGCCCACGCTCTGCCAGCAGATCACCTAAAAGCCTGAAAGCTGCTTCCTGATCGAAGGTCTCAGCGCGCGGGCCGATATTGTTTGCCTGCCTGTAGGCTGCATTGATATCTTCAATTGTTTTTGCATTGTGGACCGTCACCATATCGATCCAGATACGATGCGTGCGGAAATCGATCCTGTCGCCAAGATGCGCAGCAGCTGCATAGGCATGATCGCTGATGACCACGCCGAGTTTTGCCTTTTCATCAGCTGGCACCAGTGCAATGGCAGAGCCCGCCCGCCCCCACATAGTCGCGACACCGGCTGCTACACCGGTCGCATAGCGGAAGTTTTCAGGTTGAAACAACGCAAGCGCATCAAGCCCCTCCGCTTCAAGAAGTGTCTTGGTTCTATCGCGATTGATCTGGCTCATTATGTTCTCTCAATGCCACCAGGCCGTGATCGTGCATCACGAAGCCATTGGTTTATCATCGTTTATATAAAACGGAGCGACTTGGTAATCCAATTTTTGAAGCTGGTGAGCTATCCGACTATCGTTAAGGATAAATCATCTACAAATTTTGATTATTATAGAATAATCTTCTAAATAATCCTCGTATAGCACAGCTGCGCCGCTTATCGTCGCTCAGATGGTCGCTGTATAACCTGTATCAACTGAGGACCCTATGGCGACCTCGAAGCAGGAGAATAAAATGAGCGGTTTGACCATTCTTAATCGCAAAATGAAGTTGAGCAACTGGGGCCTGACCACGGCGCTAAGCGTTGCGCTCGCTTTCGGCTCGTTCACTCAGGCCTATGCCCAAGAAAACGACGCAGATGCGACGATCAATATCGGATCGCTCTACGAGCCGCAGAACCTCGACAACACCGCAGGTGCGGGGCAGGGCATCAACGAAGCCTTCAATGGCAATGTTTATGAAGCACTGTTCCGTCTGGATGATGATGGCAAGGTCGAGCCGGTTCTTTCGAAGGATTACACTGTCAGCGATGATGGCCTGACCTATACGTTCAAGCTTCAGCCGGGCGTCAAGTTCCACTCTGGAGCACCACTGACCTCGAAGGACGTCAAGTTCTCCATCGAGCGTGTCGCAGCGCCGGAATCCAAAAGCTCACGCAAGAGCAGTCTCAAGACTATTACGGGCATTGAAACGCCTGATGATGAAACCGTCGTCGTCAAGCTTTCGTCTCGCTCAATTTCGCTGCCTTACAATCTCAGCTATGTCTGGGTCGTGAATGATGAAGCTACCGACTTCCAGTCGAAGGAAGATGGTACTGGACCTTACGCGCTGGAAGATTGGCGTCGCGGTTCATCGCTCGCCATCAAGCGTTTTGATGGCTACTGGGGTACGAAGCCGAAAAATGAAGAAGTTGTCTTCCAGTATTTCACCGATGCGAGCGCGCTCAACAATGCGCTTCTGACCGGTTCGGTCGATATTATCACTTCTGTTCAGAGCCCGGATTCGCTGGCACAGTTCAAGGATAACCCTGACTTTACTGTTAGCGAAGGCAAGTCCACGACCAAGTTGCTTCTCGCCTATAACGACCGCGTTGCACCTTTCGACAATGTGAAAGTTCGCAAAGCACTGGCTCGTGCTATCGATGACAAGAAGCTGCTCAATGCAGTTTGGGGTGACTATGGCACTCTGATTGGTTCGTTCGTTCCACCAACAGATCCATGGTATGTCGATCTGACCGGCGTTGACGCTTATAATCCTGAAAGCGCCAAGGAGCTCTTGAAGGAAGCGGGCTATCCGGATGGTTTCAGCTTCACCATCGATACGCCGAACTATGACCCGCATCCGATTGCCGCTCAGTTCATCCAGAGCGAACTGGCCAAGATCGGCGTGAAGGTCAACATCAATATCATCACGGCCAATGAATGGTACACGAAGGTCTACAAAGCACATGATTTCCAGGCGACCTTGCAGGAGCATGTGAATCACCGTGATATCGTGTTTTATGGCAATCCGGATTTCTATTGGGGCTATAACAACCCGAAGGTTGTTGATCTTATCAAGGAAGCCGAAGCAAGCTCCACCACCGATGAACAGACGGCCAAGTTGACCGAAGCCAACAAGATCATTGCCGAAGATGCAGCCAGCAACTGGTTCTATCTCTATCCGCAGATCGTGGTTTCAAAAAAGTCAGTCAGCGGATATCCGGTCAATGGTCTGAACTCACAGTTCTTTGCTTATGATATTGAGAAAACAGACAACTAATCAGCTGTCCATAATCGAGAACTGATACTCGACACGAAGCGCCGCCTGAATTATTTTCCGGCGGCGTTATCGCATTTTTGAGTGGCTAAAAACTGCTCCGTCATACCCGAGAGGTAGTCGCCATTCTTGCCTATATTTTGCGCCGTTCGGCCATTCTGATCCTGTCGGTATTCGTCGCAGCTATCGTTCTGTTTTTGCTGCTGCGCCTTTTGCCGGGTGATCCAGCAAATGCATTGGTTTCGGTTGGTGCTGACGCCGCGCAGATTGAAGCTGCGCGTAAACAGGTCGGCTCCGACCTCCCGCTCTATCAGCAATTCACACAGTTCGTCGGCTCACTTGTGCGCTTTGACCTCGGCAATTCCTTTGTCAGCGGCGCACCTGTTTTGACTGAAATTGGCAAACGCCTGATTGTGACGCTGCCACTGACATTGATGGCTTTCGTGCTCGCGATAATCATCGCCGTTCCGCTTGGCATCCTTTCGGTTGTGCGTCAGAAGAGCTGGTATGGCTCGATCATTTCTGTGATCTCACAGCTTGGCATCGCAGTGCCTGTTTTCTGGATTGGTATTCTGCTGGTCTGGATCTTTGCTGTTAAACTGCGCATGTTCCCATCGGGTGGTTTTCCTTCACGTGGTTGGCAGTCCGCGCCTGCTGCATTTCAGTCGCTGACATTACCGGTCATCACCATTGCCATTGTCATGTCGGCATCGCTCATCCGCTATGTTCGTTCGGCAACGCAGGATGTATTGGGCAGCGATTACCTGCGCACGGCGCGCGCGCTGGGCTCTACGTTCTCGCAAGCGCTGATCCGCCATGGCATCCGAAATGGCGCAGTTCCTGTGATTTCGATCCTTGGTATCGAACTCGCTTCAACGCTTCTTGGCGCTGTGGTGGTGGAACGCGTTTTCTCGCTCCCCGGCCTCGGCTCCATGCTGCTATTGGGTATTGAGCAGCGTGATTATCTAAATGTGCAAGGCGTCTTGTTCGTCTCGACGCTTCTGGTTCTTCTGGTGGGCTTCGCTGCCGATCTGGTGCAACGCTTGATCGATCCGCGATTGCGCAGCCGGTCTGCGGGAGGCCGCGCATGAGCCGCATCACCACATCTTCGCAAAGTTTCCGATTGCCTTGGCCTCTCGTGGTCGGCGGTATTCTTGTGGCCATTCATGTCGTTGTTGCACTGCTTACGCTGTTCTGGACACCTTATGGGGTTGGCGACATGGTTGGCGGACGGCTGGCAGCGCCATCATGGGAACACTGGGCAGGCACAGACCGGCTCGGTCGCGATCTCATGACGCAGATCATGGTTGGCTCACGCATCGCGCTTTTTGTGGGCCTCGGCGCTGTCACCATTAGTGCTGTGATTGGCGTCACCATCGGTGTTCTGGCCGCTTTTGCGACGCAGACACTCGACGATATGCTGGCTGCAACGCTCGATATTCTGATTGCTTTTCCAACATTGCTGCTTGCCATGCTGATCGTCGCTTCAAGCGATGGCGCAAGCCTTTCGACGGCCATTCTCGCAATCGGCATTGCAGCATCAGCCATCGTCGCGCGACTGACACGCATTCTCGCCAAACGCGTTCTGGCGATGGATTATGTTACAGCGTCGCGCATTTCCGGCACGTCATGGCTCGGTGTCGTTCGTATCCATGTGCTGCCGAACATCTGGCCGACACTGATTGTCAATTTCGCGCTGCAGTTCGGACTGGCCGTTATTGCCGAAGCTTCACTGTCTTATCTTGGGCTCGGTACTCCGCCACCAAACGCCTCCTGGGGACGGTTGCTGCAGGAAGCACAGGCTTCGGTTTATACGGCTCCCTTCGGTGCAATCGCACCGGGTCTGGCACTGGTTTCGCTCGTCATCGGGCTTAATCTTTTTGCAGATGGCTTGCGTGATGTGGCCGATCCAACGCGGAGGAGGCAACGATGAGCCCATTGCTGAACGTTGAAAATCTTGAGATCGAAACAGCAGGCCGCGTTCTCGTTTCCGGCGTATCTTTCTCAGTCGCACAGGGCGAACGCGTCGGCCTGATCGGTGAATCCGGCTCCGGCAAATCACTGATCGCATTGGCCGTCATGGGACTGCTTGCGGACGGAATGAAAGCAAGCGGCTCTATCACGCTCGAAGGCCATCAGATTATCGGGGCGCGTGATCGCGCGCTTGTTCCGCTGCGTGGACGCAGCGTCGCCGCTATTTTTCAGGAGCCGATGACGGCACTTGATCCTTTGATGCGGATTGGCAAGCAGGTTGCCGAAGTCGTGCAGACGCGTGCATCGCGCGATGGTCGCAAGCTTGGCAAAGCGGAACTTAAAGGCGAAGTGATGAGCCTTCTTGAACGTGTATCCCTGCCGGAACCCGAACGCATTGCGCGCTCATGGCCGCATGAAATTTCGGGCGGTCAACGCCAGCGTGCAGCCATTGCCATGGCGCTTGCCTGTCGTCCAAAGCTGCTCATCGCCGATGAGCCGACAACAGCACTCGATGTGACGACGCAGGCGGAAATCCTTAAACTTCTTGAGCAACTCGTTCGCGATGAAGGCATGGGGCTTTTGTTCATCAGCCATGATCTGCCGGTCGTTGCAAGCATTGCCGAACGGGCGCTCGTACTCAGGCACGGCAATTTGATCGAGCAGGGTCCAGTGACTGCGCTTTTTGCCAATCCCGTTGAAGACTATACCAAGGGACTTGTTGCAGCCGCGCGAGCCTTCGACGCTGCATTGGAGGTGGCGCGATGAGCCTCATTGATCTTTCCAAAGTATCGTTTGCCTATAGTGGCGGCAAAACCGTGCTGCACGGCATCGATCTCACACTTGAAAGCGGCAGCAATCTTGGCATTGTGGGTGAATCTGGCTCCGGCAAGACAACCATTCTCAAGCTGCTTCTAGGATTGCAGGTCGCAACATCCGGCGATGTGAATTTTCGCGGCCAGAAGCTCAACATCAAAGACCGCAGCTTCATGCGTGGCTTTCGCCGTTCGGTGCAGGCGGTTTTTCAGGACCCTTATTCGTCACTCGATCCGCGCCAGCGCGTGTTCAACATCATTGCTGAACCGCTGCGCTCGCTGAAAATCGAGACAGACATTGCGCAGGCTGTCGCGCAGGCACTGGCTGCGGTCGATCTGCCAGAAGATGCAGCAACACGTTATCCGCATGAGTTTTCAGGCGGTCAGCGTCAACGTATCGCGATTGCGAGGGCGATTGTCGCCAACCCCGACCTGATTATTGCCGATGAAGTGGTGAGCGCGCTCGATCTTACCACGCGTGCGCGTATCATTGATCTCATGCGGACATTGTCCGAACGCACGACTTTCGTGGTTGTTTCGCACGATATCGCACTTGTGGCTTTGCTTTGTGAAAGACTGATCGTGCTGGAAAAAGGCAAGATTGTTGAGCAGGGCAATACGCGAGACATTCTTGCTCATCCGCAACATGCCTATACGCGAAAGCTGCTGACCAGTTTGCCTCGAATGCCGAGAGAATCGTGACTTACTGCAGGCTCAAAAGAGGGGACTTCGAGCCTGATCACGGTTTTGTGCATATACGAAAATATGAAAATAATTAGCAAGTTTTAGCGGGTTTTTGAACAAATCATCCCATTGATTTCATTATTTTATTTTAAAATTTCGGAAGATGGACAAACGCCCACAATATGGGCCTCGGTCACGCCCCTTACAAACAAACCGAATTCTCGAAATTTGAATTGTGGCAAATGTTTGTATATCGCAACACTTTGTTTCATAATGCCATAATATATATGGAATCCCCCGAAACAAATTTAACCGTCTTACCCACCTAATCGGCAGGAAACGACAAATGACCGACCTCCCCGGCTATCCGAGCCGGCGCAGCTTTTTGAAAGCATCCGCAGCAAGCGTGATGCTTTCAGGATTGGCTGTGTCAGCTCAGGCGCAACAGTCGACGCCCCCTGTTGCTCTCGAACAATACGAACGCCAATATTTTAATGATCTTGAATGGACATTTATCCTCGCTGCGACAGCAAGGTTGATCCCGTCTGACGGTGATGGCCCGGGTGCCATCGAAACCCGTGTTCCTGTATTCATCGATCTTCAGCTCGCTGGCGACTATGGTCGCGCAGACGACTGGTACATGGTTGGCCCGCATGATGCCTCGGCAGATCCGACGCGCGGCTGGCAGACCCCGCTTAACCCTGCGCAGATCTATCGTCAGGCAATTCCAGCATTCAACGGCTGGTGCGAGCAGAAGTATGGTGCTGCATTTTCCGCTTTGACTGCAGAGCAGCAGGACGCAGCACTCACATCCCTTCAGAAGGGTGAAGTTGGCTTGCAGCCTGAGCTGCGCGATTTCTTTGGCATTCTCTTGCAGAATACCAAAGAAGGCTATTTTGCCGATCCGATGTATGGCGGCAATCACGGCATGCAGTCGTGGACCTATATCGGCTTCCCCGGCGCACGCGGCAGTTATAAGGAATGGGTTGAGCGCTACAATGTTCGTTACCCACTAGGCCCGGTTTCCATCAAGGGCGAGAGGGCTTAACATGGCACGTCAGGAAAAGAGAAAAGACGTGGTCATTGTTGGCCTCGGCTGGACCGGCGCGATTCTTGCAATGGAATTGGCTCAGGAAGGTCTTGAAGTCGTTGCTCTTGAGCGCGGTCACGATCAAAATACGGTTCCGGATTTCAAATATCCGAACATGATCGATGAGCTGAAATATGGTGTGCGTCTCAAGATGATGCAGCGCGCCAGCCAACAGACGGTCACTATACGCCGCACTGACAGTGAAATCGCACTGCCTTATCGCAGTTTCGGTTCGTTTCTTCCGGGCAATGGTGTCGGCGGTGCCGGTACGCACTGGAACGGCCTGAACTGGCGTCCGCAGGCAGAAGAACTGCGTCTTCGTTCGCATGTTCTTGAAAACTGGGGCGAGCAGATCATCCCGGAAGATATGCTTCTTGGCGACTATCCTGTCACTTATGACGAAATGGAACCTTTCTTCGACCGTTTCGAACGCGTTGCAGGTATCTCGGGTAAAGCTGGCAACATCAACGGCAAGATCGTTGAAGGTGGCAATCCTTTTGAAGGTTGGCGCGCCAACGAATATCCGATGCCGCCAATGCATACGACATGGGATGGCCGGAAATTTGCCGATGCGGCAAAGGCCATGGGTTATCATCCGTTCCCATCACCGGGCGGCATTGCTTCAACGTCCTATGTCAATGAATATGGCATGCAGATGGGACCGTGCAACCATTGCGGTTTCTGCGAGCGTTTCGGCTGTTATCAATATTCGAAGTCATCGCCACAGACGACCATTCTGGATGCGCTGAAGCGTATGCCGAACTTCTCCTACCGTACGGAATCTGAAGTTCTGCGCATTGAAATGGCACCGGACGGTAAGACTGCAACCGGCGTTACTTATTTTGACGACAAAACGCAGGAAGAAGTCTTTCAGCCCGCCGATATCGTCATCATGGCATCGTTCCAGCTCAACAACGTGCATCTGGCGCTGTTGTCCGGAATTGGCACACCATACGATCCGGTAACAGGCGAAGGCGTAACGGGCCGTAACTATGCCTATCAGCTCACTGGTGGTGTGACGCTCTTCTTCAAGAATGAAGAGTTCAACCCGTTCATCGGCACGGGCGCAAACGGCATGTGCATCGATGATTTCGGGGTAAACCAGATCGACTTTGGTCGCGAGGGCTTCATCGGCGGTGCTTATTGGCGTTCGGGCCAGACCAATGGTCAGCCAATCCGCAGCATGACGCTGCCATCAGGCACACCCGGTTGGGGTGCAGGCTGGAAGAACGCCATTGCTGAGTGGTACGGTCACTCCATGAATATCGGAACCCATGGTTCTGTCATGGCTTACAAGACTAACCACCTTGACCTCGACCCGACCTATAAGGATCCGCATGGTCGTCCTTTGATGCGAATGACCTTCAACTGGAATCCGAACGATATCCGGATGACCCAGTTCATGAAGGGCAAGGCTGAAGCACTGGCCAAGACCATGAACCCGGACTTGATACAGTCGTCCTTCAAGAAGGAAGGTTCGCAGTTCGACGTTCGTCCTTACCAGACGACACATACGACTGGCGGTCACACCATGTCGGCCAATCCGCGTGAGGGTGTGGTCAACCGCTTTTCGCAGGCATGGGACAAGCACAACGTGTTCATGCTGGGCGCGGGTAACTTCGTGCAGAACACGCAGTATAATCCGACCGGTCTTCTCGGTGGTCTGGCTTACTGGACCGCGCATGCGATCCGTACACAGTATCTTTCCAATCCACGTCCGCTGGTTTGAGGAGAATAGTCATGAAAACTTTTCTTCGTATCATCGGCGTTCTGGTCGTTCTGGGAGTTATCGCGTTTCTGGCTTTCTTGTTCGTTCCGGTGCAGCTGACCAAGCCAACGAAAGAGCTTGCTGCTGACTGGAAGCCAGCAAAGGGTCAGGGCGAGTATGTAATGTACGCTTCCGACTGTATGGCTTGCCATACAGCGGAAGGGGGTAAGTCCTTTGCTGGTGGCCGTCAGATTGCAAGCCCGATGGGCACTATCTGGACCACCAATATCACCCCGGACAAGGAAACAGGTATCGGTGACTGGACACTCGATCAGTTTCGTGCAGCGCTTTATGACGGCATTCGTGCCGATGGAGCACATCTTTATCCGGCCATGCCATACGAAAACTACCGTAAGCTAACCGAAGAAGATGTCCGTGCGCTTTACGACTACTTCATGCATGAAGTGGAACCGGTAAAGAATGAAGTGCAGCAGACCGAACTCGGCTTCCCGTTCAACATGCGCTTCGGTATCCGCGCGTGGAACTGGCTCGCTCTGAACCATAAGGCTGGTTTCACGCCTGCGGGTAAGAACGAAGTCCAGGAACGCGGCCAGTATCTTGTCGAAGGTCCGGCACACTGCGCAGCCTGCCACAGCCCACGTAACATCCTGATGGCGCAGGACGGCATTCAGGCTGGCGACAAGGCCTTCCTTACGGGTGGCGTGGTCGATGGGTGGAATGCACCTTCGTTGCGTGGCCCACAGTCGGCGCCTCAGAAATGGTCCGTCGAGGAAATGGCTTCGTATCTCGCAACCGGTCGCAATGCACATTCAACTGCAAATGGCGAAATGGGGCTTGTTGTCGAACATTCCCTTCAGCATCTGACCGATGCCGACAATCTGGCGATCGCTGCTTTCCTTAAGGGGATCGACGGTGCAGCGGTTGAAGTTCCACAGAACTTTGCCGAGAAGGTTCCGACAGCATTGCCTGCAGCTCCTGCCGATGCTGCTGGTGAAGAGACTGCAAAGATGCTGACCGAAGCCTCTCCGAATATGCCAGTCGGCGCACGCCTCTACATTGACAACTGTGCAGCTTGTCACTTTGTGACGGGCAAGGGCGCTCCTGGAATCTTCCCGGAATTGGCAAACAATGATCTGGTCACTGGTTCGGAAGTAAAGCCTCTGATCTCGATCATTCTGCATGGTGCGGAAGTGCCTTCGACCGAAAAGCGTCCAATGCGTCTGGTGATGCAAGGTTATGCCGACCGCTTGTCAAATGAGGAAGTCGCAGAGCTTGCAACTTTCGTTCGTTCTGCTTGGGGCAACAAAGCTGGTGCAGTTTCCGCAACCGATGTTTCAGCGGTGCGAGATCAGCCTTCGCATTAATAAAGAAGCGAAAAGCGGCTGCATAAAAATACAGCCGCTTTTTGAATAGGAGATAAAAAAATACCCCCGCGTTTGGCTGCGGGGGTATTTTTGTTTGGCTCGTTTGCAATCGATCAGAGATGATCGCGTGGGATGGTCTGGTTCCATTCGCGGGTGACAACCGCTTCGCCATTTTCCTTCGCCGTCAGAACACCGGAAATGTAGAAGTTTTCAGCGTCCGAATGCATCTTGGTGGTGCTGTCGATGTCGATCATCCAGCCTTCACGACCCATCTGATAGGCCTGTGTCAGCACATAGGATGCAGACAGCGGATCATTGTCATTGATGCGCAGTTCGCGCTTGAGGCTATGGCTCAACTGGGTGCCAAGATCGTCAAAGCGCAGCACGCCTTCGCCGAACAGACCGCCAATGCCTTCAGTCACATAAAGCGTTTCGCCGGTGACGTGATCCTGCTCGGTCCAGCGGCGCACGCTGCCCGGATCAAGCTGCGTCATCGGCGTTGCAGGGCCATGCGCTGGCTTCTGGAATACGACCTTTGCATCAATCGCAGCGACTTCACGCACTGGCAGATCGAGAACCGATGAAGCGGTGTCGAGTGTCAGCGTTACGCGCTTTGGCGATGGCCAGACCATTGGCCAATAGCCGGTTGCAACCGAAAGACGGATGCGATGACCCTGCTTGAAGCTGTAGCCGCTATCATTCAGCTTGATCGCGATTTCATAGGTCTTGCCCGGTACCAGCATTTCCGGCTTGTCATGGCCGTTGACGTGGTTGAGGTTGAAGACCTGATAGCTGACACGGGTGATGCGGCCATCGGGCAGAATGTCGCTCAGACGCAGCGAAATCTGTGCAACCGGCTGATCGACAGTGAATGTCAGGCGTGCAACGGGAGCGCCGAGAATTTCGAGATCTTGCGTCAGAACAGCGGTGTCGAAGTTGAGCGAACCGCCATCGTCAAGACGCTGATCGGTTGGGTGCTCACCCGGACAACCCGTCGCCATCCATTCGCCACCGGCCTTGCCATGGCTGTTTGGCGAGGAAATCGTGAGTACGCCCTTGGATGCATCGGCTTTGCCCAGCGAGAAGTCAGCACCAAGCGCGAAAGGCGTGTGTGTGATTTCGGTCGAAGGCCAGTTCTTTTCACCGACCCAGCGGCCATTGGTGAAATCGCGCGAGCCGGTTGGCTCGATGGTATCGCAGACATAGGCGCGAAGCTTCGGCTCGTCCATGACGCCGGTCTCGACGCCCTTGAGCCACTGGTCCCACCAGCGCACTGCTTCCTGCAGGAAGCCGATTGCCGGCCCCGGAACACCATCCTGCGGATAGACATGGCCCCATGGGCCGATAATGCCGCGTGCTGGAACCTGAAGATTTTCAAGCAGGCGCGGAACCGCGTTGGTGTAGCTGTCGGCCCATGCGCCAATAGCGAGAACCGGGCACTGGATCGCCGACCAGTCTTCGCAGATCGAGCCATGCTTCCAGTATTCATCGTAATGCTGATGTTCGAGCCAGAGGGCAGGGAAGAACGGCAGACGCTCCAGACGTTCAATCCATGCATCGCGCCAACCGGTACCCACAATCGCCGGATCAAGCGGACGCGACTGATAGGCGAGCATGATCGTGCCCCACCACAGATTATCGTTGAGCAGCAGGCCGCCCATGTAGTGAATGTCGTCGCGGAAGCGGTCGTCGGTCGAATAGGCGGTGATGATTGCCTTCAACGCAGGTGGGCGGCATGCGGCGACCTGAAGGCCGTTGAAGCCACCCCAGCTCTTGCCCATCATGCCGACATTGCCGCTGCACCATGGTTGCGCGGCAATCCAGGCGATGACTTCCAGCGCATCGTCTTGTTCCTGCTGGATATATTCATCGGCCATGTGGCCGTCGGATTCACCCGTGCCGCGCATATCAACGCGGATCGCGGCATAACCGTTTTGCGCGAAATAGCCATGCATTGGCTCATCGCGGCCACGCGTGCCATCGCGCTTGCGGTATGGGATATATTCGAGCACAGCAGGAACAGGATTTTCCTCGGCGCCTTCAGGCAGCCACAGGCGCGCGCCAAGACGGGTGCCATCCTTGAGTGTGATCCACAGATGCTCGGTGATGTTGACGGTCATGATCGGTTCCAATGTCTATAAAGAGAAGCCGGTGCGGCATTAGCGCCGCATCGGTAGATTAACTGGCAGCACGTGCTTTCAGGATGTCGTCCAGCCAGTCGCGGCGCAGCTCCGGAACGGACGTGATGAGCTGCTCCGTATAGGGCTCATAAGGCGGTTCGAAGATTGCCTTTGTGGTGCCTGTTTCGACCACCTTGCCCTTCTGCATCACCATGGTGCGATCGGCGAGCCGACGTACGACGCCAAGGTCGTGGGTGATGAAGAGATATGACACTTGCAATTCATCCTGCAATTTACGCAGGAGCCTGAGAATTTCTTCAGCGACCAGAGGGTCGAGCGCCGAAGTGACTTCATCGCAGATGATAAGATCAGGCTTTGCTGCCAGCGCACGTGCGATACACACGCGCTGTTTCTGACCGCCCGAAAGCGCGCCGGGAAGGCGGCTTGCAAAGTCGGCAGACAGGCCGATGAGTTCAAGCAGGCGCTTGACCTCAATCTCTCGCTGATCTTCATTCATACCGAAATAGAACTTCATCGGGCGACCGATAATTTCACCAACCGTCTGGCGTGGATTTAGTGCCACGTCAGGGAGCTGATAGACCAGCTGAATGCGGCGCAGTTCTTCACGCGAACGCTTTTTGTAGTTCGCTTCCAACCGCTGTCCGGCAAGCGTTATGATACCGCTTGAATGGGGCGGCAGACCTGCAATCACACGCGCAAGTGTCGATTTGCCTGAGCCGGATTCACCCACAACTGCAAGAGTTTCGCCGCGACGGATATAGCAGCCCACATCGGTCAGAACGAGTTTCTTGCCATAGTAAGCAGTTGCATTCTTCACTTCGAGCAGGATTTCGCCGGTCTTATGCTCGGCCTGTTCGCCCGAAATGCTGGCTTCGCGCTCGGATACCAGACGCTGGGTATATTCCTGCTTTGGGGCTTCGAGAATTTGCTCCGCAGAACCAAGCTCGACCATCTTGCCATGACGCAGAACCATGATGCGGTCGGCGATTTGCGCCACAACCGCAAGGTCATGCGTGATGTAAAGCGCTGCAGTGTTGTACCGCTGGATGAGGCTGCGGAGCAGTGCCAGCACTTCGATCTGGGTCGTCACGTCAAGCGCGGTTGTCGGCTCGTCCAGCACCAGAATATCCGGGCGGCACGACATGGCCATGGCAACCATGGCACGCTGCAATTGACCACCGGAAACCTGATGCGGATAGCGATCGCCAAATGTATCGGCGTCTGGAAGCTGCAATGTATGCAGCAATTCCAGCATCCACGCTTTAGCTTCGGCTTTGGTCATGAGGCCGTGATATAGTGGGCCTTCCATGATCTGATCGCCAATGCGATGCGCCGGGTTAAACGACGCTGCCGCACTTTGCGCCACATAGGCGATACGTGCGCCGCGTGCCTTTTCACGGGTCTCGCGGGTGCCGTCCATCAACGAAATATCGTCAACGACAATGGTGCCCTCGGCGATTTTGCAGCCGCCGCGGCCATAGCCCATGGCTGCAAGTCCAATGGTGGACTTGCCTGCGCCGGATTCACCAATCAGGCCAAGCACTTCGCCGCGCTTCAGCGTCACATCCACATGATCGACAAGCGTTGCGTCATTGGGTGCTTTGACGACGAGGTCGGAGATTGAAAGAACGATATCCTTGCTCATCGATCAGCTCCCTGCGTGGTCGTGCGTCCGGCCAGAAGCCAGTCAACGACGAGGTTGACGCCAACAGTGAGGATGGCGATTGCAGCCGCCGGGAACAGCGGTGCGTAGAGGCCATAGAGAATAGCCTGCTGGTTGTCCTTCACCATGCCGCCCCAATCCGCAAATGGCGGCTGGATGCCAAGGCCAAGGAACGACAGACCGGCAACGAAGAGGAAGGTGAAGCAGAAACGCAGACCAAATTCCGCAATCAGCGGCGGCAATGTGTTCGGCAGGATTTCACGCCAGATCAGCCAACCAAGACCTTCGCCGCGAAGACGTGCGGTTTCGGCATATTCCAGCACATTTACGCCCTGCGCCACGATACGCGCCAAACGGAACACACGGGTGGAATCGAGCAATGCGATAGTGATGATCAGAACCGGCAGTGACGAACCGAGCGCCTGCAGGATGACGAGTGCCGAAATGAGCACCGGAATGCACATGACGGTATCGACAATGCGCGACAGAACCGTATCGACCCAGCCGCCGAAAATGGCAGCGAGGAAGCCGAGCGGCACGCCGACACTGAACGATAGGAGCGATGCAGCCAGCGAGACACCAATCGACATCTGCGCACCAAAAAGCAGGCGCGAAAGCATGTCGCGGCCATTCTGATCAAGACCGAACCAGAACTGTGCCGATGGCGGATCAAACGGCGCGCCGACGATTTCTTCCTGACCATAAGGCGCGATCAGCGGGCCAAACAGGAACATCAAAAGGCACAGCGTGACGATAGCGAGACCGACCCACGCTGTTAAGGGAATAGATTTCTTCATTGTCTTCATCGTGGGTGCCTCAGGCGCGGATTGAGTGCGATGGCAGCGACATCGGCGATGATATTGAGAATGACATAGGCCGCACCGAAGACGAGGGCCGCAGCCTGCACAAGCGGAAGGTCACGCTTGGAAACGGCATCAACCATGAAACGTCCAAGGCCGTTATAGTTGAAGACGGCTTCGACAAGCACCACGCCCGTGATGAGGTAAGCAATGTTGAACGCCACCACATTGACGATTGGAGCCGCCGCATTTGGGAGAGCGTGCTTGGTCACAACGCGCTTGGTGCGCAGGCCTTTGAGATATGCCGTTTCAACGTAGGCCTGGTCCATGACTGACAGCACAGCGGTACGGGTCATTCGCATCATCTGCGCAACGGTGACGAGAACCAGTGTCAGTGCGGGCAGGGCAGTCGCCTGTATCCATTCGAGAAACGTCATGCCTTCATACGTGTCGGCGAGACTTGGCAGGATGTTGAAGCGGATCGACAAGAACAGGATCAGCAACAGACCGAGGAAATATTCAGGTAGAGAAACAAAAAATAGCGCTACGATATTGATAACACGATCAAAAATGCCGCCACGCTTTACCGCAGTGATGAGGCCGAGAAGAATAGCGATAGGAACGCTGACGACAGCGGCAAAGGCTGCAAGGGCCATCGTGTTCCAGAAACGCGGCCACAGGAGGTCGGCCACCGGCTGCTGGTTGGCAAGCGAAGTGCCAAGGTCGCCCGTAACGAAACCAGCAAGCCAAGAGAAATAGCGTGCAAGGAGTGGTTGATTAAGACCGAGGCTTTCGCGCAGCGTGGCGAGCGCTTCCGGCGTTGCATTCTGGCCGAGGATAGCAGAGGCAACGTCACCCGGTAAAATCTGCGTGCCGGCGAAAATCAACGCCGACACGAGGAGTAGCGTGAGGGCACCAAGCCCTACACGCTTGAGGATAAGAACGAACATTATGCTTCCAGCCAGACTTTTTCCGCGAGACGCGCACCCATAAGGTTGAACATCGGATGCGTGGTCACGCCCTTGAGCTTCTTGGAGGTGGCGTCGAGATAGTCACCGAACATTGGAATAAGCGCGCCGCCATCATTGCTGATCATGGCCTGCAATTCGGCGTAGATCTCTTTGCGCTTGGCCAGATCGAGCATTGCACGGGCTTCGAGCAGCTTGGCGTCAAAATCAGCGCTCTTCCAATGCGTATCGTTTTGCGAAGCGTTGGATGCATAAGCGATCGACAGGGCCTGATCAGCGGTCGGACGACCACCACGATAGGACATGCAGAATGGCGCCTTCATCCAGACATTGTCCCAATATCCGTCTGCTGGCTCACGCTTGATATCGATCTCGATGCCCGACTTGGCGGCGGCGGTGCGGAAGATAGCTGCTGCGTCGACGGCGCCTGTAAAGGCGGCATCCGAGGCGGACAGCTGAATTTTCAGCGAATCCATACCAGCCTGCTTCAAATAAAACTTGGCCTTTTCCGGATCGTAGGCACGCTGTGGCAGTGCTGCGTCGAAGAACGGGTCAGTGCTTGGAATGGGATTGTCGTTGCCCAGTCGTCCATATCCGCGCAAAGCGGTCTTGAGCAGCTGATCGCGGTCGATGGCATGCTTGACTGCAAGGCGGACATTGTTGTCCGTAAATGGTGCCTGCGTGCAATCCATCAGGAAAGAGAAATGCTGGCCACCAGAAGACTGGACGATATTGAGGTTCGGGTTGCGCTTCAACAGATCGACGGTCTTGAAGTCGAGCTGGTTGATGGCGTGGACCTGACCGGACATCATAGCGTTGGTACGGGCAGACACGTCGTTGATGACGATCACTTCAACCGCATCGACCCATGCCGAATTTGGCTTCCAGTAGCTTTCATTGCGCGTGAAACGCGAACGCACGCCTGGCTGGAAACGCTCGAAGACAAAAGGTCCGGTGCCAACCGGCTTGTTGAAATCGGTCCAGTCCTTTGGAACCACGAGGAAGTGGTAGTCTGACAGGATGTAAGGCAGATCAGCATTGCCGCTATTCAGCGCAATCTTGACTGTGCCAGCGTCAACCTTGACGACATCGGTGAATTCTGACGCCAGCGAGCGCGCACCGGATGTGGTTTCGCCGCGATGCAGGTTGATCGAATAGATGACGTCGTCGGCATCGAGCGTCTTGCCGTTGTGGAAGGTTACGCCCTGACGAACCTTGAAGGTCCATTCCTTGGCGTCGGCTGATGGTTCCCAGCTTTCGAACAGCTCAGGCACGGCCTTGTTGTCGGCGTCGATTTCGACAAGGCCGTTCATCAGCATGTAAGCCTGATTGACTGGAACCCAATCTTTCAGAAGGCGCGGATCGAAATTGTCGGTGGTGGAGCCGCCGCCAATGCCGAGCTTAAGAACTCCGCCTTTCTGTGGGGTGCCCTCCGTTGCGGCGGCTGCCGGCGAGGTGATCAGGCCGCTCATGCCGGTGACGGCGAGGAGGCCAAAACCTGCGGCGCCTGTCATGAAGGTGCGGCGGGAGAGGTTAAAATCGTTACGGTGCTCAGTCATGCGTTACCCCTATTGAAGTCTTAGCTTGTATTTTATGCATAGCTAATTCGATTTTGCGGGTTGGACTAGCCCACACATCCCTAAGTTTTCAAGGGTTCTAGGCGGTTTTTCTGGTATGACTTTTATGCATACCCCCATGCCAAATGTCCTCTTGGCTTTTACGCGAACAGGAATAAAGGAGCACTCCACAGTGACCTGCGGGGGCATATTCTTCTGTAAAAGAAGCGGCTTCTGCGATTGAATTCTTGCTGATCGTGGAGATCAAAATGGGTTTGCCGGATATCGTTGGCTTGTTGGGCGCAGTCTTTTATCTTTCTGCTTATGCCCTGATTCAGCTGCGGATTTACACGGTGGACGATGCCATCATCACGGTGCTTAATATCCTGGGCGGTATAGCGCTGATCTATTCACTTTCGTGGAACTTTAATCTGGGTTCCATCATCACGCAAATCGCGTGGCTTGTCTTTACAATTGTTGGCTATGTGCGTTTCCGCGTGATAGCGCGCCGCCGCGCAGCGATGGCGCCTGCGGAATAAAGCTGATCATCTTTATGTGATTACATCTGTTCCATTGCTGGCGATCAGCCAGTCGGACACTTCGCGCACAATTTTGCGCTGATGACGGTCAGCAGGCCGCATCAGGTAGAAATAGGCGTCGGATCGCATCATATGGTCGTGGACAGGTACAAGCGTACCTGCCGCAAGCTGCTCCTTGATGAGCCATGTCCAGCCAAGTGTAATGCCTATACCTTGTGTAGCCGCTGCAACGCAGAGGCCGTAGTCACCTAGCCGCCATTCAAGTGCGCCGGGAGGAGGAGAGAGGCGGGCATCCTGCCACCACTCTGGCCAACCTTGCCATTCGCGCATTGTATCTTCTATTGAAAGAAGAACAGGTGTTTCCTGCTCCATGATACTGGCTGTGCCGGGCGCTGAAACCGGAACGACTTCTTCACGTCCGAGCACTGTGAGGTTCACTCCAATGGGGCGTTCTTTGCGATAGAAAAGGGCCAGGTCAAATTCGTCCAGACGTAAATGCGCCACATCGTCGGTTACGCGCAGCCGGATTTCGATACCGGGAATTTCTGCTTTAAGCATTCCTACACGCGACAGGAACCATTGATCGGCAATCCCACGTGAGCAGGCGATGGTGATCTGTCGAGGGCCGGTCCATGCACGCAGACCGTCTGTGACTGCGGTCAAATCACCAAGCAAACGGCTGACATCGGAGGCGTAGCTTTCCCCCATAGTGGTCAGCTGAACGCCGACGGGGAGGCGATTGAACAGCTTCGAGCCGATAAAGGCTTCTAGCTTGCCAATCTGACGACTGACAGCACTCTGAGTAAGGCCGAGTTCCAGACCCGCGCGCGAAAAGCTGCCAAGACGCGCAGCACTGTCGAACACGACGAGCGCGTTAAGCGGCGGCATAGATTGGCGTCCACCTGCCATGAAAATTCTCCAGAAGAATGAGGCTGTTGTTAATGCGATCTCGCCTCCACTGCAAGATGGCTCAACATGCGTGAATGCGCCCATTTTTGATTTCTTCCATTTTGGAAGAAGTTCAATTCGTAACGACTATCTAATCATTTCACAAACTTTTCGGCATGTTTGGTCTCAAACATTCATTGTTGGAAATGAGGTCTATCGTGATCGATAATCGTACCGCCCCTTATGCAATTTTCCTTCTTCGTCTCGCACTAGGCATTCTTTTCCTTGCCCATGCTGGACTGAAAATCTTTGTATTCACACCTGCGGGAACCGCAGCATTTTTCGGATCGCTCGGTCTGCCTGGCTGGTTTGCCTATGCCACCATTCTTTGGGAATTGATCGGTGCCGCAGCACTGATTATCGGCATCTATCCACGTGTTGCGGCCGTCGCTCTGATCCCGATCCTTCTTGGCGCAATCTTTACGGTTCACGGTGCCGCCGGGTTCTTCTTCACCAATGCTAATGGCGGTTGGGAGTTTCCGGCATTCTGGATCGTGAGCCTTCTCGCCGTAGCACTGGCTGGAAATGGCGCCTATGCTGTGAAGCCGAGTGCATCTGCCTAAATAGCAGACATCGCCATTTGCTGGATTTGCGGGGAGGGAACTCTCCGCAATTCTAACGACAATTTTCAAGGATAAGCGCCATGCTTGTAGATGGTAAGTGGACAGAAGACTGGCAGCCGGTGCAAGCCAAGGACGAAAAAGGCGGCTTCGTGCGCCAGATTTCAGGCTTTCGAAACTGGGTAACGCCTGACGGCAGCGCGGGACCGACAGGCGAGGCGGACTTTAAAGCGGAAGCTGACCGATACCATATCTATGTTGCTTATATCTGTCCGTGGGCCTCGCGCACGTTGATTGGTCGTAAGCTTAAGGGGCTTGAAGATGTTATTTCTGTATCTGTGGTGGAGCCTGCTCTGACCAATCAAGGCTGGCGGTTTGGCGATTATCCCGGCGCAGATCGCGATATTGTCAATGGCGCCACCTACATGCATGAAATCTACACGAAAGCCGATCCGCATTATAATGGCCGCGCCACAGTGCCTGTGCTGTGGGACAAGCATAAGCAAACTATCGTGAATAATGAGTCTGCCGACATTCTGCGGATGCTGAACTCAGGTTTTGGTGACCTTGCCAGCGCGGGTTTCGATTTCTATCCGGAAGCCTTGCGCCCAGAAATAGATGCATTGAACGAGTACATTTATCCTCGTCTCAACAACGGTGTTTATCGCACGGGGTTTGCCACGACACAGGTTGCTTATGAGGAAGCTTTCCGCGACGTATTTAAGGCGCTTGCCGTGCTTGAGGAGAAGCTTGATGGAAAGGGTCCATTCCTGTTTGGCGAGAGCCTGACGGAAACGGATATCAGGCTGTTTGTGACGCTCATACGGTTTGATGCAGCGTATTTTGGCTTGTTTAAATGCAATCTTCGCCAACTTGCGGATTATCCGGGTCTGAGCGCGTGGCTGTTGCGTGTTCTGGAAATTCCGGGTGTCCGCGAAACAGTCAATGTCGACCACATTAAGCGTGGTTATTATTCAATCAAGGCATTGAACCCGACAGGTATTGTACCGCTTGGCCCTGATTTACCCGGGATAGTCAGCGTTCAAATCTAAAACGGCTGCTTTGATTATTTCCATATTCTGGCTATTTTACGCAAAATATGTGTAAAAATAGTCAGAATGGAAACAGTTATGGATCGGCTTGATAGCGAGCGGATGTTTGTTGCTGTACTGGATACGGGCAGCTTTTCCGCAGCCGCTCAGCGCCTCGGCACAAGCAGCGGGCAGGCCTCCAAGCTCATATCCAAACTTGAGGCAGCTCTCGGCGTTCAACTCATAAAGAGGACCACCAGAGCGCTTTCTCCGACCGAGGTCGGGTATGCATATTATCACCGGATCAAAGGGTTATTGCATGATTTTGATGCGCTGGACGCATCTGTACGTAATGCATCCGGGGCGCCGAGTGGGCGAATAAGGCTTACTGCGCCCATGTCCTTCGGAACGCTACAGCTGACACCTGTGTTGCTTAAGTTTGCCAAGGCATTTCCTGACATACAGATGGAAGTCAGCTTTTCCGACCGTATCGTCAATCTTGTCGACGAGGGCTTTGATATTGGCGTCAGGATAGGAAAACCGCTCGACAGCACGCTTATTGCAAGGCGATTATGTGATGCTCGCGTTGTGCTCGTAGCCGCAGCGGATTACATTCGGGAGCAGGGCGCACCGCAGCATCCACGCGATCTATCCAGACATAGTTGTATCGTCGATACGAATTTCCGCGAGCCGTTCGTCTGGCGTTTTGCGCCGTTACCGGATGGAGAAATACAATCTGTCAGCATTGCCGGACGGCTTCAGTTTTCAAATGGCGAGGCCTGTCTGCAAGCTGCTTCCGCTGGGCTGGGGGTTGCGCACGTACCGACTTTTATAGCCGGTCCATCTATTCGTAATGGTGAAGTGCAACAGTTGCTGGCTGAGTTTGAAGATAGTCCACTTGGTATCTATGCGGTTTATCCACCGGCCCGACATCTGGCTATAAAGGTCAGAGCTCTGGTCGATTATCTGGCCGATAATTTCAGTGGGGAACCGGCATGGGATCGCGGCTGGAACTCACATTTATCATAGATATTGAGGATATTCTGGAAGTCTTATTTCTCGTTCCAGATGTCTGAATAGTAGTGTCCACGACAACCGTCGTGCGCCAACACGGCATTATTTCTCATTTCGTTTGCTTGGTATGGACGTGAGACGCGATGAACGTGAGCGGGAAAAACCGCCGCATGAGCGCCTTAAGATATTGGCCAGTTTCGTCCAATCTTTTGATGGTGCTGTCATTTGATGATGAGCCTTTTTCAGTTCACCTTTACTGGCAGCGTGCTTCTGGTCGTGTTGTGGATTGATGGGCAGGGCTCGCTCTGTAGTGTTGTTGATATTTTCTGCTGTCATGATGACCTCCTGGTGATCTGTTTAACGCTTTGGTGAAGCGCAATCCGAATAATGAGAAAAAGTCTCCGGAAATACTGTTCGCTAAAACAATCTAATAGAGCGCTCTGACGAGTACGCTGCCGGCATTAGTCAAAGGAATATCGAACATGTGGCGACTGCTGCGGTAGCATCGATAAAATACCAGCCAGCGGCAGGTTTTACCTGTTCTAATTTGTTCATGGGCGTATCCGATATTCCGGGATTGGATACACCTAATTGTGTATTAGGACTCCACCATACTACTTTTAGTCGCAAACGGCGCATGAATTCGTCGACGAAATGATCCTTGTATCGTTGAATAAGATGAACCGGAGAGAAAAAGCCCGTCATTACAACCGATAAGCTGTTGGGCCTGATCTCCCGATAGATCGTCGAGCGATGACGCCCATCAGTTGCGCATTATCGCCAAGAGGGACTTTGAGCTGTTCAAGCGCAAATAGCCTGCGACGTTCGGACAAAGTGCTTTGCTAATAACAATCAGACATCCAATCGCCTACAAGGCTAACACCATGAATTCATTGGCATGTTACAGTTTAAAATAGAATGTATCCAGGTTACACATACTGTCAATGCTGGGTAGAGATGCGACACCGGTGGCCAGATAGAAATGCGACACTTCTTGATGAAGGACGCAGCGCCAAGCCCCCGATCTGACCGGC
>NZ_JASAMU010000024.1:0-20268 GCF_029909885.1 Ochrobactrum sp. AN78
TGGTCTATCGGAACGAGACCAGATGCGGAATTGGTCAACACGATGCTCGATACCGCAATAGAAACTCTCACAGGTACAGATGAGCGGCCAATAGTGCATTCTGATCGGGGTGCACACTATCGCTGGCCGGGTTGGCTATCAAGGATCAGTGATGCGAAGCTGGTGCGCTCAATGTCCCGCAAGGCGTGTTCTCCAGATAACGCTGCATGCGAAGGCTTCTTCGGAAGGCTGAAAACAGAGTTCTTTTATCCCAGCGATTGGAAGAACACCACACTCGAGCAGTTTATCAATGAAGTTGATGGCTACATTCGGTGGTACAACGAGAGGCGGATTAAGATATCACTTGGCGCACGCAGCCCAATCGAATATCGAAACTGTCTTGGCATTGTGACGTAAAACCAGTCCAAGTTTTTATCCGCACCCCCCCCGCACCTATTTGGAGGAACCCGGAAAAATATAACAAAATCAATGGATGATAGAGCGAATAAGAGAAACCAACGCAGCATTTACAGGAAATTGTGGGGATCACTTTGCTTAAAGCCCGACAATCAGCGAGCTACGGTTTCAACTTTCGAGCTGAATTCAATAACGATTAAACAAGCGGCGACTGCATAATAAGTGCTGTGCCAAATTGAAAAATGCTGGAGAAGCGCGCGTGAAAACAGATCATCAGCTGTGGTGAAATTATAAAAACCAAATTCGGGGCTGAAGACAAGAAAGCCCGCTTCGCTGGGAGGAGGAGTGCGAAGCGAGCTGATCTGGAAAGCGCGACTGGGAGGAGGAGTGCCGCGCTTCGAGTTCAGTTTCTGGGAGGAGGAGTGAAACTGAACATCCCGAAAATAGGCAGCAGCCATGCTGATTACAAGATGCAAATATGCATAGCTGATATGCGAGCCCAAGAACTTGGCTACGACACGCATCTTAAATGCGCAGCTTGAAAAGTGCGAAACAGTTTTCGAAGCGACCTGAAATGGAAAACCGCCCGGCAGCGACTGAGCGCGCGCAGGCGGTTTAATCCTCCCAAGAGGCGGCTTGATAACAGTATTGTTTGAATAAAGCAAATCAAACGAGCAAGTACATAATCATACTATTTCTGTATGATTAAAGCTAGACTTGCAAGCAACTGAAGAGATAGCAGCCTCATCAAATACAAAGGCCCGCATCGCGCATTTGGGCGGGGGGCTTGGGGTGCGCGATACGGGTGCCTTCCTGCAAACAGGGTGCACCCCATAAATAAATACGATCGTGAAAAACAAAAATGACAGTTTGTTGCAGTTGCAAATGGTTAGTGCAGCAACCACTAACAAAAGTCGCTCCGCAGCGAGGGCTGCTGGAGCGACTGCGAACCGATGCCCCTGCCCAGAAGTCGGAACGCAAATCCAACGTAACATCAGCAACATGCTACTGAAAGTTACAGATAATTTAGAAAGTTTGCACTAACAGAAAGGCTGTAATTTATAGACCATCGGCAGCATCTAAGCCGTTTTCTTTACCCGATATGCCATCCCAAGCGATCTTGGTGCAGTTTCCTGAAAGCCGAATTTTTCATAAAGCTTGTTAGCTGGCACATCGGCGATCAGGCTCACATAGGCTGAATCAGGAAGCTCCGCATTCACATGTTGCATAATGGCGTCCATAATCGCCTTACCAAGACCTCGCCCCTGATGTTGTGGATCGACTGCAATATCTACCACCTGAAAAAAGCAGCCTCCGTCTCCAATCAACCGCCCCATTCCGATCGCTTTATCCTCGTGCACAACCACAACAGCAAAAGCAGTGCCCGTAAGTCCTTGTATTGCCGCCTCTTTCGAAAACGGACTTAATCCGGCCACCGCGCGAAGATGCAAATACTCCTCAACAGACGGCGTACGCGCGAAAGTCGAATAGGCGGGCGGATTCATTCGGCATTCCTCTTTGTTTCGTCACGATGACTAAACGTCTCGAAAACTGGTTTAACACTTCAAGTACAACCAGAAAAGAATTGTCATAACCAGTTGATTGCTCGTCCCGCTTGATATCTAAGTATTTCTAATATCAAGCTCTTCGGATCATCGCTGTGACTACTGAACAAACCCCTTCCAATGTCGTATTCTCCCGCACTGCGGTCACAAGTACTGCAATGATATTCGGCCTGACATATAGTCTTAGTGCCGCGCTCATTGCACTCGACCTGGATGAAATGGGGTTCAGCGAAGCCATTATCGGTGCCAACGCCGCAATGCATGCGGTCGGCGTACTTTGCATGGCCTTTTTGCTTCCGCGCCTTAGTGCATTGCTCGGCATGCGCTTGTTGGTTATCGTAGCCCTCGCCGCTGCGGCGCTGCTTCTCGGCCTGTTTCCCGCAATACCACTGATTTGGCTTTGGTTCCCACTGCGCATATTGCTGGGAGCAGCATCAGAAACATTATTCGTCGTTTCAGAAACCTGGCTCAATTCGCTGAGTACGGACGAGAATCGCTCCAAGACGATGGGCATTTACACAGCTGCCCTGTCACTTGGGTTTGCGCTTGGGCCTTTAATCCTTTCATTGGTGGGATCAAGTGGGTTCCTGCCCTATCTGATCGGCTCTGCACTTGCGATTGTAGCAGCATTTTTGATTGCAAGCCCCAAAGTCAGCGCGCCGCCGATTACCGACAAACCACATGGAAGCCCGCTGCACTATTTGGCACTTGCGCCCGTCGCACTCGCCGCAACAGTGTTGAATGCTGCCATTGAATCGGCTGGCCTATCGTTTCTGCCGCTCTATGCCGTCGATCTCGGCTGGAACGAAAATCAGGCAACGCAGCTCATGTCCGTCATGATGTTCGGTGCAATCGTCCTCCAAATTCCTATTGGTTTTCTGGGTGATCGAATGAGCCGTCAGAGCCTGCTCATCATTCTCGCAGCCCTTTCAGCCGCAGGCGCAGCCGTCTGGCCATGGGCTCTTACTATGCCATGGCTCACCTATACGCTGCTGTTTGTGTGGGGTGGTGCTTTCGTCGGTATTTATACCATAATGTTGAGTGTCGTGGGGAGCCAGTTCAAAGGCGCGCAACTTGTCGGCATTTATGCCAGTATGGGCCTCATGTGGGGTGTCGGCGCATTGATCGGACCACTCTTTGCCGGCATCGCTCAGCAATATTTGACCCACGGCCTGCCGGTATTCGTTACGATTGCCTGCCTGGTCTTCCTGGCCCTTGCCCTAACTTTGCGTCCACGTGTAGTGCTCGCAACCGAATAATACCGGCTTTTCCAAAACTTAACACCAAAACGGCCTCCCCAAAGGAGGCCGTTTTTATGCAATCAGCAATAGATTTTAACGACTTATTTACCACGATTGTAAGAATATAGCCTCAGCAATCATGGCTTCGACTCGTTCGTGAATTCGGCTTTCGGCTAGCTTCTATTTTTGGAAAAGTGAATTTCACATGGCAAACACTCATCAGGCATCCGGTTCACGCTCTATCATAGATGAACTCAACGCCCTGCGTGAGCGCCATACGCCTGCGGCACCGAAGTCGAGCGCTATGAACGAGCTGCACAACACATTGGCAGAATTGGAAAAGCGCTTAGGTCAGCTTGGCAGTGCTGCACCTCGTCCCCGCGCTATTGAACCACAGCAAACCGATAGGCGTATTGAAGGTCTCGCAGAAATTGCTGAGCATCTGCGCCGCCTGAGCGATGAGCAGAATAAGGCCGAACAGCATAACACGCGACCAGCCCCGGCTTTTGCACCACGTTTTGCGGAACAGCGCCAAGCGCCGGGCACCTCGTTTTCTGACGACGGCGTATTGCGCCAGATTGATAGCCGTCTGGATGCAATCAGCCGTGCCGTAATCGCAACCAACCGCCATCAGAACTCGGATCACGAAGAAGCACCTCGTCTGCAACGCATCGAACGTCGCCTTAATGAACTAACGCAGCAACTCGACAGCTCTGTTGCCGAACAAAATGCCGACACGCTCTTTCGCCGCCTCGGTGAACTTTCGCAGCGCATTGATGCCTTAAGCGAAGGATCGCGTTTGCCTGAACAGGCAATCGATCAGCTGGCACAGCAAATCAATCTCCTTGCCCATCAGGTTGGCAAGGTTATGGAAAACCTGAGCCACTCCGATTACCACAATGTCGATGCACGTTTGGAAGCAATTGACCAAAAGCTCGCTTCTGCCGAAAAATGGGCTCTTGAGCCAAATCCAGTACTTCTGGAAAAGGTCGACAATCGGTTCAAGGAACTGACCAAGCGCCTCGATGCGCAATATGCAAGCCATTACGCCGAAGGTGGCATGCTCTATACGCTTGAAGGTCGTCTGGACGATATTTCGCAACAGATATCGCTTAGCTTGTTGCAAACGCCTCAGGCGGAAGAAATCGCGCTTGCAGAAAGCGAAGCTATTCGCGGCCTCGAAAGCCAGATCGCAAATCTCGCGCGTCAACTGGCCAAGCCGTCAGCCGAATTTGCAGAAATCAAGCCACGCCTTGATGCAATCGAGCGTTCGATTTCAGACAATCGCGAAACGGTTCTGGACGCAGCTCGCGAAGCCGCTGAAACTGCTGTTGCCCATGTATTGAAGCATGGCTCGCAACATGACACTGCGATTGCACTACAGCTCGCCAACGATATGAAATCGCTTGAGGCGCTTGCCCGCAATGCTGATGAGCGGAACGGCAAGACATTTGAGGCTGTCCACGAGACACTCGTTAAAGTCGTTGATCGACTTGCAAGCCTTGAACAGCAGATCGATGCGCAACCACATCTCCCGCAGATAAACCCACAAGCCAAGCCGGTCGCAAACCCTTACTCTGCCGCACCGCAAGCGTTTTCGAACCTTGCTCCCAAAACCTTGGCAAATCAGGCCTCCGAGAATCATTCGAAGCCGATTGTCGATGCGCCAAACGCAGATGAGAAACTCGCAAAGCTGACACCGAAGACGCGGCAGGAACCAGAACTGAGTGCGTCTCTGGATTCAGTTCAGCCCGACAATGACAGCGTGCTTGACCTCAACACGATCATGAAGCGTGTGCGCGAAGAACGCAGTCAGCAAGAAGGTACGAAAGCTGAAACAGGTGGCAAAGCCGACCTGATCAGCGTAGCACGTCGTACTGCGCAGCAGGCAGCAGAGGAATCGACCAGGCTCGAACAGCAGTCTGAAAAAGCTTCGCAGAAGAAGAAAGGATCGATCAGCGATCTTTTCAATCGTCAGCGCAAACCTATTCTGCTGGCGATTGGTGCTGTGATGCTGGCAATTGCTGGCTTGCAGGCAGGTTCAGCCTTCCTCGAAGCCAATCAACAGGCAGAGCTTTCCGCAAAGACAGAAGCCCCCGCAATCGACAAAGAAACTACTGCTTCCATCGCTCCCGCAAATGAAGCTTTGCCTGCACCTAAAGCGCAGCCAATGCCAGAAGTGGTTGTGCCTGAGACAGAGATTGCCAAGCCGCAGCAGGAAAGCAATCTGAATGCACCAATGCCAGCTCCGGCACCTCAAGAACCGGCAATCGCCGATACGACACCGGCTGAAGAACCGGAAGTTACTGTAACCGAAGTGCCTGTTGAAGCTGGCCCCGCAGCATTGCGTGAAGCAGCAATGACCGGTGACTCTCGTGCGCTTTTTGAAATCGGCAATCGCTATATGGAAGGCCGTGGCGTTGAGGAAGACCTGGCCGAAGCTGCAAAGTGGTATGAACAGTCGGCCCAAAAAGGCTTTGCGCCAGCGCTCTATCGCATGGGCAATTTCAATGAGAAGGGGCTCGGCATGCCCCGTGACCTTACCAAAGCAGTCGACTGGTATCAGCAGGCAGCCAAGCAGGGTAATGCCAGCGCTATGCATAATCTCGCTGTGCTTTTTGCATCAGGCGCCAATGGTACACCCGACAATGCATCTGCCGTGCGCTGGTTTACCGAAGCTGCAGAACTTGGCGTCAAGGATAGCCAGTATAATCTCGGCATTCTGGCCGCCAAGGGTCTAGGAATGCAGGTTAATCTCGAAGAGAGCTTTAAATGGTTTGCGCTTGCGGCCAAAGCTGGCGACAAGGATGCAGCCGACAAGCGCGACCAGATCGGCGAAGCAATGAAGCCCCAGCAGCTTGAACGTGCGAAGGGCAGCGTTGAACTCTGGAAGGCTAAGCCGCTTAATCAGGAAGCCAATTCAGTCGATATGCCCGAGGGCTGGTCCGATGAGAAGCCCGTCACAACTGCCTCGGTCGATATGAAGAAAGCCGTTCGAAACATCCAGCTCATCCTCCAGAAGAATGGCTATGATGTAGGGACAGCAGACGGGCTGATGGGCAATAAGACCCGCAATGCCATTGCTGAAATTCAGAAGGCCCATGGGCAAGAGCCAACTGGCGAGGTCAATCAGCAGCTCGTGCAACTCCTGCTCGAGAAGAACAAGTAAACGTCAGATCAAGGTCTGATGCTGTCTTGATCGGCGATAATCGACGCGGGATCGCAGTATAATTTTGCGGTCTCGTTGTCTTTGGTGTCGTTGGTGAATTTATCCGTCGATGAATAAACGCGCACTTCGGCATCTCTGATGCCGTCCGATTCACGCTTGTCTTCAGTCACAACAAACGCATAGACATAGTCGCCGCGCGCATAGCCCATTGCCATCGTCATATCGGTTGGATGATCGATATTCGTGTCTTTTGTCGAAAACCACGTGGAATTGGTTTCGAAATAGAGTTCCGACGGCTTGGTTCCGATCACATAATTATAATAGGCTTCTTTTTTATCCGGATGGGCCTTTGGGTCGGCGATGCGACAAAACTCTGCGCGCGCATTACGCTCAGGAATATTACACGCAAATTGCGTCTGCCAAGGCGGAATACAATTCGCCATCGCTGGTAACGGGATCAATGCCGTAAGAGCCAGAATACCGTATTTCATCATGGCACATCCCTCCCGCCTCGCTGAACCTTTGCGAATTACAAAGATTTTCCACAGTGTCAACGTCGCTAACCGCTGCAAAACGGTCCATCAACGGATTTACTTTCTGCCAGAAGTAACAGCTTGAATCCAATTGCCGCCACTCATTATTTAATCATTAGAACAAGGGGGCCATGTGATGCTTTTGCATGTAAATAACGAGATGGAAAATGGCATAATTGCTAAAATACCCCTTGCACTGGACAAGGATGTCAAAGGCTTCCAAGGGGATGCGATTGATTTCGAGATATCGTCATTGGACGGCCGTCTCATTCCGGCTGAAGAAATCCACCCATATAAGTCGCTGTTCAAAGTTCTTTCCGGAAATTCAGAACTAAAAAATATCTATATGGCGCTTTCGTTCAATCTCAATTTCTCAACGCCGGACGGCAAAAAAACCTCGATGGCGCGCTCCGTTCCGACAGAAGACTGGACCGTCACGAATGGGCATTATTATTCTGATGCAGCGACCTCGTTCGGCATCACATCTGGGAGTAAGTTTGCAGGAGCCTATAGTGCAAGCATTACCAATCCATATCTTTATGTGATAAAGAACGGCAGCCTCATCGATAATAAAATATCGGACCCAATTGCAATCAAAGCGCAATTCTATCCGTCTTCGACGCATTCAATTATTACCCCGAAAGAACACATCAATATTGTACTGAGCAACCGGCAAGGCTCATACGAATAATCAGCACATCCCGAAAAGGGAAAACGGCCTTCCGGACAAGGTACGCACTCCAAGTCGCGCCGTCAGAATATGACGTTTTTATGGAGCACGGAGGGGCATAATGTTGTTCACAAACAACAATGTGCCATTTTCTTTTCTCATTATCGTTCAAAGTAACTCTATTCTCAATCCGGGTTTGACTTCCCCTGTTTGAGAGAGCAAGACCTTTAGAACGCATCCTTAAACGTGCAGAAACAATTTTCACGACTAAGATGCGCGTTAAAACAAGCGATTAGAGCGTCGATCGATTCAGTGAGATCGAAATCTGCTCTGGGGCTTCAAGACAGACCTTGCGGCATGGCGCGACCGCAACGGGCTGCGTGTTGTGCGTTGTAAAAACCGGGTTCGGAATTGGGTATTTACCTTCCCATTGCGGAATTATCGGTCAACATGCTGGTTCTGCTCGGCATGGGCGCTGCCGTTGGTTTTCTTTCAGGATTGTTCGGTGTTGGCGGTGGATTTCTGATCACACCTTTGCTGATCTTTTATAACATTCCACCGGCAATTGCCGTGGCCACAGGCGCCAATCAGGTCATTGCTTCATCGGTGTCTGGAGCGCTTGCGCATTTCAAGCGGCGAACGCTCGACATCAAGCTCGGCCTTTTTCTGGTCGCGGGTGGTATAGTCGGGTCACTACTCGGTATTTTCGTGTTCTCGTGGTTGCGAGACTTAGGACAGCTCGATCTGATCGTTTCGATCCTTTACGTCTTCTTCCTCGGCACGGTTGGCGGACTGATGCTGGTTGAAAGCGTGCGTGCGCTTCGCCGTGTAAAAAAAGGACAGGCAGGCGCAATCCGCCGTCCGGGTCAGCACACGTGGATACATAAGCTGCCGTTCAAGATGCGGTTTCGTGCATCAACCATTTATGTCAGCATCATTCCTGTGCTCGGCATCGGCTTTTTTATCGGCCTTTTGTCATCGGTGATGGGTGTGGGCGGCGGCTTCATCATGGTGCCTGCGCTGATCTATCTGCTGCATGTCCCCACCAATGTTGTGGTTGGCACATCGCTGTTTCAGATCACCTTTGTCACAGCATTCACCACCGTGATGCAGGCGACAACCAACCAGTCCATCGACATTGTGTTGGCGTTTCTCCTGATGCTCGGCGGCGTGATTGGTGCGCAATATGGCGCGCGCGCGGGCCAGAAACTGCGTGGCGAACAGCTGCGCCTATTGCTGGCCTTGTTGGTTCTCGCTGTAGGCCTGCGTCTTGCATTCGGCCTTTTTGTGCGGCCAGATAATCTATTCTCGATCACCATTGCGGATATATGACATGAGGAAACTCAGCCTCATATCCGCTTTGCTACTCGGCTTTGCAGCAACGCCAGTATCAGCGCAGATCAACTCCATCGGTGATGGCAATGGTGTGCCGCAACTCCAAAACCCGGCTGAAGAAACCATCGAGATTGGCCTTTCAACCGAAACGATCGCCATTACCTCTAATTTTGGCGGTACGGATCTCACGATCTTTGGTGCGCTTGATAATGCCGATCCGATGATCCAACGGCAGGGACGCTACGACATTATCGTCGTTCTGCAAGGACCAGCGCGCGATCTGGTCGTACGCAAAAAACAACGCTATCTGGGTGTCTGGGTAAATGCAGATTCTGAAACCTTCCTTGGTGTCCCGCTTTCCTACTCCTTGGCTTCGACACGCAACTTGCAGGATATTGCGGATGACAAAATCTACCGCCAGCTTTCAGTTGGTGTCCGCAATTTTTATCTGAGGCCGGAAGACCCTGCGAGCCTGTCGGGCAATATTCCGAAGTTCGGCGATGAATTGCGTGAGATGAAACTGCGGCAAGGGCTTTATAGCCAGCGCATTGGCGGTGTGGAATTTATTTCGCGCACATTGTTCCGAGCAACACTGAACCTGTCAGCAAATGTGCCAGTCGGACGCCATCGGGCACGCGCGCTTTTGTTCCGCAACGGAGTTTTCCTGCGCGAAGCCAATGCCAGCCTTGAAATCGTGAAGGCCGGCGTCGAGCAAAGCATCTATGATGCCGCGCACAAATACAGCTTCTACTATGGTTTGTTCGCGGTGTTCCTGGCTGTTTTCACCGGCTGGGCTGGTCGTATTTTGTTCAAGAAAGATTAGTGGATTGAATTTGACGTTTGAACCCCGACTGACACACACTGTTTCAAACGTCAAACTCGGAAAATCCACTAGATTCATAAACTTGCTAGTGGTCTTTATGATTCCGACATTTGTCCGACACCTGTATCCCAGGGATGCAAATGTCGGAATCAGGCCACTACGGCATAATTCCTTAAACTTGAATCAGTTTAAGGTAAAATTATGCCGTAAATATAGAGTGTTAGAGCGACCTTTGCGCGCCCAGGAGGGCGCACGGCGCTCTAGCCACCCACCAGCGCGCCGTGTGCAATCGGGTAAACCTTGCCCTGCCCTAGCATATAGGCGCGTAAGCTTGCATCGACAAACAACCCGCGAAACGCTCGGTCGAGCACGTTGAGCGCGCCTGTATAAGCACCGAATGCGGGCATAATAAGCCGCTCGCCATCGCTTGCAAAACACGGACGTCGCACCGAGCGTCCGCGCCGAACAATCCGTGCTGCGGGATGAAGATGACCAGCCACCTCGCCTTGCGCCAGTGTCCGCGATGGCTCATGTCGGAAAGTAAGCGGCCCAACAGCAAGTTCTTCAACGCAATCACCGGGCAGGTCCGCCGGACGGTCGGGGTCATGGTTGCCAGTGATCCAGAACCACTCGCGATGTTCCATCAGTGATTTGAGCCGGATAGCATAAAGCGATGGCAGTCGTTCACTGGCCTTCGCATCATGAAAGCTGTCGCCGAGGCTGATTACCGTGCGGGGTTGATAGCGTGCTAAGACCGCTGCCAGCATGTCGAGTGTTGCTGCTGTATCATAAGGCGGAATGAGCTGTCCGCGTCGGGCAAAGGACGAGCCTTTTTCGAGGTGCAGATCAGAGACCACCAGCATGTGCAGATCCGGCAGAAAGAGCGCACCGCAGGGATCATAAATGGTCGCAACCCCGCGCACTTCCGCATGCGCCAGACTATAAGCTTCACCATTTCCCCAGACTGCTGTGTTCATCCTACCGCTTCTCTGATCAAGTCATCCGCCGCTTCTTCAAGCAGCAACTCATCGCCCTCACCTGCAACACGTTCCCGTCCGATTTCAAGCATGACGGGCAGCGCCAGCGGCGAAATGCGATCAAGCGGCTTGTGCAGAAGATGCCCCTTCACTCGCGCCAGCATGTCACCAAGACGCTTGATATCCAGAAGCCCGGTCGCAGCATCGGCGCGGGTTGCCTGTAGCAAAATATGGTCCGGTTCGTGGGTTCTCAACACATCATAGATCAGGTCGGTCGAGACCGTCACCTGACGGCCTGTTTTCTCCTGTCCCGGATGTCGTCGTTCGATAAGCCCCGAAATCACGGCACAATTGCGAAAGGTGCGCTTCAGAAGATAGCTTTCATCAAGCCATGCTTCGAGGTCGTCACCCAGCATATCCTCGTCAAACAGGCGTGTAAGATTGAGTTTGCCAGCGCTGATCATTGCTCCCATGTCTTTGAGGCCCCACAGCCCCAGCGAGTAATCGGTAGCAACAAACCCTAAAGGATGGGCGCCCATGCGCTCCAGACGACGCGTCAACAACATGCCGAGCGTTTGATGTGCGAGCCGTCCCTCGAAAGGATAGGCCACCATGTAAAAGCGCCCGCCTTTTGGAAAAGTCTCAATAAGCAACTCATCTGTGCGTGGCAGAACAGATTTGAATTGCTGCAGTTCCAGCCACTCCCGTACCTGTTCCGGCAGGAACTGCCAGCGCGAACGATCCGCCAGCATCGCGCGTACCTGCGAAGCGAGGTAGGTGGAAAGCGGGAATTTCCCGCCTGCATAAACCGGGATTTTCGCATCCTGTCCTGCGGCATTAGAAGCCATGCATTCATTCTCACGAATGCCCTCAAATCGCAGCACCTTGCCTGCAAACAGAAATGTGTCGCCCGGTGTCAGCGTTTCGAGAAAATATTCCTCAATCCGCCCCAGAACGCGACCGCCTCTTCCAACAGCACGGGCATTGGCACCCTTGCCACCACGTGTGAGGCGCACATTCAGTTCCGGTGCTTCAACAATCGTGCCAATGTTCAGACGATATTGCTGCGCAATGCGCGGATTGGAAACCCTCCATGTGTCATCAACAGTCTTGCGGATTTTGGCGAAGCGCTCGTAGGTTTTGAGCGCATAACCTCCGGTGGCCACAAAATCGAGAATACGATCAAAAATTTCTCGCGAAAGGTTCGAATATGGGGCCGAGCTCTGAATCTCTCTATAAAGCTGATCGGCGTTGAACGGCTCGGCGCAGGCCATGCCCAACACATGTTGCGCCAACACATCAAGCGCACCATCGATCAGCGGCGGCGTATCCTGCGCGCCGAGATAGTTGGCGTCGAGCGCTGCACGGCATTCCATCACTTCGAAACGATTGGCAGGCACCAGAATGGCGCGACTTGGCTCATCCATACGGTGGTTGGCGCGACCGATACGCTGCGCAAGGCGGCTTGCCCCCTTTGGCGCACCAACATGAATGACCAGATCGACATCGCCCCAGTCGATACCAAGATCAAGCGTCGAGGTGGCAACCACAGCTCGTAAGGTGTTGGCTGCCATGGCCTGTTCCACTTTGCGGCGCTGGCTGGCATCGAGAGATCCATGATGAAGCGCAATCGGCAACGTATCCTCGTTGACGCGCCAGAGTTCCTGAAACAGCATTTCAGCCTGACTGCGCGTATTGACGAAGAGCAATGTCGTTCGGTGTGCGCGAACGGCCTCGTAGATATCCGGAATGGCATAGCGCGAAGAATGCCCCGCCCAGGGGACACGCTCTTCGGAATCAAGAATGGTGATTTCAGGCTTGGCACCGCCATGCACAGTCACAAGACCGGATTTTGGCTCTGTTCCATCTTGCTCCACCAACCAGCGGCGCAATTCGTCCGGCTGGGCCACCGTTGCCGAAAGACCAATGGTCTGCAGCTGCGGTTGCAGACGGCGCAGGCGCGCAAGGCCCAGTGCCAGTAAATGACCGCGCTTGGAAATGACTAGTGAATGCAGCTCATCGAGCACCACATAGCGCAGACCTTTGAAAAACTGCTCGGCCCCTTTGGATGCGATCAAGAGTGCAAGCTGTTCCGGCGTGGTGAGTAAAATGTCAGGCGGTACCAGCTTTTGTCGCTGGCGCTTATGTGCAGGCGTGTCGCCTGTCCGCGTCTCGATGGTGATGTCGAGACCCATTTCCTCAACCGGCACTGTCAGATTGCGATGAATATCGACAGCAAGTGCCTTGAGCGGCGAAATATAAAGCGTGTGAACACCACGCTTCGCCATACCCGGCTTTTTGCCGCCACTCCGCTCCAGATCAACCAATGCGGGCAGAAAACCAGCCAGCGTTTTACCTGCGCCAGTAGGGGCGATCAGCAACGTGGATTGCCCTTGTTCTGCACGCGAAAGCAGCTCCAACTGATGGGCGCGCGGCGACCAGCCCTTTTCCGCAAACCATTTCACAAAACGGTCTGGCAGATGGAAAGCTGCAGTCTCAGAAGTCGGGGTCAGGTTCAGCGTCACTCCCCCAATCTAATGCTCGCAACGCTTTCCGCCAAGATGTTTGTTCACTTTTGTTCTCTTTTTGTCAGCAGTCCGGTTTCTCTGCTCTTTCCAGGGCGAAGTGACTGACCTATCTAATCAATCATGCGTTTTGACGAGCTCTTGCGTTCCACACCAAAAGGCCTTTATTGCCCACCCGGCGATTTTTATATCGATCCGGTGCGTCCGGTAGACCGCGCGCTGATCACGCACGGGCATTCTGATCATGCGCGCGCCGGACATACTCATGTACTTGCGACGCAAGAAACACTCGACATCATGGCGATCCGTTATGGCGTCGATTTTGCAGACAGCGCACAACCCGCTCTACTTGGTGAAACACTGACCATCAATGGTGTTCGGGTGAGCTTCCACGGTGCTGGCCATGTGCTTGGCTCTGCGCAAATTGCAGTCGAGAAAGATGGTACACGGATCGTCGCATCAGGCGATTATAAACGCGCCGCTGATCCAACCTGTGCGCCGTTTGAACCAATTGTCTGCGATGTTTTCATCACGGAGGCAACCTTTGCCCTTCCCGTTTTTCGTCATCCCGAAGCTTCACACGAAATCGCAACTTTGCTGAAGTCACTCGTTCAGTTTCCCGAGCGCGCACATCTTGTCGGCGCATATTCGCTCGGCAAAGCACAGCGGGTGATCAAGCTTATCCGCAATGCAGGCTATGATGAGCCGATTTATATTCACGGCGGCCTGCAAAAGCTCTGCGATTATTATCAATCGCAAGGCATTGAGCTTGGTCAGCTGGAACCTGCAACGCTTGAACGAGGCGAAGCCTCGCCCGACTTTGCAGGAAAAATCGTGGTCGGCCCGCCATCTGCTTTTTCTGACCGCTGGGCGCGGCGTTTTCCCGGTCCGTTGCCTGCCTTCGCATCGGGCTGGATGCGTATCCGCCAGCGCGCAAAGCAACGCGGCGTAGAATTGCCGCTCATTATTTCTGATCATTGTGATTGGAACGAGCTGACGGCAACCATCAGCGAGATAAAGCCTGCAGAAGTCTGGGTCACACATGGGCGCGAAGAAGCCCTCGTTCGCTGGTGTGAATTACAAAGCATCCCCGCACGCCCCCTAAATCTGGTCGGCTATGAAGACGAGGGCGATTGATGCGCGCATTCGCTGAACTCCTTGATCGGCTTGTCCTCACACCACAGCGCAACGGCAAATTGCGGCTGCTGGTCGATTATTTTCGTACCACGCCCGATCCTGACCGTGGCTTGGCACTCGCAGCCATCACGCGCGATCTGGAACTGCAGAGTGTCAAACCCGCGATGCTGCGCGCATTGATAGCCGAGCGCAGCGATCCCACGCTTTTCGCCTATTCCTATGATTATGTTGGCGATCTTGCCGAAACTATTTCACTGATCTGGCCCGGTCCGAATGAAACGCCAGTGGGTGCCAATTTGCCGCTCAGTGTGGTCGTGCATGAATTGCGAAACGCCTCGCGCCGCGAGGGGCCGCTGCTTGTGGCAGGCTGGCTCGATCTGCTAGGCATTTCAGAACGATACGCGCTGCTTAAGCTTGTCACAGGTGGGTTGCGTATCGGTGTTTCTGCTCGTCTTGCCAAACAGGCGCTGGCGGATTTTGGCGGCGTGGAGGTCGTCGAAATTGAAGAACTCTGGCACGGACAGGCACCACCATTTTCAGCGCTGTTCGCATGGCTTGAAGGTCATGGTTCAAAACCCGTAGCCACTACCGATGCGCCCTTCCGGCCAGTCATGCTCGCGACTGCCATTGATGAATCTGAAATTCCAACGCTCGATCCATCTGACTATAGTGCCGAGTGGAAATGGGATGGCATTCGCGTTCAGGCGGTATCGGAAAATGGTGTTCGACGGCTTTATTCGCGCACTGGTGACGACATTTCAGGTGCTTTTCCAGATATACTCGAAGCCATGGATTTTGAAGGCTCGATTGATGGCGAGTTGCTCGTAGGGCATCACGGCGAAACTGGCATTGAAACTGCAACGTTTTCCGATTTGCAGCAGAGACTAAACCGCAAGACCGTCTCAGCAAAGCAATTAAAGGAGTATCCCGCGTTCATACGCGTCTATGATCTTTTGCAGGAGGGCACGCAGCAAACAGGGGAAGACCTGCGTCCATTGCCTTTCTCTGAACGGCGCGCGCGACTTACGCGCTTCATTGAAAAGCTCGACAAGCATAGGTTCGATCTATCGCCCGTATTGCCGTTCAAAAACTTCAGCGAACTGGCAAACCTGCGCCTGAACCCGCCTCACCCCGTGATTGAGGGCGTGATGCTGAAGCGCTATGACAGTGCCTATGTTCCGGGACGTCCCAAAGGGCCGTGGTTCAAATGGAAACGCGATCCATTCACCGTGGACGCTGTGATTGTTTATGCCCAACGTGGGCATGGCAAACGATCGAGCTATTATTCCGACTTCACATTCGCCGTGTGGACCGGCCCCGAAGACGAGCCTGTTCTGGTGCCAGTAGGAAAAGCCTATTTTGGCTTTACTGATGAGGAGTTAAAGCTTCTCGACAAGTTTGTTCGCGAAAACACGATTGAGCGTTTTGGTCCCGTTCGCTCAGTCCGCGCGGAACCAGATCATGGACTAGTGGTTGAAGTTGCTTTTGAAGGACTGAACCGTTCTACCCGACACAAGTCGGGCGTTGCCATGCGCTTTCCGCGCTTTTCACGTCTTCGCTGGGACAAGCCGCCCCGCGAAGCGGATCGACTTGAAACATTGGAGAAACTGCTGAGCTGAGTATGCTTTTACTCAGCAGCCGTGGTGACGCGAATTGCAAAAATATCGACAGGCTTGCCTGCACCACTGAGATCAGAATTGATCGTAATCTTGCCTGCACGACCGGCGGACTGACCTGCCTGAAAATCCTGATCAAACAGGAAATCACTCACGGAATCACGCACGTCATAACGTCTGCGTCCGCAATCACCAAGACCTGCGAAATCACAATTGACCGACATCTGCGTTGGCTTGCCATCGTCACTGCGGGCAACAATGTCAAAGGTCGCCTTTTTGCCTATAAGCTGGTTCAGCACACCTTCGCCCACGTCAAATGTGACACTGTCATTAGGGCCCTTCGACAGAACCCGTGCGAAGCTGTTGGTGCCTTCGCGCATGATTTCGGCCGTTGCACTACCCTGCACTGACATGCGCGTTGCTTCGGTAGGCGTGAAAATATTGATCCATGTGCGTCCTTCCGGATCTTCACCTTCCTTGATCGGCGCCATGCGATTATCGGTCAAAAGCGGGCTGGAACCATTACCGCGCGTGAAATCCGCAAAGCTGTTGTAAAGCGAGAAGCCAATCAACCCCAGAATAACGATGACCATTACCGGGATGCCGACACTGATAAGTGGTGAGCGGCGCTTTTTCTTGCGATCTTTGCGAGAGACGCCCGCTTCGTAACCTAAATCGGCTGATCCACGCTTTTTCTTTTTCGAAGTCGAGCGGATATCTGCGTTATCAAGCGCAGGACCAGCTTCGTAAGCATCCTCGCCCAAAACAGGGTCGGACGAATCCGGTGCACCCAGTGACGGCTCTCGCTTGGCATTTGCTACAGAACCGGATTTAAACTCAGCCTCGATCTCTGAAATGGCATCTTTGATCTTCTGACGTCGCTGCTGCTTCTGATCTTCGCTAAGGGCAGCATTTGCCGTCAACGCGCGCTCGTGCGCACCCCAAGCCGCTTCATAAATGCGCTGACGAGTGGCCGGATTATGCGCGTCCGACTTTGCGAATGCATTTCTGATTGCGCGTTCAATACTTTCCAAAGGGCTGCTCTTCCTTGGTTGCGTCTGTTGGCTGGGTCCGTCGGGCACAGCCGGTTAAATGAGCCTCAGCGAAATTAACGTCTGAATCAAGGCATTTACCTGTTCTAGACCCATTTTGGCTACCCGCGAGAACTGTCAAAGATACCAAATATTAACTTTAAGCATGATTTTCCCCTGACCTTTAGCAAAACAGCCTTATGGCGAGCACTAATATTGCGCAGGACCTTCTCCAATTTTTCAGGTTGCCCTTGGCAAAAGCCGTGCTAGACATATTACGTTTACGGAAACGTCAATTTTTGGAGGATGAAATGGCATTGCCGGATATTTTGAAAAACAAGCTGCGCATTCCCGTGGTCGGAGCGCCACTGTTTATCATTTCCAATCCGGCTTTAGTGCTGGCGCAATGCAAGGCAGGCGTGGTCGGCTCATTTCCAGCGCTCAATGCGCGCCCTGAAGCGCAGCTTGACGAATGGTTGGCCGAAATCACCGAAGATCTCGCTGCCTACAATGCCGCAAACCCTGACCGCCCAGCCGCTCCGTTCGCGGTTAACCAGATCGTGCACCGCTCCAACAAGCGGTTGGAACATGACCTTGGTTTGTGTGTGAAATACAAAGTCCCTATCGTCATTTCCTCGCTGGGCGCGGTTCCTGAAGTCAATGCAGCTATCCATTCATACGGAGGGATAGTACTGCACGACGTCATCAACAACCGTCATGCCAACTCAGCGATCCGCAAAGGCGCAGACGGTCTCATTGCCGTTGCCGCCGGCGCTGGTGGTCACGCAGGGGCGCTTTCACCTTTTGCGCTCGTTCAAGAAATTCGCGAATGGTTTGATGGCCCCCTGCTCCTTTCTGGCGCGATTGCCAATGGTGGGGCAATTCTCGCAGCCCAAGCCATGGGCGCAGACCTTGCCTATATCGGCTCACCATTCATTGCGACAACAGAAGCTCGCGCTTCTGACGATTACAAACAGATGATCGTCGAATCCAACGCTGCTGACATCGTCTATTCCAACTACTTTACTGGAATAGCGGGCAATTATCTCAAACCATCCATTGCTAAATCCGGCCTCGACCCTGATCACCTGCCGGAGGCTGATCCATCCAAGATGGACTTCGACAAAGCCCACCAGGAAGGCACCAAAGCATGGAAGGACATTTGGGGATGCGGACAAGGGATTGGTGCAATTAAGGAAATCGCACCCGCAGCGCAGCTGGTTGGCCGACTGGCTCAGGAATATGAGCAGGCTCGCAACCGTATCTGTCGAAACGTATAATTGCCATCGTTAAGATAACAAAGCCTCCTGTAACGCATAATGGAGGCTTTGTTTCCAATTGGCCTGAACAAACGTGAAGAATATGCGTTTTGGAGCTTGCTTTCCTGCATGCTTTTGGTTATCAGCGCACCGATCGGTCATATAAAGATCGATACTCCTTCGGGAATTTGGAACTATGGTTCCGGGCCGCTTTAGCTCAGTTGGTAGAGCACATCATTCGTAATGATGGGGTCAGCAGTTCGAGTCTGCTAAGCGGCACCAGATTTTACGAGAAAATCAAATAGTTAGCACACCGCGCCATTTTGCTTCTTCTGGATTCTTACTTTAGGGTAACACTCGGGGTAACGGCAGAAAATTGGTCAGCATTGCGGCTTGACTCTTAATTCGGACTGGAACATAGCGAGAACATTGGCGGCGTAGAATTGGACTAAAGGAAAACGCCATGACTGCGACTGTTGAAAGCTACGACGACGAAATCGAAATGGTTCTCGCCTATCACAAAGGCGACATGCGCGCTGCCATGGAAGCGCTGCTAAAAGACCGGGATTTTCTTATCAAAGAAATTGAGTACGCCTGTCTCGCAATGTCACTCGGATTTTCGCGTGGCTGGAAACCGACCGTGTTTGCGAAATGACACGTTCGCGGGGTGAAGCAAGCCCTACCGTTGTGAATATGACGTATCCATACCAGGTCGTGATTCATCTCACGCCATGGCATCGAACGAATCTTATCCAGATGCTTACTGATCGCGCACGACTCGGCGGGTACCGTCTGTGGGGTAGCAAAAGGCATGGACTGATCGGTTTCGATGTTGCCCACTTCCCGACAAAAGAAGGTCAGCAGGAGTTTATTCGTCTGTATGGCGGCGTTCCTTACGACCCCAAGGATAAGAAGTCCAAGCCGTGGGAAACATACTTTGAGAAATGAGACCGAAGCCGCGTAATCTTGAAGGCCTGCCTGCATCGACGCGCATCATGGATATGGCGTCTTGGTACGAGCTGCACGGTTATTGCAATCACTGTGGCCACATAGGACCGATTGAATATCGGATAATCCTGCGGAAGTTCGGAACGCATACGTATTTCGTGGATCTTCATAAGCGCATGCGCTGCACTCACTGCAAATCAAAAGGTGAAGGCCAGTTTGGCGTCACAAAGATGCCGAGGTGATAAATGACCGGATACAACAACGACAAAGCTCACGTTTCGCAACCGGGCAAACTGTTCGAGCATTGGTGTAATGATGCTGATTGTAAGGCATGGGGCAGTTTCGGATATAAGACAAAATACGGCCAGCTTTGGTTCTGCCTTGCACATAAGCAGCAAGGCGAAGATGCGCTGGCTGGACGGCGTTAACATGGAAAGTCTGCCTCGAATAAACGAGGCAGACTTTAGACGTTTATCGTATGTAAATGCCTTTGCCGCCACGAGGGAGGGATGGGGAAAGCATTCTGCCTGGTCCGCCAGCGAATACCGGCCCAGATGCCTGATCCTGCTTGACGGTTTGCTTGATATCCGAGGACGGTGGAACAGCTGCGAATGCAGCCCCCGACGCCATGATTGATCCGATTGCTAAAATCGCAATGATTTTCATTATGCCCTCCTCTACTGGCCTCGCCAGCAATTCGCCTGAAACACAAATATGAACGCGCAGGCGTGTTGCGCCATCCAGATTCAGAGGACGGCAAATCCATTTAGAGTGCCATACGGCATATGCCGTATTTCAACATAGCTGGACCGCGGTAAATTGCGCCCTATTCTCTTTTTTTGGAGGAGCGCATGTGCAATCTATATAACATCACGACCAATCATGAGGCCATGCGCCGTCTGTTCCCGAAGTTCGGTGACGTGACGAACCGTGTCGACCCGCAGCTTGATGTATACCCAGACTATCCCGCCCCAGTACTTCGGAACGTCGACGCTGACGACCCAGAGCTAACGATGCTGCGCTGGGGTATGCCAATGCCCCGT
>NZ_JASAMU010000025.1:0-14230 GCF_029909885.1 Ochrobactrum sp. AN78
TCAACGCTAAAATAACAAAATAGCCAAACTTTCTTTCCACAGCGAAAACCAAACAATTTTACCAAACATTAAGCAAACAAACCATCCCGATTCTATCCGATCAATCAAAGGCACCCCAAGTCGAACCCTTCCCCCAGCGGCCCTGTATATATGAGCGCCACAGAACCCGGAGGAAGAAACCCAAGCCAAGCGGAGCTTCCCATACTCAAACTTTTGCTTGATCACATACCAACTAGTCGGTATATAAATACTGAGGAGGATGAAGAATGGCCAGAAAGCAGAACCCTTCAACGAAACTGAACTTGCTGGATGCGGCGCTGACTGTCATTCGGACGAAAGGTTATGCAGCCACGACCGTTGACGATATCTGCACGGAAGCTGGCCTTTCTAAGGGTGCATTCTTTCACCACTTTTCCAGCAAGGAAGATTTGGCTGTTGCGGCTGCTAATTATTGGTCCGAAACGACCGCTGCACTTTTTGCTACAGCTCCTTATCATGAACCTGCCAATCCGTTGGATCGCGTTCTTGCTTATATCGCGTTTCGTAAGGAACTGATCCAAGGCTCGCTGCCGGAATTTACCTGCCTTGTCGGCACAATGGCGCAAGAGACTTACGGCACCAGTCCAGCGATTCAAAAAGCATGTTGGGAAAGCATTTCAGGACACGCCGAGACTTTGGTGACTTATATAGAAGCGGCCACGGAGCAACATGGCGCACCTCGCGACTTTACGGCTGAAAGCCTCGCGCTACATACTCAGTCCGTCATTCAAGGGGCTTTTATTCTCGCCAAAGCGAGCGGCGACCCACAGCGCGCCGTCGAAAGCATCGACCATCTCTATCGATATGTGGAATTACTTTTCAACCGAAAGACGGTCATCCAGACCAACTGAGCAAGGCTACAGGGAGGAAACCATGCCTAGCACCATTCGCTTACACCGTGTCATTGCCGCCAAACCCGAGAAGGTCTATCGCGCATTCGTGGAACCGGATGCGATTGCAAGCTGGATTCCCCCGTACGGGTTCTTGTGCACGGTACACGAAATGACCGCCAAGGTCGGCGGTGGTCATAGAATGTCGTTTCGGAATTTCACGACCGGCGAATCGCATTCCTTCGGTGGCACCTATGTCGAACTCGTCCCCGGAGAACGCCTCGTTTATACCGATAAGTTTGATGATCCCAATCTACCTGGCGAAATGAAAGTAACGATTGACTTGAAAGCCGTATCAGTCGGCACCGAGATCACCATCGCACAGGAAGGTGTCCCTGACATCATACCCGCTGAAGCATGCTATCTTGGCTGGCAAGATTCACTGGACAAGCTGAGAAGGCTGGTTGAGCCGGAAATCAACCAATAGCTCGTATTATTGATGTGCTGAATAGAACTGTGCCGCCATATCGAATTGAGATGCGGCGGCACAGATACATGAGCTCAGCTCTATTTATTCCCACTCTATTATCAACAAGTGCGGTAACCCGCTGAAAATAATGCGAAAATATTTATCTACATGGCGGCATACCGTCAGGATAACCGTCATAAAAGTGGGGTCTTGATATAATTGGATTTTTTGCGCCAGCGGACAAGCTCGTCATTTCGCCATCTATCGCCAGTGACGGGTAGATCCAAATTTCTTGGACGCCGCACCTACTACGATCGCTGCCAGTCCATCATACCAATTTCGTCCCCTCTTTTCCATCGATAACGGCGAATTTCATTCGCCCGCCGGACCCTGTGCCACATCCTTTGTCGCTCTGGGAGATTTCGCGCGTTTGGAGGCCGCTCGAAGTTAGGCGCGAAGGAGGGACTACGTAAATTGTAAGCTTCCTGCTACATATATCGACACTCTGTAGTGCGAAGAGGTCACATGCCTACGCCTCATTACCCTCCGGACGCTGTGCGGCGCACCCTGCGTAAGCTCGGCGCCGATATCCACGATGCCAGACGGCGTCGCCGGCTGCCTATGGCTGTGGTCGCGGAGCGCGCGTTCACGTCACGCTCGACACTGCAAAAAATCGAGGCTGGAAACACCAATGTCAGCATAGGCATTTATGCGGGCGTGCTTCACGCTCTCGGCTTGCTTAATGGGCTCGGCCAGATTGCCCACATTGCCAACGATGCTGTCGGACAGGCACTTGCCAGTGCCGAATTGCCCAAGCACGCCCACGTCAAACGCTCATCGAGGTCGACTCTCGATGACTGACTATGGCGTTGATCTCGACTTGAACGGCCAGACGCCCCCCATTGAGCTGGCCAGGAATGGTCGCGTCCGAGGCCTGCTCGAATCGATGTCACCGTTCTTCGCCCGCGCAAACGCCGCTCCGCCAACACAGGGGGCGCCAAGCTGATGCGGTTCATCTTACCTCTCGCCGAACAGCTAGAAAGAGCGGCGTCCGAGCTTTCGGTTGGCGGTCCGCTGAGCAGTCGACTTGCTCTCATATTAATCGACAACTCATTCGAGTTGATGTGCCACCAACGGTGCGTGGAATTAATCGAGGAAGATAGCCGGGTGTCGAAGCCGGCACTTACGCTGAAAGAAAAGGCGGCCGGACGTGGTCAAGCGTTTGATGCGAAAATCGCTCTCCTGAAACGCGCTGACTTTCTCTCGGAGCTGGACGCCAGATCGATTGTAATTCTACATAGCTATCGCAACCAGCTTTATCACGTGGGCTTGCGAGACGATCCCGTCATCGGGCCTCTCGCCGACCTTTATCTCAAACTCACGCTCGGTCACGCCCCGCGACTGCTGAAGCCTATGCGCTTCCTTCGTTGGGAGGAACCTCTCGCGGACGGCCAGATCGTCGCGCACTTTCCCGAGCTCCTGGCTGCTCGGAAATATTCCTGCAAAGTGGACATCGCCGCTTTCTGCGGTCGGATCGCCGCGCGCGCCAAACCTGATCGGCCGGCAATGAGGGATGCGCTGGCCGACCATCTGATCGCTCTCGCCAACAGATCCGAGGCCGACTTCAGCATCATCGCCAAGGGTCGCAGCGGTAAGGATGATCCCATGGTGACACTGCGACGCGTTCAACAGGAAGCTGACACGATCGCCGAAATCTTACGCCGCCATCGTGAGCGTGAGCGCCAGCTGAAAGCCAACCGGCTCCCTTTCGAACCCTTCGATCCGGACCAGCTCTCAATCGCTCGCGGAAGCCATGTTTTGATCGAGGCGAACCAAAAGCTCCTTCCTAAATGGAAGCCTCGCCATCCGAAATTGCCCTTTCCAAGCTGGCGGCGGCAAGCCGAGAAGCTGCGGCAAGGCACCGATGATCTCGCTGTTCTCGATCAATATGATCGCCTTCACCGCCAAATCGACGACCTCGATGAAATTATGGCCGAGCCGATCCAGGATATGCACGGATGGCATCAGTATCAGGAGGACATGGCGATGGACCGTCGATGATGCCAACACTTCCAGGCGATCGAGCCGCGCCTAGTTTGTCGCCCACCGCCGCCCTCCCCGATCAAAAAGCCACGTCGCGTAGTTTCGTGGACATCACGTCGCTCGCGGACTTGCCGCCCGATTGCCGGTGCGCTGCCGGTTTGTTGCCGACCGTTGTGAATTCGATTGTTATACTCTGCCCAAAATCCGCAATTACAGCAGAGGCGACAGTGAAGAAAGTCATCCCAGACGGAAGTAAGATCAAGACGCTAAGGACCAACGCTGAGCGTGTTTCGACCCAAAAAGAGCTGGCCTATGAAGTTCTGGTAAGTGAACGAACACTGCGCGAGATCGAGAATAAAAATGCACCAGTATCAATCGGGGTTCTTGATCGGCTTGCGAAAGTTCTGAACGTCCGGCGCGAGCAGATTTCATTTCCTTGCGACGATATCCCGCCAGAGCCGCCGCCCGGCGGGAGTGTCTTTTCTACAGCCATAGCCGAGCTACGCGAAGAGCGCGTGATTCCCAGATATGATTACGACCTCGCAAATGTAACGATGGACGAAGGTCTGCTGTTCAAGCAGGCGAATAGCTCGAACGACTTTGCCTGCGAGATCATGATCTCTCTAACGGACGAGGCCGCCGAATATACGCAAGAGCTTATCGCTATTCTCGACGGCCTGACGTGGTCAGTCCGCAGCATTCTCGAGAAAGTATCGCCAAGCGAAGAAATCGCCATTCGTCGCAGGATCAAACAGCTCCTAGTGCTCCTCAGAGGCAACGACGTATGGGTTTACCACACTCATGTATTCCGCCGTTTGCCCGAACGGCATACGCCACTTCCCGAGGGCGAATATGCCGACCTCTCATCGCGTTTCATCATCGCGCTTGCAGCTCCGGCCGAGTGGGGGGAAACGTCCATTCGCGTGCCCATCGACCATGGTCAGCCGTTCATTCTCCCGGCTTGGGACTTAGAAAAGAAAGGTGGCAAGGGCTGATGGTTGACGCACAATCTGCCAACGAAGAGACTCTCACCGAGAACCTTGCTTTCGCCGAGGTGCTCGCCTGGTCCGCGACACGGCCGGCTTGGCAACGGGATGCGTTGCGCCGTCTTGTTCAAAACGACGTTCTCGGCGGTGAAGCGATCGACGAACTTCTCGAAATTTGCCTTGATCCAACGCTTCCACATACACCGCTTTCAGATGCGGACGTATCAACGCAAAGCATTCTGGGCGCGCCGATCAGCGTACTCAGAATTGAGAACACCACCGGCGTCAACGCGCTGGCCTTCGATCAAAAACTCGAGTTCGCACAAACCGGGCTGTCGATCGTCTATGGAGATAATGGCTCAGGAAAATCTGGCTATGTCCGTATCCTGAAGCACGCTTGCCGGACCCGCGATCGTAACAACAAAATTCTGCGTGACGTAGAGGATGCAGCCGCCACGCCGCAGAAAGCGAATATTGTTTTCGTTCGGGGTGCCACAGAGGATGAGTTCGCTTGGAGCCCCGAAGCGCCGAGCCATGCCGATCTGCCGTCGATAAGCATTTTCGACTCTAGGAGCGCCAACGTTCACGTCGAAAAGACGAACGCCGTTGCCTATATCCCCCAGCCAATGCGAGTTCTGGAAGCGTTGGCCGCAGCCTGCGATCAACTGAAGACTAAGCTGGACGATAGGCTAGCCGATATCGATGCCAAGACACCACTGGCAATCAAAACGCCTCAGTTCGGGACCGACACCGCTGCCGGCGCTTTCGTTCACAGTCTTTCCGCAAAATCCAGCGTCGCGCAGCTTGATCTGCTTGCGCAGCTGTCAGACGCCGAAACAGCCCATCTTGCGACACTCGAAAGCGATCTGGCGCAGGAGCCCAAACGCGCGGCTGCAAAAATTGCGACCCAAAAGACCAGGCTCGACGACGGCATCTCCAAACTCAGAAATCTGGTCGAGGCTGCCTCTCCAGTGACATTCGCCACGCGCGCGGCCTTGAAGTCCGAATGGGAAACGAAAGCCGAGAGTGCGACGCTTGCCTCCAACGCATTGTTCGCCGCATCGCCGCTGCCCGACGTGGGCAAGGCAACTTGGCGCACACTCTGGGAGGCCGCCCGCAGATATTCCGATGAGGTCGCCTATCCGACCAGGACGTTCCCGGAGCCGACCGGTCATAATGAGCTATGCGTCCTCTGCCAACAGCCCATGGGACAAGATGCCGTTGCGCGCCGTGTCACTTTTGAGAGCTTCGTCAAAGGCTCGACCAAGGCCGAAGAAGAGGCTGCCGAAAAAGCCCATAGCGACACGCTTCAGAAAGCAGCTGGCAAGGGGATGAGCGTATCAGCGCGCCGTCAGTTCATCGGTTTAGTTGCGAATGAAATTGGTGATGCCGAGCTGGCGGCCTCCCTCAAAGTTTGTGCCACTCAATCCGCCTGGCGGCTTCGTTCCCTCCTCCGGGGCACGGCTGCTCCCGGCCAACCCGCAACTGTGCCCGAAAAGGAACTTGCCACGCTATCGGCCAGTCTTGCCACCCGTTCCCAGCAGCTGTCCGCCGACCAGAATAGCCCAGAGCACCTTACGCTGGTGAAAGAGTATCGCGAACTCAAAGACAGAGAGGCTCTTGGACCATTGCTCGCGGATCTTAAAGCTGAGATCGAACGACGCAAACAGGCAGAAGTCATCATCAAGGCAGCGAAAGATACGGCAAAGCGCTCTGTCACCACCAAGAATAAGGATCTATCGGACAAGCTGGTGACGAACGCGTTACGCGGTCGATTTGCGAGAGAGATCGATAAGCTGAAGCTCGCGCGCATGCCCGTCGAACTTCGAAAAGTCAAAGACTCCAACGCGGTTTCCTATTTTCAGGTGTGCCTTGTTGAAAAACCTGACGAACCTGTAGGCGAAATCTTCAGCGAGGGAGAGCATCGATGCGTCGCGCTCGCCGCATTCCTGGCCGAGCTCGTCACCTCCAAACAATATTCCAGCATCGTCTTCGACGACCCAATGTCGTCGCTCGATCACATCCATCGCAAGGCGGTCGCTGCACGGCTTATTGAAGAAGCGGAACACCGCCAGGTCATCGTGTTCACCCACGACCTAACGTTTCTCTTCGAATTGCGTCGTGAGGCGGAGTCCAAGGCTCGTTCCATTCAGTATCAAACCGTTTGTCGAAAACAGAGCCGACCGGGCTTCGTCGAGGCTGAATTGCCGATGAAGGCCAAGTCCGCGCAGCAGCTCGCGCACGCACTGCGTTCGGAGCTGAAAGAGGCAAAGCATCAGTTTGATTCCTGGCCGGATGCGAGGCGAACCATCTTTTGCAAAGGGATCATCGAACAACTTCGAGAATCCTGGGATCAGGGCATCGCAGACTTCGTCTTTCCGGTGCTCGCTCGCTTTGATAACACCATAAAAGGCAATAGCCTTTTCAAGCTCGCAATCATCAACGAGGACGACGTCAAGACCGTGACGGCTGCGCGAGGTCGCTTGTCGGAAGAGATGCATACAGCCGCAGAAACGCTCAACCCGGAGACCGTTTCCCATGCCGATCTCGTAGCCGAGGTCGCAAAACTCGAGACATGGCTGGCAAGCATTCAGCAGCGTCAGAAGGATGCGAAAGCGCCGGTTACGTCATATGTCTGAGACCTTCTTACTCACGGGAATGTCCTCCCGACGCTCTCGTGCCGCCGCTCTCCCCAAGAGCTCTACGTCGCGATCCTCGCTTACCCTCAACGAGGTTGATCTGGTCACAGGCGAAGCGCGGCCGTGCTGAACTCACGTCAATCAGGATAACCGTCGTCCGTGTTCCATCCGTCAGGCGGCAAGGGACTGGGCAGCATTCGCCCCCCTTTCTTGATACGCAGGATGTTTTCGGCCATCCACGCCGCCTTTGCGCGCTCCGTCCGCAAAGCCTCCTGGCTATGGACGTACAGGCTCAAATCTCCTGTCCAGCGGCCATGGCCTTCAAGATCAAAATCGACTTCCAGGCGCAGACGTTCATCATCGAGCGTTGCGTCCGGAATCCGCACGCCGAGGACGCGATTGACGCACACCAAGGGAGGGTATTCGCTGATTTCTCCTCCGAGCCTGGCAGGAGCGGGAATGCAGGCGAGGCGTACCAGTTCGCACTTCACCAGATGCTCAAACCAGGTCGAGCCGCGTAACGCTTCATAAAGATCGGACAGGTGGCTTCCACCCTCCAGATCGGCAAACCAGGTACCCGGCGGCTGCTCAAGAACCATCTCAAAGGTCTGTTTCCAATACTCCTCTCCGGAGATCATCTTGCCGATATGACGGCTCATTCCCGCAAGCTCGGACGCTGGCCGGCGGTGGGCATCGGGTAGCCATTGAAACGTCATGCTCCACGCTGCTCCTACCCGCGCGACTTCTGGTGTTTTAGCAAGGAGTCCGCCGAGGCCGAGTTCGCTCAAGAGAACATATCGAGACAGCGGCGCCTGCGCGTCGAAACGGCGGACAAAAGCGAACAGATCGTCCGCGGAACCCTGTAAGAAGAACGCCAAGTGCAGAACAATGCAGGATGCGTCGTAGCGGACAACCTGTCCACCAGCGACGATATTCGGCCCAATGGCGATCAGCCCGACCTCGGTTTCGACGCGCGTTCCCAAGCGCGCGAATTCGGTATGGTCACGCCGGATGCGCTTCAGGGTGTCGGCTGGAAAGCGCACGGCATCTCGATCAACGATCCCGTCGCAGCCACGGCACAACCAGATCCCGTTCTCGATATCCGATCTTTCCTCTGACGTGAGCGAAGGATCGTATCGTCTCGCACCGGGGCCTGGTGCTGCTGCTGTGATGTGCGATGCGATGCCGACATTCATGAATGAAACGGGCGACTCGTCGCTGGGGCCAATCGTCGGCGTCTTGCAGATCGAACAGCGATACCCTGCACGGCCAGCGAGAGCCTTCTTTGTGGTCTCAGAGAAGTCGTCTCGATTTGAACTCACCATCCAGCCTCTTTGACTTGATCTACGAATAAGGGGAAAGCCTTCCCCGGCCAGCCACGGTCTGGACCTACTCAGTCTTTGGGGAGGCCCGCGACGCCCCCTTGCCGGAAACCGACAACGCACGGGGAAATTAGCAAACCTTGCATGTCAGAAAAACATAGGCTATTTTCTGACAAATGAAAGCGACGATCACATCAGTTCCCGATCGGATTATGAAGCGCGCTCGCTCTGCTGGGCGTGGCGGCGTCTTCACGCCCAGGGACTTCTTGGACGTTGCCGGACGCGCAGCGGTCGATCAGGCACTTTCGCGCTTGGTCAAAAACGGCGCACTGCGCCGCCTGACCCGTGGCCTGTATGACTATCCCAAGGTCCATCCGAAACTCGGCCAGCTCTCGCCCACGCCCGATGACATCGCACAGGCATTGGCGCGTGAGACAGGATCACAGGTGCAGATCGCAGGCGCTCGGGCCGCGAACGCCCTCGGTCTGACGACGCAGATGCCGGCGAAGAACACCTACCTGACCGACGGGCCATCCCGGCGCGTGGTGCTGGGCAAGCGCGTGGTCGACCTCCGGCACGCATCCCCCAAGCACCTGATCGCCCCCGGCAGCCCGGCGGGCACCGTCGTTCAGGCGCTCCGGCATGTAGGTCCATTGCGCGCCACCGATGTCGCGCAGGTCGCGGCGCATCATCTGTCGGCGTCCGACAAGAAGACCCTGGCGGCCTCGGCCATTCAGGCTCCCGCCTGGATGCGGCCCACGCTCGCCTCGATCGCCAGCACGGATTTGGTCGGAAGCAATGGATAAGGTCGCCCTGCTTCCGACCGAGGACCGCGCCGCCCTCTTTGGAGAAACGGGCGCGGCCCGCGGCATGGCGAACACGATCGTTGAAAAGGACTTCTGGGTCTGCTGGACGCTGAAACGGCTGTTCGCGGTGCAGGGCAAGGATACCGCCTCGCTGGTCTTCAAGGGCGGCACGTCGCTGTCGAAAGCCTTCAACGCCATCCGCCGCTTCTCCGAGGATATTGATCTCTCCTTCGATCGCGCGGATCTCGGCTATACCGGGGACCGCGATCCCGAGAAGGATGGGCTCAGCCGGAAGAAGACCAGCCAGCTAATCGACGACCTCGTGAGCGATGTCGAACAGCATATCGCCGACAAGCTGCTTCCGGCACTCCGCGCCGCGATCGTGGAGCATCTTGGCGAACCTGCCGCCGGAGCATGGTCGCTGGAAATCGACCCCAATGACGCGCAGACGGTGAACTTCCACTATCCCACCGCGCTTCCCGCGACCGAATATGAAAGCATCGGCTACATCACGCCGCGCGTGAAGCTGGAGATGGGCGCGCGCGGAGATCCCTGGCCGACCGAAGAAAAGACGATCCATCCCTATTCGGCGGAGGATTTTCCCGATTTCTTCGACGCGCCGGATGTCGCCGTCACCGTCCTGTCCGCCCGCCGCACCTTCTGGGAAAAGGCCACGGCGCTCCATGCGGAAGCGCATCGCCCGCCGGATTCGCCGATGCCGCAATATTTCTCCCGTCACTATTATGATCTCGCCATGCTGCTCGACACGACCGAGGGCAAGGCGGCCGTCGCCGACGTCGATCTGCTGGCGCAGGTTGCGAAGCACAAGGCGACCTTTTTTCGATCGGGCTGGGCCAGCTACGACACCGCTCGACCGGGGACGTTGCGGCTCATGCCGGACGAAACGCGGGTTAAGGACTTGCGCGCCGACTATCGAGCAATGGCCCCGATGATGTTTGACGAAGCCCCGCCGTCGTTCGACGACGTACTGGAGAGGATTGCGGCACTTCAGGAAGTCATCAATAGATAGATGGACAAAGGGGCTGGGGAGGACAATTTATTAGCGCGATACGTTCAATAGACCTGCGCCTTGTCGATGATCTCGTTGACTTCGTCCGAGGCTCTGGCTTCGTGCTCGATTTTTCTGACACGAGCTTCGCGGAATTTTTCGCATCCGAGCTGAAGGTAAACATCAACGATCCCAAATTCTCGGCGAACGGAGGGTCCAAGGGGAAGCGGCTGCGCTACTTCTTGCAACACTGCGATGACGCCACCGCTGTCCGCACGCTTACCGCGCTCTGGGAACACCGTTCCGAGTATCTGGCCCGTAGCGGGGCAAAGGACCCGATAAACGACGCCGCAACACGCTATCAGGGCTTGATCGACCGCCTCTCCGGCGGCGTGTCGCCCGCGCCGGCTCAGCCTGCGCCCTCGCCCGTCGTCGACCGGCAAAAAATCGCGACCATCAAGTCTGAACTGCTGCGCGTCTCTTCACTCAGCGCGCAGGCACGCGGCTTCGCGTTCGAGGGATTCCTCAAGGATTTGTTTGATGCTTTCGGCCTTGCCGCCCAGGAGCCTTTTCGACTGCGCGGCGAGCAGATCGACGGCAGCTTCCAGCTCGGCAGCGACACTTATCTGCTGGAGGCCAAATGGCACGGCCAGCCTATCGGCGTTGCCGATCTCCACATCTTTCACGGCAAAATCGAGCAAAAGGCCGCCTGGACGCGGGGGCTGTTCATGAGCAATAGCGGCTTCTCCGAAGACGGCCTGGTCGCCTTTGGTCGAGGCAAACGCGTCATCTGCATGGACGGTCTCGACCTCTACGAGATGCTCGACCGGGAAATACCACTCAATCAGGTTCTGGAACGCAAGGTGCGCAGGGCGGCCGAAACCGGCATGCCCTTCCTTCGTGTTCGTGATCTCTTCGCGATCTGAGGCGACGGCGCATGGTTCAGTTCAACGATTGGTGCGACTCGGCAGACACGCCCCTCGGCAATCACCACGTTCGGGTCATGACGGGCCGGCCGGCAGACGCCGCGACCGGTATCCAAGTGACAGCCACCGCCGTTCCCGCACACTATGCCGCCGAGGAACGCATAGCCGCGGCGCTTGCGCGCCTGGGCAAAGCCGCCGCCGCGAAAATGATCACCGATCTTCTCCCGCAAACGCCACAAATCCGATCGGGCGACCTTGGCGAGATCTACGCTACGGAGTGGATCGACGCGCACAGCGGCTATCGCGCACCGATCAAACGGCTGCGCTGGAAGGATCACCGCAACATGGCGATGCGTGGCGATGACGTCATCGGCATGATCCTCGACCCAGCGACACAGCGCCTCCGCTTCCTGAAGACGGAAGCGAAGAGCCGCATCGACCTGCGCGCCCAAACGCTGGAGGAGGCGCGCACCGGCCTGAATAAGGACGGAGGCCTGCCTTCCTCGCACGCCCTATCCTTCATCTCAGCCAGGTTGATGGAGCTGGGCACCGACGCGCCGCTCATCGACGCCATCGATGAGGCGCTCTACCGGAACGGCATCCCGCCCGAGAGCGTGAAACATCTCCTCTTCACCTTCTCAGGAAATTCTCCGCAGGCCCTGCTGACGCAGGCGCTGCAAGCCTATGCCGGCCCGATCGGGCAATGGGGCATCGGTCTGCACGTCAATGGTCACGCCGCCTTTGTCGGGGCCATCTACGATCGAGTCATAGCCGATGCCAACCACCCCTGACGCGATCACGGCGGCGATCACCGACGCGGCAGCGGCGGGCTTCCGCGGCAGGCTGATTGCGCGCGGCCAGGCCCGCGCAATGATCTGGCGTGGTGGTGTTCTCCCGCCGGACGCGCCCGCCTTCTCGCCGCAGCTCAGTTTCGATCTTCACAGTTACGCCTATGGCTTGCTTGGGCTGGGGCTACGTCTCCTCGAACTCGACGGCGACCCGAACCAGGCACGGACGGCGTTCGAACAGGCCGCAACCGCGCTCGAAGCGGTTATGGCCAAAGGCAATCGCGGCGAAGCAGACCGCGACTTCCATTTCGTGATCGCAGCGGCCAGTTATCACCTCGCGCATCTTTCCGCCCGGGCCTATTCCCTCCTTGCAGTCGTGGCCGACGAGGCGAATTTCTCGCCGATCGAACAGGCGCTCGCACTGTTGATGCGCCGAGACATCAACGCGCTGCGCGCGCGAGTGTACGCCTTCCGCCTCGATGGCCGGGGATCAGACGCGACCATTGCGGCGCTCTTCCAGCAGCGCCTCGCCGAGCCCGTCGCCGCCGACGCGCCGGAACGGGACGGAAAAGACTTTCTCTTCGAGGGCCTGGATCTCGCCCTGACGGACGCTTTCTTCGGCGCCTTTGCGATGTTCCTGCTCGCGCTGGATCGCGGCGAACGCGCTCTTCTCGACCGGGCAATCGCCCAGCTTCGCGAGAATCTCGACATCTGCGGGGAGCTGAACCTTCTGCCGCAATGGTGGGTGCATCGGATCGCTATCCATCTGCTTTCTGATCTCTGGTCGAATACCTTCCACGAAAAGGTCCCGCTGCTTCCCGCCGGCGGCGCTGCTCCTTCATGGCCCGGCCTCCGCGAACTCTTCATCGCCTTGCTCGCTCGACGCCCAAGGGCCGAGGTCGACCTATGGCCGTCACAGACCGAGGCGGCGGCGCGCGCTGTCGATCAGACCGACAACCTTGTCGTTTCGCTGCCGACCAGCGCCGGCAAGACCCGCATCGCCGAATTGTCCATTCTCAGATGTTTGGCAGGCGGGCAGCGCGTCATGTTCGTGACCCCGCTTCGCGCCCTGTCGGCGCAAACCGAAACCACGCTTCAGCGTACCTTCGGGCCGCTCGGCAAAACCATTTCCGCCCTCTATGGCAGCATCGGCGTATCCGGCTTCGACGAGGATGCCATCCGCGAGCGTGACATCGTCGTCGCGACTCCCGAGAAGCTTGATTTCGCCTTGAGGAACGATCCGTCGCTGCTCGACGATGTGGGCCTGCTCGTGTTCGACGAAGGCCATATGATCGGTCCCGGCGAACGCGAAGTTCGATACGAGGTTCAGATTCAACGCCTCCTGCGTCGTCAGGACGCCGATCAACGCCGCATCGTCTGCCTGTCGGCCATTCTTCCCGACGGCGATCAAATGGAAGACTTCTCGGCATGGCTGCGGCGCGATCAACCGGGAGGTCCCATCAAACACGATTGGCGCCCGACGCGCTTGCGCTTCGGCGAAGTCATCTGGAACTCGCCGACAGCGCGCCTCAATCTTCGCGTCGGCGATGAAAGGCCCTTCGTGCCCCGATTTCTCACCGGCGCAGCACCGCCGCTGTTCGTGCCGCCGAAGAAGCTTCGCACCAGGCTGTTCCCGGACAATCAGCAGGAATTGAGCCTTGCTACCGCATGGCGTCTCGTCAGCGATGGCCAGACCGTTCTGATCTATTGCCCGGAGCGCCGGAGCGTCGAACCCTTTGCCAAGGTCATCGTTGACCTGCACTCGCGCGGGGCACTCGCGTCCTTGCTCACGGTCAATCCGGCCACCCTGCAGACCGCCATCGCGCTCGGTGAAGAATGGCTTGGGCCGGGCAGCGACATCCTGAAATGCCTTCGACTTGGTGTGGCGCTTCACCATGGCGCCTTGCCGACCGCCTATCGCAAGGAAGTCGAGCGCCTTCTGCGTGATGGTGTGCTCAAGGTCACGATCTCATCGCCGACATTGGCGCAGGGCCTCAATCTCTCGGCGACCGCAGTCGTCATGCACTCGCTCTACCGGCACGGCGAGAAGGTCAAGGTCTCCGAATTCAAGAATGTCATCGGCCGCGCAGGCCGGGCCTATGTCGATGTCGAAGGCCTTGTCCTCTATCCCATCTTCGAGGATGCGAAGAACAAGAAGCACGACGAATGGGTCGGGCTTATCGAGGACCTCGGCGCCCGCGAGATGGAAAGCGGGCTCATCCAACTCCTCCTCTCGCTGTTGACCCGTATGCACGCCCGCCTCGGCGGTAACCTCGACTGGACTTGCCCTTATTTAGTGGAGAGGTTCTGTCATTAATTTACGGTTCGCCGTCTCGAACTGCACCGGCGATTTATACCCGAGGGCAGAATGTC
>NZ_JASAMU010000026.1:0-10951 GCF_029909885.1 Ochrobactrum sp. AN78
ACCCCGGCCAGCGTCGGGCAGGCCAAGTGCTAATCCGTAATCAGGGGGTCAATATTGGATAAGTAAAAGGGGTGAATATTCCGTTCCGATTGACAGCGTATCTGCCGCTGGCCATTTCTCATAATCTTTTGTGAGCTGGGGCGCTTCATACTTGCGGCCACCGAGATTCAGACGATCTGCCGTTAGCTTCGCCCGGTCACGCTTGAATGCAGTTAGGGCTTTGAGAGCATGCTGTTCAGATGTTTTGGCGGTTGCAAATCGGCCCTTTAGTTCGAGGATATGTTTCTCAATATTTCCCAATTCTTTATGAGCATCAGCCTGGTCTTTGCCGATGAGAAAAATCGGTCGCGCCGTTCCATGAACCCACTGGAAATTGTTTTCGGCGAAGTCACTATTGAAGACTGTCACCCGTCGTTCCAGCCCTTTCGGATTGGCGGGGATGCCATATGTAGTGCCGTCGCTCAAGCTCATCTCGAAGGCACAGTCCTTAGGCAGTTTAGTGTGCCTTTCTCCGATTTCTAAAGATGAGAACAGCCTGGACAAGGTACTCTTACCCGCACCATTGAAGCCGTAAATGAGATTGTATTTTCGGAAGCTAAGGCTTTCCGAACGGCCATTTCTTTCTTCGAGAATTCCTGCGTTTCTACAGACGCTAATATTCGAAATAATATCCGCCATATTTGCCCCGACAGTTGCCCCTATCAACCGTCACTATATCGGTATGAATTTTGCTCCGCTAGGGTGACTGCCGCCTGCTTCGCCAACGCGGACATAAGACAGCAATCAAGTTCACTGATTCGTATGGCCCGCGATGTAAAATTCTGGAGCCAAGTTTTGCGGGTTTTTCTTATCTGGACAAATCAAACGCAACGAAATGACCATACCAAGGCGCAGGGAGACAAACCTAGGCGGCGTTTACAATTTCCTGAAAAACAGCGGTGCACGAATAAGTGTAATTTTTGACGTTTACGGAAACGTCAAAGTGCGCTAGTTTTGCCCTAGATTTGGACTCTGCCTTTCAAAAAATGGGAAAGTAGATATCCGAAAGTGATAAAAATGGCTGGTTTTTTGAGTTTTAGACCCCATTTTTGTCAGCAAGGACATGCTGTCATGCATTTGAGTGCTTGATGTGACAGACATGCCAAACACAGGTGGGAGCCTGTTCCGCTTCATGCGGGGCTGAGCGGGTTATTGATTTGGAGGATTTCGATGCCGAGCTATCGCGCGCCAGTTGAGGATACAAATTTCGTTCTCAATGACGTTCTGAATTACCAGCGTTATAACAATCTGCCGGGCTTTGCCGATGCGACGCCTGATGTCGTCGAGGCAATCCTGTCTGAAGGCGCAAAGCTTGCCGAAGGCACGCTGTTTCCGGTCAACCATTCGGGCGACCAGGAAGGGTGCGTTCGCGCATCTGATGGTTCGGTAAAGACGCCGAAGGGGTTTAAGGCCGCTTATGATCAGTATCGCGAGGGCGGCTGGCTTGGTCTTGCGGTTCCTGAGCAATATGGCGGGCAGGGGCTTCCATATCTGCTGCATACGGCTGTTGGCGAATATATGTCGTCGGCCAATATGGCGCTCACCATGTATCCGGGTCTGACGCAGGGCGCGATTGCGGCGATCCTCACGCACGGTACCGATGAGCAGAAGGACACCTATCTGCCAAAGATGGTAGAAGGCACGTGGACCGGCACGATGAACCTGACCGAGCCGCATTGCGGCACTGATCTGGGTCTGCTGCGTTCAACGGCTGCGCCACAGGGCGACGGTTCCTATAAGATTTCCGGCCAGAAGATTTTCATCTCGGCTGGTGAGCATGACATGTCGGAAAACATCATCCATCTGGTTCTTGCCCGTATTGACGGCGCACCGGAAGGCGTGAAGGGCATTTCACTGTTCATCGTGCCGAAGTTCATTCTTGATGCCGATGGCAATCCGGGCGCGCGCAATGGCGTGTCGTGCGGTTCCATCGAAGAAAAGATGGGCATTCACGGCAACTCCACCTGTGTCATGAATTATGATGACGCGACCGGATATCTGATTGGTGAGGCGCATAAGGGTCTGCGCGCCATGTTCACCATGATGAATGAAGCGCGTCTGGGCGTGGCACTTCAGGGGCTTTCGATCGCTGAAACCGCTTACCAGAACGCCGCGATCTATGCGCGCGAACGTATTCAGGGCCGAGCCCTTTCGGGTGCCGCAGCGCCTGATAAAAAGGCTGATCCGATCATCGTGCATCCGGATATCCGCCGCAATCTGATGAATATCCGCGCTTATAACGAAGCCGGCCGTGCGCTTATCCTCTGGACCGCACTTAATTCCGATATTGCGCACCGTGCTGGCGACGAAGCCGAACGTCAGACTGCTGACGATCTCGTTGGGCTTTTGACACCTGTGCTGAAGGGTGTTCTGACCGACAAGGGTTTTGAACATGCTGTCATGGCGCAGCAGGTGTTTGGCGGTCACGGCTATATCGAAGAACACGGCATGAGCCAGTATGTGCGCGATGCGCGTATTGCGATGATCTATGAAGGTGCCAACGGCATTCAGGCGCTTGATCTGGTTGGTCGTAAGCTGGCGCTGAATGGTGGGCGTGCGATCACTGCTTTCTTCAAGGAAGTGGGCGAATTCTGCGAAGTCAATCGCGAGAATGAAAAACTCTCCTTCTTCACCAAGCATTTGAAGAAGGGTGTCAACGACCTTCAGGCCGCGACCATGTGGCTGATGCAGAACGCGATGGCAAAGCCGGATAATGCCGGTGCTGCATCGAATGATTACATGCATCTCTTTGGTCTGGTGGCGCTTGGTTACATGTGGGCGCGCATGGCGAAGGTTGCCGAGGAAAAGCTGGAATTGGGCGAAGGCAATAAGGCTTATCTTGAAGCAAAGCTGGTTACTGCGCGCTATTATTTCGAGCGGATCATGCCGGAAAGTGTCGCCCATCTCGCGCGCATCCAATCGGGTGCAGACAGCATGATGGCGCTTAACGCAGACGCATTTTGAGTTAGAGATCAGGCTAAGTTTTCGAACTTAGCGGGAAGGAGATAAAATGGCTGAGGCTTGTATTTACGATCACGTCCGCACCCCGCGCGGACGTGGCAAGAAGGACGGCAGCCTGCATGAAGTGCCTGCGGTTCGTCTGGGCGCGAAGGTTCTGGAATCCTTGCGCGACCGTAACGGCATCGATACGGCCAAGGTTGACGACATCATATTCGGCTGTGTTGATCCAGTCGGTGAAGCAGGAGCCGTCATTCCGCGCTCGTCAGCATTTGAAGCAGGCTATGATTTCAAAGCGCCGGGCATCCAGATTTCGCGCTTCTGCGCGTCCGGGCTGGATGCGGTCAATCTGGCTGCTGCCAAGGTGGCGTTTGGTTCCGACGATCTGGTGATCGCGGGCGGTGTGGAAAGCATGTCCCGCGTTGGTATGGGTATGTCGGGCGGTGCCTGGTACATGGACCCATCGGTCGGCTTTCCGGGCTATTTCATGCCGCAGGGCGTATCCGCCGATCTGATCGCCACCAAATACGGCTTCTCGCGTGATGACGTTGATGCCTATGCCGTTGAGAGCCAGAAGCGCGCCGCAAAGTCGTGGGAAAAAGGCTATTTCAAGAATTCGGTCATTCCGATCAAGGATCAGAACGGCCTCACCATTCTGGCTCAGGACGAGCATATGCGTCCCGGCACTGATATGCAGGCGCTCGGCCAGTTGAACCCATCCTTCGTGATGCCTGGTGAAATGGGCGGCTTTAATGCTGTTGGCATTCAGGCGCATCCGGAAGTCGAAACCATCAATCACGTTCATCATGCCGGTAATTCATCGGGCATCGTGGATGGTGCTGCTGGCGTTTTGATCGGTTCACGCAAGGCTGGCAAGGCGTTTGATATCAAGCCACGCGCTCGCATCCGCGCCTTTGCCAATATCGGCTCCGATCCGGCGCTCATGCTGACCGGCCCGGTCGATGTGACGGAAAAGCTTCTCAAACAGGCCAAGCTGAAGCTCTCAGATATCGATCTGTTCGAGCTGAACGAAGCCTTCGCCGCTGTCGTGCTGCGCTATATGCAGGCGTTCGACATTCCGCACGACAAGATCAACGTCAATGGCGGTGCGATCGCGCTCGGCCATCCGCTCGGCGCGACTGGTGCGATGATCCTCGGCACGGTGCTGGATGAATTGGAGCGCCGCGACCTAAACACCGCACTGGTCACTTTGTGTATTGGTGCTGGCATGGGTACGGCCACGATCATCGAGCGCGTGTAAGGGGAGGAGGCGAATAATGGCGTATGTAAATTTCAAAGTTGAAACCGACACCGATGGCATTGCTCTCGTCACATGGGACATGCCTGAAAAGTCGATGAATGTTTTCACCGTCGAGGCGATGCAGGAATTGAGCGCCATCATCGACGCGACGACGGGCGACGACAAGGTCAAGGGCGTTGTTATTACGTCTGGCAAGGAAACGTTCTCCGGGGGTGCGGACCTGACCATGCTGGAAGGTATGTTCAAAGAGTTTCAGAAGCAGAAGGCCAAGGATCATCAGGCTGCTGTTCAGTCGCTGTTTGATAATGTTGGCCGTATGGGTGGGTTGTTCCGCAAGCTGGAAACCTCTGGCAAGCCATGGGTTTCCGCAATTAACGGTACGTGCATGGGCGGCGCATTTGAAATGTCACTCGCTTGCCATGCCCGCGTGGCGTCCGACGCTCCGGGCGTGAAAATGGGCCTGCCGGAAGTGAAAGTCGGCCTGTTTCCCGGTGCTGGCGGTACACAGCGTGTACCACGTCTTGCCAACCAGCAGGACGCTTTGCAGATGATGACGACCGGCTCCAGCCTGACAGCGCAGCGCGCCAAGGCGATGGGGCTTGTCACCGAAGTAGCACCGGCCAAGAAGCTCGTCGAAACTGCAAAGAAGCTCATCAAGGGCGGTCTCAAACCAGTACAGCCATGGGATGAAAAGGGTTTCAAGCTGCCGGGCGGCGCGATTTATTCGGCTGCTGGCGCGAACCTCTGGCCTGCGGCAACCGCTATCCTGCGCCGTGAAACTTCCGGTAATTATCCAGCAGCACTCGCCATTCTGAAATCGGTCTATGAGGGCCTTCTGGTGCCGTTCGACACCGGTCTCAAGATCGAGCAGCGCTATTTTACTGAAATCCTTCAGACGACTGAAGCGGGCATGATGATCCGTTCGCTCTTCGTGTCGTTGCAGGAATTGAACAAGGGCGCACGTCGTCCGGTCGATGAAAAGCCGACCAAGTTCAAGAAGATCGGTGTGATTGGCGCGGGCTTTATGGGCGCAGGCATTGCCTATGTGACAGCCAAGGCCGGCATTCCGGTGGTGTTGATCGATCGCGATCAGGAATCTGCCGATAAGGGCAAAGCCCATGCCGCAGATCTGATTACCAAGGAAATGCAGAAGGGCCGCGCTACGGAAGCCGACAAGGAAAAGCTTCTGTCGCTCATCACAGCAACACCTGACTATGCTTTGCTCGAAGGCGCTGATCTGGTGATCGAAGCCGTGTTCGAGGACCGTGAAGTCAAGCGGGTGGCAACTGAGAAGGCCGAGGAAGTTCTCAAGACCTCTGCGGTTTTCGCTTCCAACACCTCGACCTTGCCTATCACTGGCCTTGCCAAAGTCTCCAAGCGTCCGAAGAACTTCATCGGCATTCATTTCTTCTCACCAGTTGACAAGATGATGCTGGTGGAAGTGATCCTCGGCAAGAAGACGTCCGAGAAAGCTCTAGCCGTAGCGCTCGATTATGTCCGCGCAATCAAGAAGACGCCGATTGTCGTCAACGACACACGCGGTTTCTACGTCAATCGTTGCGTGCTGCGTTATATGTCGGAAGCCTACAACATGCTTGTTGAGGGTGTGCCTGCTGCAATGATCGAAAATGCCGCCCGTATGGCCGGTATGCCGGTTGGTCCGCTTGCGCTCAACGATGAAACGGCAATCGATCTTTCGCAGAAGATCCTCAAGGCAACATTGGCTGATCTTGGCGAGAAGGCTGTCGATCCGCGCCATGTGGAACTGGTGGACAAACTCGTTAACGAGTTTGACCGTAAGGGCCGCAAGAATGGCAAGGGTTTTTATGAGTATCCGGCGAAGCCTGCCAAGAAGCACCTCTGGGCCGGTCTGAAAGACCTCTATCCACAGCAGAACCCGGATAAAATTGACGTGAAGGAGCTGAAAGAGCGCTTCCTCGTGACGATTGCTCTGGAAGCTGCGCGCGTGATGGAAGAAGGCATTGTCACCGACCCGCGTGAAGCGGACGTCGGTTCTATTCTGGCCTTCGGCTTTGCGCCTTATACCGGCGGTACGCTTTCCTATATCGATGGCATGGGCGCGAAGAAATTCGTCAAGCTTGCCAAGGAGTTGCAGCGCAAGTACGGCCAGCAGTTCAAGGCACCCAAGCTGCTTGCTGACATGGCCGATAATGGCGAAAGCTTCTATCAGCGTTTCAACCCATATAAGGGCGAAGCGAAGAAAGCAGCCTGATCGGGCATTGAGCTAAAATATTACAAAACGCGCGGCATTTCGATGTCGCGCGTTTTTTGTTTGCGAATAAGAAAATTTTCCCTTTAATATCGCACATCTTGCGTAAAATAGGGATTTCCGGTAGGTTGGGCACAACATATGATAGGTGTTTAGGTTTAAAATCCTCTTTGGCGGGTCATAGCAATGTTTTCTCATGATAGCGTCTGGGCTGCGATAGATGCATTGGCAGAACGCAGTTCGTTAAGTGCGTCTGGCCTCGCACGTCGCGCTGGGCTGGATCCGACGACCTTCAACAAGTCGAAGCGTTATGCTTCCGATGGACGCGCGCGCTGGCCATCGACTGAATCGCTTGCCAAGGTCATGGAAGCAACCGGCGCAACGTTTGACGAGTTTACCCGGTTGATCCGCGGTGAAAACGGAACACCCAACTATGGCGATTATTTGCAGGAGCCGAGTGCTATTCCGTTGCTTGGTATGGCTGAAGCAGGGACGGGGGGCTTTTTCGATGATGCCGGGTTCCCTGCCGGACAGGGGTGGGATGTTGTGCAGTTTCCTGCGGCGCCAACTGATAATGTCTATGCGCTGGAAGTTTCAGGTGACTCCATGTTGCCACTCTATCGCGACGGCGATACGTTGGTCGTGGCACCCAATGCACCGGTTCGCCGTGGTGATCGTGTGGTCGTTCGTACCAAAGACGGAGAGGTTATGGCTAAAATCCTGCATCGCCAGACACCGCGCACAATTGAATTGCATTCCTTTAATCCTGAATTTCCAAATCGTTCCTTTGAAACAAAAGATGTCGAGTGGATTGCCCGTATTTTGTGGGCGAGCCAGTAATGGCTAAACCGCAGAATAAGAGCCATGCCCGTATTGTTTTCGGTGGTTTTGCTGGGCTAACCGGGGCCATTCTTGTGGCGGCTTTTGTCGCGCCGTTCTATGGCGCGCTTGATCGTCCGGTAACGGTTGTCGAAAGCGGAGAGGGCAAGAACCAGCCTGAAACTGCCGCCGGTAATGGAATTGTGGTTGAGCAGTTCGATTACAACGAGCCGGGGACAGGTGCTGGAACAGATCAATCGCCATCGGAGGATGTTACCCCCACGCCAGAGACAACACCGGACGGTGAAGGTCAGAACACGAATAGCCAGACAGATCAGAATCCGCTTGAGCGTGAACCTGCCCGTCCGCCTTTGAGCGATCTTGGGCTTGCATCAACGCCGAAGCCCCCAGAACCTCCGGCACCGAGCGCGCCGGTCGATGAGGGCGAGCCGATGCAGTTGCTGCAGCGACCGGTTGCTTTGGCTGCAGGAAAACTCGAAAGTCAGGGCCGTATCGTTGACCTGCAAGGCATCGAGACTGTACCGCTTGAGCAGACCTGTCAATCAACATCGGGCGAAACCTGGCCTTGTGGGATGCAGGCACGAACTGCCTTCCGCCAATGGCTGCGTTCGCGCGCAATTATGTGTCGTCTGCCACAAAACGACAGCGGAGCGGCTGTTGCAACACAATGCAGTGTCGGCAGTGATGATGCAGCACTCTGGCTTGTGGCGAACGGTTGGGCGAAAGCTACGCCCGGTAGCGCCTATGTAGAGGCCGGACAGAAGGCAGAAGAGGCAAAGCTTGGCGTGTATGGTGACAAACCAGATACATCGCTGCCCAACCTTGGTTCCGATACCGGAGGTCCGCTGCAAAATCCTTCGCCTCTGGCTCCGGAAATTGAACCGCAGCCATCTTCACCATCGCCCCAACAAGGGGAGTTTCCGCCGGCCCCGGCACCTATGGTGCCAGCACCCGCAAATTAAAGCATATCTCCCAAAAGTGGGAACCGGTTTTCGGAACAAGATGTGCGTAAAAACAAATAGATAGAGCACCTCCGGCGTTTCATCTTAAACAGGAAATGCTCTAAGTGTTCTCCGCAGGTTAGCGAGCGGCTTTATTCAGCCGTTCGTTCCTGATTCTGGCGTGGTAAGCCGTCGCGCGGCAGCGTTATGACCACGAGACAGGAGATAATTAGTGCCACGCCCAGCCAACCCATCGGGGCGAGGCGTTCTCCTACAATGACAACGGCCAGCAGTGCGGCGACTACGGGTTCTATCAGGGTGATCGTCGTTGCCATGCTTGCTGAAATTCGCGCAAGGCCCATACCAAAGCAAAGATAGCCGATGAACATCGGCACTATGGCCATGTAGAGACCGACGGCTGCATTATTCCATGAAGCTACAAAGGGTGCACCGGTCATAAGCAAAACCGGCATCAGCAACAGTCCGCCAATTCCAAATGTTGCCCCCATTGCAACGGAGGATTGTATTCCGCGTAACATAAGGCCGCGTGCGGTCCAGGAATAAAGAGCGTAGGTCAGGCCTCCAAGAAGGCCGAGGCAGATACCGATCAGAACCGAGCTGCCTGTCTGGGTGCCGTTATGCATGGAGCCTTCCGCGATGCATAGCAGGATCATTCCAATCAGGCCGATAAGTGCACCCCACAGCCATTGCTTTGATAAGCGCACACCATCAAACAGATATTCGATGAGAGCCGAGAGCAGCGGCGCGGAACCGATGGTCACAACCGTTCCGATGGTAACACCTGCCATCCGCATGGAGGCGTAAAATGCAAGTGGATAGATAGCGACGGCCAGCCCACCCAGAACCAGATTGCGCCAGTGTTTTGAGAGATGCGGCAGGGTGCGCAGTATTCCACGCCCGGCAAGCAAGGCTTGCAACAATCCGCCGATCCCCATTGCGGCAGCGCCGATAGCAACTGCGCTGACTTCGGGTGCAAAAGTCGCGGCTGTGCCAGTAGTTCCCCAGACAATGGCTGAAACGAGAACGGCCGCAACACCGATTGTAGATTCACGGGATGAATTGCTCACAGAAGCTCCATCAAGTCAGACGCCATTGCGCGCGCGACCTGAACATACTCGCTATTGCCTTCAAGCCCCGCTCGCGACATCGCTCCCTCCAGTAGAAAAGCCATGTGCCTGGCGAGTGCCGTGGCACGAGCAGGGTCATGTGGCCAAAGTTCTGTCAGATGGGTAGCAAGCAGCGCTTCGACTTCGCGCTTGTGATGCTTTACAGCCTGTCGTCCAATATCGTCGGCAGAGAGCTCCGCCGCTGCATTCAGCAGACCGCAACCGCGAAAACCACGCTCATATTCATGCTCAGCGTGATCCTGATAGGCGTCAAACACCGCAAGAACCTTGTCTCTAGGCCCGGGCGCATGTTGCAATCGCGCCCGATAGAGTTCCAACCACTCGGCGTGACGTGCTTCGAGATATTGATTTACCAGATCAGCCTTTGAAGCGAAGTTGTTATAGAGGCTCTTCTTGGCGACGCCCGCTTTTTCAACAATGGCATCAATGCCCGTGCCACCAATTCCATTATTGTAAAACAGAACGGCAGCGGCTTTGAGCAGCTTGTCGCGCGCGCTTTCTGCTGGCGGAGGTTTCTCGGTATCCATAGCTTTGCCTCAATAGTAGGTAGGTCGTACTACCTACTATTGAGGTGTGAGTCAATCTGAAGGGACTTCGCTACCGGCAAATGCGGTAAGTGCAGCTTGCATTTCATTCGTGGAGAAAGGACCTCCATGCCCTTCGGTTTCTATGATGCGCAATTGACTGGCAGGCCATGCTTTATGCAGTCGCCAGCCAGTTATCGCAGGTCCGCTAAAATCTCTGCGCCCACAGATCAGAACTGCTGGAATATGCGAAATCCTCTCCATGCTGTTGAGGATTTCGTGGCCATCGCGCAAAAAGCCGTCATTGGCCCAGTAGTGGGTGACAAGCGTTGCGAAAGCGAGCCCAGCCATCTGGTCGAAACGGCTATCGATTGGTGTCCAGTTGGGGTCGAGCGAAATATGTGTCGTTTCCCATTGGTTCCAATCTCGTGCAGCCTGTAGACGATCCCTCAGACTACCGCTTGCCAGGCGTCTGGCATAGGCTTCCACAACACGTTCTCCGTCATGTTTGTGAGGGAGGACATGTCAAAGCGCTCCCATGCCTCCGGAAACAATGAACCAACACCTTCAGTGATCCAGTTCACTTCCTCTCGGCTGGTGGTTGTTACTGCAACGAGCACTATTTCTGAAACACGTTCGGGATGTGCCTGCGCATAGGCAAGTGCAAGCGTCGCGCCCCATGATGAGCCTGCAACCAGCCACCGATCAATGCTCAGATGTTTACGAACTGCTTCGATATCTTCAATCAGGGTCTGTGTGGTGTTGAGATGAAGCTGATCGAGATCGTCTATCGCCAGAGGACGGCTGCGCCCGCAACCTCTCTGATCAATACCGATGACGCGGTATTTTTCTGGGGCGAAGCGCTGCCGATAGTTGCCAGATCGCAAGCCGCTTCCCGGACCGCCGTGCAAGTAATGGACTTGCCCTTATTTAGTGGAGAGGTTCTGTCATTAATTTACGGTTCGCCGTCTCGAACTGCACCGGCGATTTATACCCGAGGGCAGAATGTC
>NZ_JASAMU010000027.1:0-8289 GCF_029909885.1 Ochrobactrum sp. AN78
CGCGACACGATATGACAAGCTCATGCTGAACTTTACAGCCACATGCTATATCGCTGCCATCGTCACATGGTGGCTCAATTGAGTCTGGACCCTAGGGTGTATCCATCTACGTCCCTTTTTATGAACGTTTCATATTTTGCGTACTTTGACTTCGCATCTGACATCACATTCTCCATTTCATGTTGATTAAACTATTTCGTCGATCGCTATCTTGAGCGCTTCCGCAATTTTTTTCATTGCATCGAGCGAACCTTCGCGAGCGCCGCTTTCAATTTGCGATACGTATGGCGCGCTTAGACCGGCAGCGTCAGCAAGCGCCTTAGCGGTCATACCCCGAAAGTCACGCCATACCTTGATCTTGTTCTCACCATCGATCATGCGGTTGACGTACTCGGCCGGGATCAATTCTTCGTCGCCCCGCTCGACCTTAAGGCGGAAGATTTCAGCGCGCAAAACATCCTGCTTATCGCGAAGCGCTTCAAGAAGGCTGTCATAGTCGGCTTTTGGAAGAACGGCCATTTCGTTGCCGTCCGGTGTGGTGATGATCTGAACGTCCATTCCTATTGCTCCTATTCGTAAACGCTACTGCGTGGTGCTATCCTCACAACCGCGATAATTTGGCCCTCGTCGGTGAAAAGTACCCGCCAGTCACCACTCGCAGACGGTACACGCCTTCGCCGCCCTTGAGCACTTTGACGTTGTTCGCGAGGCTTGACGGTTCGGCTGCATACTGTTCGATCTTAGACCGGATCAGCTTCGCGGTGTTGGCTGGTATCTTGATCAGGGTCTTTGTGGCTTCGCGGGAGTAGCTGATCTTTTTCATGAGTGAATATTAGCGATGAGCTAATTACGTTTCAAGCAAAAAAATAGCATTAAGCAAAATATTAGCACTAACGCTACGCAACCGTGCTTAAACAGCTGGCGGTAACTTGCCGCCATTAGGGCTAGAAAACATACCGGCGACGTTGGTGCAGGGATGACATTGCCGGTTTACCGAACTTACAGACAGCAGCTTTATGAGTTGCGCTTTTGATCTTTGGGATCTCGCTCATGCCATTCAAACACAACGCTGCTCGCCGTCACCAAATACCGTTGCAGAAGTTCAGAGTTAAAAACTGGCGTGAATAAGATGCTGGTTTGCGTTAGCGTGGCAGTATTACGTCTTGGATCAGTGAAACGGCGATTTCAGGCTGGTTGGCACCGCGCCGCATAACACCAGATGGTCAATCGCGCTATTCTGATCTGGCAATTGAAACGTCTTTGATGTGCGGGATCTTCTTCCATCAACCCTTGCGCCAAACCGAAGGCTTGATGTTATCGCTGTTTGAGTTGATGGGCCTTGATCTCCCGGTCCCTGATCATAAGTGATCAAAACAGCAGTGACATCAGCCAGCTCGCAGATCTGCTTGATCAGATTGACCCGCCGATCTCCAGATTCACAGCTGATGAGGCTTATGACAGTGATGAGACCTATAGATTACTTCGCCAACATAGTCCGGGTATAAGCGTTATCGTCCCACCACGAGCTCGGCACTTACCAAGAGAGTTTTATGGCCCACCGGATCAGCGTGACTGGCATAGCCAGACAATCGCCGAACAAGGCCGGATGAAGTGGCAGGTCATAACCAATTATGGCAGGCGTTCCAACGTGGAAACGACGATGGGCCGATATAAATCAATCAACGGCAATTCTCTTCGTTCCCGCAAGTTTACCAATCAGCAAGTCGAGATAAGACTCGGATGTCGCATTCTCAATCGAATGCTGGCATTCGCACGCCCGGATTCCGTCCGCGTGAAAGTCACAAGCCTGTAAGTACAACATCAAACACCGGAATCTATCTATAATCGGATCCGTGCAACAACGCCCCAAATAGCCGTTAGGGACGGACAAAGTGCAAAAAGCCCCGCTTCCCATTGGACGGGAGGCGGGGCTACTTTTTTGGCAGGCGGTCTCGCCGCTTATTTATCCGTGATGCTCAGCGGTTGCATCCTGGAACTGGCATGCGCCTTACCAATTGACCCTGAAGCCGACATTGCCTTTGAGGGTATAGCTGTCGGCAAAATGGTTCACCGCTGTGTTGATGGAGCCTTCGCCGTAGAGCGCATATTTATTGTCGTTCCAAGTGAATGTGCCACCACCACCAACTCCTGCCCAGGTACGGTCATTATCCGTATTGAAATCAACACCAGCCAGCTTGACCGTTGTGCTGCTGAGGAACTCTTGATACAGGTTCGCAATTCCATAGATATTGGCTTGCGTTGTGCGTCCGCTCTCATCTTTCCACTGCGTACCATATTCTGCGGCAAGGCCGAGCCGTCCCAGAAGGCTCGAACCATCATCGACACTCACACGCGCATCCCATACATCCCTAAACGCATCCGCATGAATGGAGGACCATGCAAGCTGCGCCTGAGGTGTAAGTGACCAGTTGCCACCAATTGCTATGCGCTTGCCGGCTTCCGCACTCATTGCATATCCAGTCGCCTTGCGACCATCGGCAAGCCCCTGATTGGCAGTCCACGAATCAAGATCGCTGTTGAACCATGTCACCTGACCCTGTGTATCCAGATAGAACCCGTCATTGCCATACCAAGTAGCCGTTGCACCAAGGCTCCATGCATCAGTGCCGATCGAGCCATCACCATAGAGCGAAGAGATATCACCCTTGGCATGTCCATACTGACCAGTGATGCCTGCAATCAGCCGGCCTTGTTCGCTTTCGTAGAAGTGACCATCAATACCAGCCTGCATCTGCAGCGCATTAATGTCCTGTTTCATGCGCGCCGTTGACGTTGATGGTTCCAGACGATTATGGCTGCCTTCAACACGACCCCAGACGCCATATTCATTGACGCTTGCGCCGTCTGGCTGCCCGGCATCATCACTCCCTTGCAGCTTTCCTCCAGTAAAATAACGGTTGCCGACACGCTGCTGCAATGTAGGCAGCTTGTTGAGCGTCAGCATGTTCTGCACATAACCTTCGTAAACCGGCGCGCCAGCGCTGTAACGGGGTGCCGGAGGAGCGGGTGGCGCAGGTGGACAGCTGTTCGTCTGTGCACAGTCCGGATCAACAGGGTTCACCGGATCTGGCATGTGACTTACAAGGTACCACTCACCATCCGTTGGCGTCTTGTCGCCCCCCTTTTGCAGGGTATAGGCATAAGCGCCGCCAACAACGGCCTGCTGTCCGTCTTTGGTCGTATAACTGTTGGCAAGAGTGAACTTGCCGTCAGAGTTGCCGTCCACATTGACAATCTTGATGCCGTTGATTGTCTGAGCACCCGTGCCACCCTGATTTTGAACGTAGATTTTTCCTGAACCCGAAGTGCTGCCGTCGACCTGCAACATATCAGTTTTGGAATTATCATCGCCAAGCACCGTATTGATGACAAGTGTACCGCTGTCGGCAGTATAATTGCCAGCAACCCTTAAAACTGCGCCGCCCGTCCCCCCAAACATCACCGTACCGCCATTAGTAAGCGAAGCAATCGTTGTATCAAAACCACCAACGTCAAGGACGCCAGAAGTTCCGACAAAATGATCCGACCCACTGCTAAGCGAACCAGCAGCGCCTTGAACAAGTGTTCCGCCTGTGACATTTGTCGTGCCAGTGAAACCTGAATTATCGCCTGTCAGAATTGTCTTGCCAGCGATCTCGTTGATAGTTCCCTTCCCACTAATTGCAGCCGCAAGCGTGAACTCATTCGTCGTATTGAAGTTTAAAATGCCTGTGCCTTGGCCAAACTTAATCGTCTCGGTATCCAGTAGTCCTGCAGCTTTAGAAGCCACGCCAACATCGCCACCGATATTGACTGTTCCTAGGCCTCCAGTAGAGCCACCGATTTCAATACTTGAAGCAGAAACTGTGCCACCTTCATTGATCGTTAGCTCGGCAGTTCCAGCTCGACCGACAGAAAGAACCCCTGAATTCGACCATTTCGAATTCTCTCCCGTCACATAGACAGAGCCAACAGAACCGCTAAATCGTCCGATGAAGCCGTCACTATTCGTTACTTTGCCACCGTCTCCAATGGTCATCTGACCAATGGAAGAGTTGCCAATTGTCAATCTGCCATTATTTGTCCACGAGGACCCATTACCTTCTACTGATACAATACCGTTTGAGCCTTCAAGGTTACCGACTGCCGCCTCATTATTTACAACCACCCCACCGTTCTTTATGTTCAGTGTTCCAGAGCCATATTCACCAACAAAAGTGTTACCGTCGTTGTACCAAGCCGAACCAATCCCATCAACGACGACCTTACCTTGAGCACTCGCCAAATTTCCGATTATTCCGAAATCGGAGGAATTGACTGTTCCGCCTCCTTCTATGAGGAGCTGCCCGTTACCGGATTCGCCCACATGTAACTCTTGAGAATTCCAAGACGAACCGGGGCCGTCGACAGAAACAAATCCGTGCGAACCAGACTGCAAACCAACGGTGGACATAGCGCTGACCAACGCGCCCCCGTTTGTCACGCTCACACTTCCATTATTAACGTCAAAGCCGACACTCGTCCAACTAGAACCGGCACCATCAATAGTGACTGTGCCACTGCCATACGCACCAACAAAAAATCCAATACCTATGTAGCTGTGACCGGCCGTTACAGCCCCCCCGTTAACGATATTCAGAGTGCCATCTCCGTAGTTGCCAATATAGAGATCACCTATGATGTCCCAAGGAGAGTCGGGCGTCCCTCCTGCCACGGTTTTCGTCTGCCCCTGGTTTACGGCCGTTGTAGCGAACGCTTTTGGAGCTGATACTCCAACAGATGCTACAACCAATGCGAACAAAGATACTGCATTAAGCAGAGATCGTTTGCGTGACGCTTGACGATACGGGGAAAAACCTGAGAATTGCATAGCGATCTTTTCTAACAGTTAAAATATACGTACATATTGAATAAGCGATGTTCTGCAACAAGTAAATAGTCAGCCATCTATTGATACACTTATAGTATATAACTAATATAAGATAGAAGCAACGATTCATGCGATTCTAATCTTATATTAGCAAATAGTTTTATCAATGATTACAGAGGCTACTGTTGATCTCGAGAATCCCGACATCTGGTGTTATGCGGCGCGGTGCCAACCAGCCTGAAATCGCCGTTTCACTGATCCAAGACGTAATACTGCCAGGCTAACGCAAACCAGCATCTTATTCACGCCAGTTTTTAACTCTGAACTTCTGCAACGGTATTCGGTGACGGCGAGCAGCGTTGTGTTTGAATGGCATGAGCGAGATCCCAAAGATCAAAAGCGCAACTCATAAAGCTGCTGTCTGTAAGTTCGGTAAACCGGCAATGTCATCCCTGCACCAACGTCGCCGGTATGTTTTCTAGCCCTAATGGCGGCAAGTTACCGCCAGCTGTTTAAGCACGGTTGCGTAGCGTTAGTGCTAATATTTTGCTTAATGCTATTTTTTTGCTTGAAACGTAATTAGCTCATCGCTAATATTCACTCATGAAAAAGATCAGCTACTCCCGCGAAGCCACAAATACGGTTTGCGCTGAGCACAGCCAATGTGGAATATCTTCTCGTAGAGCTTGGTGTGATCGTGAGCCGGGAACCGGTTCACCTTTGGATCAATCGCTTTTGCATGCATTTTGCCGACTGTATCCGCAAGGGCCGGCCACAGCCAAAAGACAAGTGGCATATGGATGAAGTCGTCATCACAATTGCCGGGAGAAAGTGCTTGGCTTTGGCGAGCGATGGTTTTGAAACGGCGCCATACAAAGCTTCCAGTTCTTGTAGAGTAGAAACATAACGATTCATGAGGATGCTCACTTAAAGTTTGAACGATAGTCTCATAGTATACCGCCCTGGCATTATGGCGCTTCTGCAAGAATGGCTAGTTCTTCTCTAATAGGACATGAGGAGGTCCTTCACGCTGAAGCGCTTTCACAATGGAGGGACGCTGACTTAGACGTATGTGGTAGGAGGAGAGGTTCGGCCCAGCGCAAATATATGAAAAAGCGCTCGTTTAAGTCCAGTGATCCGCCTGAACAGATCGACGAGACGAATGCGCTCTTTCTCAACCTTGCGCTCAAAGCCCTCTACTGGCCATAACTCCAGCGCGATGCCTGTAAATGACTCAGACAATTCTTTCGCAAGTACCAAACGCCGGCCGCTTGCGGGATCATGAATATACGCACCTTTTGCGGTGACCTTCTCCAGAACCACATAGTGCCGGAGGTCCCAGTGCAGGATACACGGCACCTGCAGTTTTGAGAGATCATGAAGTTCCAGCCGGATGGGGCGCGTAGCAAGAAACAAACAGTTTGCGATGCGCGAAATGTCAAGCAGCGTCAGACCCTTGGCTGAAACAGCAAATCGTCGCCTCAACGTACTTAGATCCGGTTCATGACCATGATAGCCCGCCACCATCGCTAAGCATGCCAACCCACATTCTGCCACTTCCGTCTGAAGAACGACCGGCAACTGGCGTCTGAAAGACAGAGAGTAATTGATCTTGCTTATCATTGTGGGTTTTGCGTCGGGAGTTCGGTTGCACGGCCACGTAGGCTATAGAGTGGTTCAAGTATCCATTGATAAAGCGGGCGTGTATCGAGCAAAAGGTGCGCCTCCACGCTCATTCCGGCTCTCAACTGTTCAGGTTTTCCGTAGGCAATGACATTCGAACTATCCGGCTGCACTGTAATCCGGTACTGTGCCTGCGACTGCTTTATCTGAGCCGCCATCGCATCGGCGTTAGCTTCGCCCTGTCGCAGCGTTACTCGGGAAACTTTTGTCACACTACCGCTATATTGACCGAATTTCTGATAAGGAAATGCAGTGTACCGCAGGAGCACGGGCGCCCCCTCTTTGATGAATCCAATTGCTCTACTATCAGCAAGAAGTTGAACTTCCATTTTCTCTCCGCTCGGAAGAATCGACACCAGCGGAGTGCCCGCTGCAACAAGCTGGCCTGAATGGGCCATCACAGCCGCTACCATGCCATCTGCAGGGGCTGGTATCACAATTGCTCTGCGAGCTTCTGCCTGAGCCAGTTGCTCTTTCAAAGTTGCGATTCTTTGGCGCATTTCACCCATCGCGATCGCAGCTGCCGCATCAAACCCATCTAGCTTAGCTCGAATATCTGAAGCCCGGCCTTCAAGCTGAACTCGTTGCCTGCGTAATGATTCAAGTGCTTGTCTGTTTTGCATGTAGCTTTGTTCAGCGGCCTCGAAGCTACGCTCCAGAGTAATCCCCTTGTCAACCAGATCGCGATACTTAGCAGCACGAGGTTGCAAAACGTCGATATAAATTTGGGTTTGTTCGATCTGCGCATCAACACGCTCGATCTCGTTTGCAATCGACACTATGCGCTCACTCAACGCTCGCTTTTCAACCTCATCTAGCAAAACCCGTTGCCCGATAGCCTCAGCAAGCTCATCAAGACGATTCTGCAGCTGCTCTTTGACCACGCTCTCGGTATCGCCCAATCCAGTCTTTGTATCCGTTGCGATCAGAAATAGCGCATCACCTGCTTTAACAGTGTCCCCCTCAGAAGTATGAACTTGCACAAGCCGTCCAGTTTGCGGAGTAAAGACATGTAAAACGCCAGCGCTTGGTACGATAGCACCGTAAACGCGAACACGTCGCGTGTACTCTCCCAACACAAGAAATGCGAGAATAAGCGCTGTCACCCCAAGCCCAACTGACGTAGCCAACTTCACTGAGTTTGGCTGAATCAGCCGTGGGCTGCCAATCCAGGAGCACCTTTGAGCTTCTATGGACTGACTTCGAAAGAGAGATAATCTTTTGTTCACGATTAAAAATATGTTCCCAAATTATCTCATGCCAAGGAAATTTTGGAAATTCTGTCGGCAGCTCTTTATACTTCGGGTGTTCTGCTTGCTTGATAACTCAGGGACGGCGGCTCAATAAGAAAATTATATTGGCCCACACGAACTCTAAGCATAGTAAAATCAGTAATAAAACCAGAGAGCCTGTGATCAAATCGAGTTTGAGAATAAAATCTACTACAATTATAGCAATTATAAAACTTATCGAGAAGCGAATATATTCCTTCCAGCTATTACGATAGCTGCGATGATAGTCCAGCATGAAATCAATGTATGATCTAACAGATGAGGGCATGCAGACTTTCCTTTTATTGGTGGGGACAAGAGGTTGTAACTCACTGGAATAGCCATTCTCAACGAGCAAATCTCTTTGGCACTAGGGTCCAGACTCAATTGAGCCACCATGTGACGATGGCAGCGATATAGCATGTGGCTGTAAAGTTCAGCATGAGCTTGTCATATCGTGTCGCG
>NZ_JASAMU010000028.1:5000-6273 GCF_029909885.1 Ochrobactrum sp. AN78
GAGTCATCCTTGAAATACCACCCTTATCTATATGGATGTCTAACTGCGGCCCGTTATCCGGGTCCAGGACCGTGTATGGTGGGTAGTTTGACTGGGGCGGTCGCCTCCTAAAGAGTAACGGAGGCGCGCGATGGTAGGCTCAGAACGGTCGGAAATCGTTCGTCGAGTGCAATGGCATAAGCCTGCCTGACTGCAAGACTGACAAGTCGAGCAGAGACGAAAGTCGGTCATAGTGATCCGGTGGTCCCGCGTGGAAGGGCCATCGCTCAACGGATAAAAGGTACGCCGGGGATAACAGGCTGATGACCCCCAAGAGTCCATATCGACGGGGTTGTTTGGCACCTCGATGTCGACTCATCGCATCCTGGGGCTGGAGCAGGTCCCAAGGGTATGGCTGTTCGCCATTTAAAGCGGTACGTGAGTTGGGTTCAGAACGTCGTGAGACAGTTCGGTCCCTATCTGCCGTGGGTGTAGGAATATTGATAGGATCTGTCCCTAGTACGAGAGGACCGGGATGGACGTATCTCTGGTGGACCTGTTGTCGTGCCAACGGCATAGCAGGGTAGCTATATACGGACGGGATAACCGCTGAAGGCATCTAAGCGGGAAACCCACCTAAAAACGAGTATTCCCTATCAGAGCCGTGGAAGACTACCACGTTGATAGGCCGGGTGTGGAAGTGCGGCAACGCATGTAGCTTACCGGTACTAATAGCTCGATCGACTTGATCACTCTCATTTACAATATCCATCGAACGAAGTTCGATGAATTAATAGCGCTCACGCCAGTCTGGCTTCGCCAGACGCTCACGCGGGCGCGGCCTCCGGCCGGCATGCAGTCGCATGCTTATTGTTGATCAGCGTTGCAGAGCAACGTTGATGTTATCAGTGCACGAAAGACAACCAGCTTCTCATATTTGTGTTCTTCGCCGACCTGGTGGTTATGGCGGAGCGGCTGCACCCGATCCCATTCCGAACTCGGCCGTGAAACGCTCCAGCGCCAATGGTACTTTGTCTTAAGACACGGGAGAGTAGGTCGCTGCCAGGTCTGCTAAGCACACAAATCAAATCATCTTCTCAAACCAATACAAAACAGATTAGTAAGCGCGATGCGCAAAAAATACCCAACCGGTTCAAAATAAACACCCTGGCGCGGGGTGGAGCAGCCCGGTAGCTCGTCAGGCTCATAACCTGAAGGCCGCAGGTTCAAATCCTGCCCCCGCAACCAAATCAGAAATAGCCCCGTCTCCGACGGGGCTTTTTGCGTTTAAAGC
>NZ_JASAMU010000029.1:0-4879 GCF_029909885.1 Ochrobactrum sp. AN78
CGGACCTGGGGTGGCATTGGTCTCGGCGGCAGCTATGCCTGGGCCGACAACAAATATGCGCTTTACGGCGAAGGCTCGGTCAATACAGGCTTAACTCATTTTGCCGACAGCTACAGCCTCAAGGCCAATGCGGGCTTCAAGGTGAGTTGGTAAAGCCGCCGCACCGAGCAAACACTCTCCCGGCAATCACCGGGAGCCTCTTCGCATCAGATCTTTGCGCAGCGTGCTTACCGCGCCCCGCTCCAATCTGGAGCCGACGGGGCTAGTCGGAAGCGTGCAGGCGCCCAACTGTTTACAACGCGGAATGTTCAACACAAACGCAAGCTTAGACAGTTCGAAATCATCATCGAACCTATCAGCGTCATCAGCCAGCTGGCGGATGGTCAGCGTAAAACGCAACCGATCATCGGCTTGGCACGGCCATTGCCAGGCATAGGTCCGTAGAAACCAAGCCTTCAAACAACCTCACCATAATAGGGCTAAATCATGCCGGTCGGATAGACTCCGTTCGCTTCAGAAAGCCGATTGCCCAGGCGTGCCGGCCTTTGATAAAGTCGTAGCACTTCGGTGATTGAAACCTTCCTCAAATCATTGCCCGGGTGATGACAAAGTATCTTCCAATCAATGAAGCACAACATGCGACTATATTCTGCGTTTCTACAATGATATGATAATTATATGGATTAGTAATAAATAAAATAAATACCTTTATCTAAAAACATTTGCTGTTTTGGAGCATAAGGATATGTTCATTCAAGTTTATCTGATGGCGATTTGATAAAGTCAAAGCTCGATGCTTGAATATGCTCTGGCGTTGACGGCTTTAAAGGATGAAAAGGATATTTGGTCCGGGTAGCCGACACACGGTCTTTTTTGGAAAGACTGAGCGGGCGCCAGGGTTTCTAACCTCTAAAGTCTGAGCTCAACTCGATTGATCGACAGATAGATTATCAAATTTGTTAATCACTTTTCGCGCAAAGGGCGGGCGCTTCAAGGCAATCTGAACAGCAAAACTATGGGATCTGAAGTCGGGGATTTGTATGCAGCAGAGTGACAAACTGGAAATCGTCGAAACCGGTCATGGATTATATGGAATTTTCTGTTTTACCTGCCGGTGGACAGCCGGGCGATCGATCAGATGCAAGGACAGGGGCGCGGGTGCTTCGTCAAACACGCTGTCTTGGGCGCTCACTGTTGCCCCACAGATCCTCGTTGTTTCGCTTTCGTCGATCTTTGCTGCAAACAGTGCATTCTCCGCGTCGCTTTACTGGGACCCCAATGGTGTCACCACAGGCCGGGGCGGGGCAGGAACCTGGAACCTGACCAGCCCTTTCTGGAGTGCGACCGCAGACGGGCTTAACGGTCCCTATAGCGCGTGGAATAACCCTGCACATGATAATGCCATTTTTGGCGGCACCGCTGGAACAGTGACACTGGCAAATCCCATTACCATTGGCGGGTCACAGTTTTCGTCCAACGGTTACGTTTTGTCCGGTAACCAACTCACTCTGGGTGACGCTCACACGGTTTTAAGCGTCGGTGACGGGACCGCCGCCGACGCGACGATGACGGCCACAATAAGCGCTGATATTGCCGGAGACGGTCAGTTGGTCAAATCAGGCGCTGGCATCCTTGTGCTCAACGCAGCCAACAGCTACACCGGCGGCACCCTGATCAATGGTGGAACACTCAGGATCTCGTCCGACGCCAATCTTGGAAATTCTTCCGGTGCCTTAACCCTTGACGGCGGCACCCTGAACACCACAGCCAGCATGACATCGGCAAGAGCCGTAAGTTTGACGGGCGTTGGGAGTTTTGCAATCAATGCCAGCACCGTGCTGACATTGAGTGGGCCCATCAGTGGATCTGGATCGCTCTCGAAAACTGCCGCAGGCACATTGATATTGGCCGGAACGGCCAACTATAGCGGTGGCACGACAATCGCCGCCGGCACGTTGCAAATCGGAAACGGCGGCGTGAGCGGCAGCGTGAGCGGCGATATTGCCAATAATGGCGCACTTATCTTCAATCGTTCCGATAATCTGTCCTATTCCGGGTCAGTTACGGGCACCGGCACATTGACTCAGTCTGGATTAGGCAGGCTGAACCTGACCGGCAACAACACTTATAGCGGAGCGACCACCGTTGATCGTGGCGCCTTGAAGCTCGAAGCGGGTGGACGAACCACCGGAACATCGGTGCTCATGCTGCGCAATAGCGGCGAACTGATCGTCGACGGTCCTGCAACGCGTTTTGCCACCTCCGGCACTGCCACCTCGCAGATTGGCGCAGCAGGTTCCGGCTTTCTCACCGTCAGCAACGGCGGTTCTGCATCCTTTGGGGCATTCGACATGGCCTATGCCGCCAACAGCAGCGGGACAATGCTTATTACCGGTGCCGGGTCTCAGGTTGCGATTGCCGGTACCTCCGTGCTCGGGCGTTTTGGAACCGCGACGATCAATGTTCTCAATGGCGGCAAGCTGATCTCGAACGGCACCAGTCCACTGGTGGGTGGACAGCTTGCAACCGGCAACGGCACTGTCGTAATATCGGGCACAGGTTCGCAATGGTCGATCGCGCAAGCGCTGCAGTTGCGTCGCGGCACGGTCACCGTGCGCGAAGGCGGCCATATTGCCGCTGGGTCGGTAACGATTGGCTATGTTGGCACCGGCATCAATGCGCCAGACGCGGCCTTGCTTGTCACAGGCGAGGGATCTCTCATAGAAACCACTGGCGCCTTCGCAATTACCAATTCGGCCGCAAGCGGCAACAAGGGCGTGGTCACGCTTTCAGACGGTGCGGTGATCAGGGTAGGAAGCGGCGTCCTCGCCATGGGCCCGGGTAATGCGACCTTCAACATCGGTGGTGTTGTGGGGGGAACAGCTCAGCATGCAGGCATTCTGGATGCGGCGCTGGTTACAATGGCTGCTGCTGGCAATCGCATAAACTTCAACCATGATGATGCGAATTATCAATTCTCGGCAACAATTTCCGGCGCGGGATCACTCACGCAGAACGGGCCGGGGACGACGGTGCTAACGGGAGCAAACAGTTATCAAGGCGCAACCACGATCGATTCCGGAAGCCTTTATATCAATGGCGATCAGTCGCTGGCCACGGGTGTTACAACTGTCGCTTCTTCGGCGACACTCGGTGGATCGGGAACAATCGGAGGCGACGTTAATATTTCAGGTATCCTTGATCCGGGCGATGTCGCCACTCATGCCGGAACGCTGACCATTAATGGCAATCTCGTGCTTGCGCCAGGCGCCACCCTTGCCATGGAACTGGGCGAAGACGGTACGGAAGGTGGCCCGCTCAATGACCTTGTGGTTGTCAAAGGCGATTTGACCCTCGACGGCACCCTCAACGTCCTGGAAGCGACAGGCGGCAATTATGGGCCCGGTCTTTATCGTATGCTCAGCTATACGGGCAACTTGACCGATAATGGCCTCGCTATCGGAAATCTGCCGCGTGGTTCGGCGATGATCCAAACCGCAATGGCCCAGCAGGTCAATCTAATCGCCGGGGGCGCAGATTTTGACTTCTGGGATGGTGATGCTGGAGCAAAGTTTGATGGCCTCATCCAGGGTGGGGACGGCGTCTGGCAGAACAATGCGGGCAACACCAACTGGACAGAGTATTCAGGCAATATCAACTCAAGCTATCGCGACGGGTCGCTCGCGATTTTTGGTGGTCGTGCTGGCACGGTAGTTGTCGATAACAGCCGCGGCACAGTGGCGGTCAAAGCGCTGCAATTTGCCACCGACAACTATGTGATTACCGGTGACGTTCTGACAATGGTCGCGCCGCAATCGACTTTCCGTGTCGGGGACGGTACTGCGACAGGCGCAGCGATAACCGCAACAATCCGCAGCCCAATAGCCGGCGATGCGCAATTGGTGAAGACAGACTTGGGAATTCTTGTCCTTGCGGGTGACAATACTTACAGCGGCGGAACCCGCATCGGTGCCGGTACGCTGCGGATTTCGGCAGATAACAATCTGGGCGCAGCAAAAGGCGCGCTGATTTTCGAGGGCGGATCGTTGAACTCGACGGCAAGCATCTCCAGCGAACGCTCGGTCGAATTTGTTGGGTCCGGCACCTTCAATACCGATCCCGATACCACGCTTGCACTGACCGGCGTGATGTCCGGGACAGGCAGCTTTACCAAGGTTGGCGGGGGTCAACTTGAACTCGAGGGGGAAATGCACGCCTATAGCGGCAATGCTGCCATTACTGAGGGGACGCTCGTTGCTACCGGACAATTCGGCGGCGGTCTCGACATCGGTTCTGCGGGCAAGCTGGAAGGTACAGGAACTGTCGGCACCACCAAAAACGCTGGCATTATTGCTCCCGGACGGCATGGCATTGGAACTCTCACCATCAACGGCGATTATTCGGGTGTCGGCGGAGCATTGGACATCACGACACAGCTCGGCGACGACAATTCGCCCACAAGCCGTCTCGTGGTCACCGGCAATACAGCGGGTGACACAAAACTTTCCATCAGCAATCGCGGTGGTCTGGGCGCGCAGACCGTCAATGGCATCAAGATCATCGATGTCGGTGGCCAGTCGGACGGCCGTTTCACGCTCAATGGCGATTACACCACCAAGGATGGCCAGCAGGCGATCATGACAGCCTCCGCCTTTGCCTATACATTGCAAAAGGGATCGGGGCAGAACGGAGGACAGGGGCAAGGATCGGTGCAAGCTTCAGGCAGCGCCAACACGGATGGCAACTGGTATCTGGTCAGCCAGAATACCAAGGCCCCCGATCCAAGCGATCCGGTCGATCCGACCTGCGAGGAAACCAATAGCTGCCCACCACCCCAGCCCGGCGGGCCACGCTATTCGGCGGCAGCCCCGGTCTATGA
>NZ_JASAMU010000030.1:0-4732 GCF_029909885.1 Ochrobactrum sp. AN78
ATTCTCCTGCCATGCTCCAAAACTCCCGTTATCAGGAGAGTGAATCATGAAGAAGTAATTTGATCAAATGTTTAATTGGGTTTGGAGCCTAGAGCTAGTTAGGCCGGATAAGACAATCTCGACAGCAAGTGTATTTGTAGACGAAGATATTCTTTCGAACTTAGTTTCAAAGTTTGGCACCCAAGAGAAGGCTTTTCAATTCCTAAAGGAAATACTTGTAGACAAAGTGATTGATCAATAGCGGCGGCTCCACAACCGTGAGACGTCTAGGCAATGCTTTGTCAGAAATCAAAGTCGTATCAGGGAGGATAAAGCATGTGTGGGCGCTTTACGCAAACTTACTGCCTGGAGTGCGACAGCAAGGATGTCGGCTTGATATTCACTCATCGAAGCGCTGAGCGTGAAGGCATTGCGAAGTTTCCAAAGTATTAGACTTAACTACTCACCATCATTCAGGACTCGGCGACCTGACCTCGTGATCGATAGAAGCCCTCGACCCATACGTATATTCGACCATTTCGCCAGCCGCAGTTTTACAAGCTGCGTGGGCAATTCTTCGCCACACGTGAAGAATTCAGATCTATCCTGTAGTGACCTCAGGAGCTTCTTTTGTATGGCAGTCACCTTCACTGACTCTTTCTCACAATTCGGCTTTCAATTGACTGGGATTAGACCTTTACCTTCAAGCATTCGCAATACTGTTTTATTCATGGCAAATCTGGCCGCTACCTCTCTCGATTACGCCGAAGGCGGTGGGTCCGCGGGCGTTACCTCCGGCCGAAACCGGCCGTCGCAGCACGCCCAGGCAAAGCCGGTGTTTCTGCGGCTTGGAACAAGACCTGAAATGCCGTCGCTGAGCCCAAGTGGTGCAGGTGGGGTTCGGTGAGCGAAAGCGAATAGCACGCATTCCGAAGGAGACCCAAAATTCCCAGGATCCAATTATGGTAAACGATAGGTTAATAAACAATATCGGGAGTTTAGTTTAGTCACACAAAAAATGCTCCAATAAATCAACGAAAAACAGCCGTGAAATCGCTTCCGTTTTCGCGGAGACAAAGACGCTCCTCTCCAGCTGCAGGATCTGCCCGCTGAAAAAGACCAGCAAAGTTTAGTCCGCACGCTCTTGCAATTGCCGGTCATTGAAACCCCAGCCATCCTTGCGCCAAAATGGAAGGAGAATGGCATTATGCAATCCCAATTGTATTCAACATTCCAGCATCCGTCGAAATTGCATCCGCTTATTCTGATGAAACTCTTTCGTCTCTGGGTTTCCAAAACTTTTAAGAAGTGGCGGCGAGAACGTGCGACGCGGCACACAATAAGCCTTATGGCAGAACTGCCGGACGAAATACTGCGCGATATTGGCTGGCCAGACGCGGTGCGCAATGAAACTCATTCCTTTGAAAAGGAATACGAGCCCTCGCCAATACGTTTACCATGGCCATTACGGCGTTAGGTACACCAAATTGTTTGCCCGATGACCGATCGGGCGCTACTGCGTATCGCTTTGTCCTCAGGACAGATCCCCTTGGACCGATGCGTGGTGCAATGAAGGTAAAAAAACCTCGGCGATTGCCGAGGCCTTTGGTTGATCAATCCCAAGGGATGATGGCCATAAGGACTTCGTCATCCTGACCGGGATATCGTCCGAGATTACCGTTGAGTTTGCTGTGACCGATGTTGACTGAGATTGTGAAGTATTCGCCGCCCGACTGGTTGGTCTTGCGCCAGATCCCGCCGATCTCGCAATTGCGTCCTCGGGGAGTTTTAGTGAAGAGCTTGTAAGCAGGAGCTTTCGAGTTATCACTGTTCACAGGCTCGCCTGTGAGATCGAAGTCATATGCAGGGGAGGCGATGTTGCCGGATATGGAATTGTTTTTACCGATGCGGATGAAGTTGAGAAGATCGGACATGATAGTCTCCTTGGTTTGTGTTGCCGATGGTCACTTAAGACGACCGACAAAAAGGAAAGAAAACATCTGGAGGAGCGAAACATAGTGGAGCACCGGGAAAGGTAGCGATTTTGTTGCGCGAGGAATGGCGGCACCGCCAGGGGAAAATCGTTTGCTTGCCCGGTTGTTGTCTGTCCTGTCGGTTGTAGTGATCCATCTTGAAAGCATCACTAAGCCAAGTGACTGAACGCATGGCGGTTTTCTTTCATCGCGAAGTGTAACACACTCCTTCCGCGAATTGCCCCGGCTGATTGACGAGAGACGGGAGGGGTACATGCTACGACCGTCAAGTTTGCCAATGCAAGATTTCCCATGCCAGCAAGGGATTGCAAGAAGGATAGGATGGAGTTTGGCAGTGTTAGCGATAGTATCAACGAAATCAGGACCACCAGTTTTCGCTCACTCAAGAAAGTCAGTGAAGTGGGAGAACTCCCAGTCAGGTGTCGTGTTAGTCCGGGCTAACTAACGGGGAGTTTCTCACCGGTTTTGCGGTGCCTATCACTCATAGCAAGCACCGTTAATTAGTTGAATCGCTATAGTGTGGGGGACATTGTTGGAGGAAGCTGGTTCGAACGTAGTCTCCCATTTGGGAGGGCAGGGGTTCGAGGGGAAGGGATAGGGTTCCCCTCGCAGATAACAAAGCTGATCAAGCTGCTTTCAGTGACGACTGCACAGCGAGCTTGAAACCAAGTGCATGCAGGACCTTTTGAACGGTTTCATAGCGCAGCTTGGACCCGGGTTTAAGAGCTTTATAAAGGCTCTCCCGACCAAGTCCTGCGGATTCCGCAATACTCGCCATACCTCGGGCTTTCGCGACATATCCCAGAGCAGCAATAAAGACATCGGGATCTTCATCTTCCATTGCAATAGCCAAATATTCAGCCATGGCTTCGTCGTTGTCGAGATATTCGGAAATGTCAAAGGGTGAAAATTCAGTCATCATAATTCCTTTCCGATGGCTCTGGCCATTTCTATCGCCTTTTTAATATCTCGCTTCTGCGAAGACTTATCGCCGCCAACCAAAAGCAGATAGATAGTGGCTCCTTGTCGAGTATAGTAAATCCTATACCCCGGCCCGTAATGGAGGCGCATTTCAGAGACACCTTCTCCAATAGGTTCAACATCTCCAAAATTGCCCTGTTCAGCAGCAGTCAATCGATGCAAGATGCGGAGACGAGCTCTTTGATCTTTTAGAGATTTAAGCCACCGATCAAATTGATCTGATCTCTGGAATACGTTCATGTATTCTTGTATCCTATCGGATACACCCTGTCAACGCTATTTGAATAGATTTTAAACATGGATCACGGCGTGGCAGTCTCGTCAAGGCCACGCCGTAGCCACTATTATTTCTTGAGTGCGGCGATTTTCTCACCAATGATCCAGAGCGCTTTATTGAGCCGGATATCTTGGTCAATGCCGTAAACGGGACGGGATCTCGTGCGGCGCGGTCGTCCAAACTCGTCTCGGCTCACTCCGCGAAGCCCGCCCTTGATGACGTTCTCCTGCACTGTGTTGAAAACCGTCCATAGATCATTATCCCGATCATCGCTTCGGCGCGGCACAAGCAACTGTTCCGGTTTGATAGGCGTATTGGTATTGCCGTTATGGTCTGCGAAGCGAACGATATGAGCTGCTTGAGCAAATGCGTCCTTCTCGTCATGGTTCAAATTGATCTTAGACCAATCCTGTGGCGCTGAAAGCGTGCGCTCGGCTTCCTCCAGTACACGATAGGTTCCTTCAATCACCTTATCCGCTACATCGCCAGAATGACGAACTTTGATCGCATCGATCGTGCCGGTCTGCGCAACAAGTGAGTTCATGCAGCGGATGCGGAACATGCCTGCCATCAGCTCGTAAGCACTCGTTCCATCATTGGCATTCTTCAACAGGATTTCACAAATATTGTCGCCGACATTGTATGTTTTGCCGTCATCAACTCGACGCAGGCGAATAAGATGTTTTGTGTATTCGGCTTTTTGGAAAATTTGGAAAAGCTATCCCAAGTGCATCATGCCGTTGATGAGGCTATCTGATTATTCTGCTTCCTGCAAAAGGGAGACGAACACTTCAGCGGGTGTCTTGAATCCAAGACACTTGCGCGGGGTTGCGTTGAGATCATGGGCGAGGGCACTCAACTGCGCCTGGTTGACCTGCGTCAGGTCAGTGTTGCTGGGTAAGTAACGTCGAATGCGCTTGTTGATGTTCTCAATAGCACCTTTTTGCCATGGTGAATTTGGATCGCAAAACCAGCTTCTGGCCCCCATTCCATCCTCCAAAACCCGATACCCCATAAACTCGGAACCGCGATCAAAGGTAAAACTGCGGCGTGCATGATAAGGCAGTGCAGCAAAGGTCTGAATGATTTTGTTCATGATAGGCTTTGAGTGCCGACTGTTGTTTTTGATGATGACGCAATAACGACTTTTGCGTTCAACAAGCGTCATGACATTGGCCTCTCCAAGGTCTCGTTCAAAGATAATCAAATCACCTTCCCAGTTCCCAAATTGCAGACGATTGCCAATAAAATCCGGGCGTTGATGAATGCGAAACGCTTCTGGAATGCAGGAACTGCGCGATTTTCTTGTGCCTCGTGGGCATCGCTTTGTTCGCATCTCGGCAAGGTGTTCAAACAGTTTCAGCGCGTATTCTTCCTTTGAGTAAATGAAGCGATAAATCGTTTCCGCACACAGTCGTATCGCGCTCAGACCATGGCTAACCAGTCGACCGCAGATCTGCTCTGGCGACCAATGGGCTTCCAATTGTTCAATGACGAGCTT
>NZ_JASAMU010000031.1:0-3677 GCF_029909885.1 Ochrobactrum sp. AN78
GGTTGCCATCAAGGCCACCAATGGTTTCGTTGAGATCGGCAAGATCGAGCGTTGCGCCGCCTGCAATCTTCACGCGGCCCGAACCAAAGGCATGAACGACGACACCGGCTTTGGCCGTGCCGGCCTCTACATTCAGACCGCCGGAGAAACTATTGTCAGCGGCAAAGGTGGTGGTGCCGCTCCCGCGCTTGAACACATCGCCAGTTCCCGTAACCGCATTGGACAGCGTGAAGTCCGCATTCTTGTCGATGGCAAAGCTGCCATGTCCAGCTGAACTTTCAGCCAGAATGATATTGCCAGAGGCATTGATACTTCCACCTTCCCCAAGCGTCAGCAGCCCTTCGGTGACTGTTGTCGTGCCGGTATAGCTGTTTTCGCCGGTGAGTACGAGCTGACCGGCGCCTGATTTGATGAGGCCCTCGCTGCCCTCGATCACCGAAGCAATCGTCGCGGTCATTGAAGCGCTTTGCAGCGATCCATCGCCAACAATGATCGTGTGATCGCCACCGGTGCTCAAGGTGAGCTTGCTTCCATCCAGCAGATAGCCGTCAGTTGTGAACTGAGCGCCATCAATATTTGGCACATAGCCTGAAGCAATCGTCACGTGACCGGCTGTGCCGCCAAAGACCGCGAATGTATCGTCGAACCATTCACTGTTCTGGCTCCCGGATTGATCTGACCAGTTGGTTGCCGTGGCGTTCCACGACCCGTCGCCGCCCTCGACGCTGCCTTGTATCTGACCAGTTCCGTTCCAGAAAGCGATCGTCCTTCCACCATTGTTGATCAGGTTAACCTGATGATCAATCGATGTTTGTAGACTGAAATTGGAAACGTCACCACCGGCGGCGTCCGCAATGCTCATGGTTCCCGAAAGACTACCGGAATAGTCAAAGATTCGATAGACGCCGATGGTTGCGATACTGCCTTGCGCGAGTGTGAGCTGACCATTGAGCGCCAGATCGCCCTGCACATCAAACAGTGCATTTTGCGATGAGCCACCGTTCAGTTCAACGGATGTCTCGCTGTTTGCCGCAAGGCTCAGCCCGCCGCCGAAGCTGAGTTGCTGACCGCTTCTGCCCATCAGCACGCCCCCCTTCGCGACGGTGGTGTGACCGGCAATGCTGCCCTGACCTGCAAGCGACGCACCAGCTTTGACATCAATCGCGCCCCCCAGTGAGGCGCCGTCTAGGCGCAATTGACCGGCATCGACACTGAGCAGTCCGGTATAGCCACTGCTGTCTGAAGCAAGAACCAGGGTGCCAGCGCCGTCCTTTGCAAAGGGGCCGCTTCCGTTCAATGCAGATGTCAGCTGAAAGCTGTTGCCGGCATCCACAACATTCAACCTCCCGCCATTGCTGCTGATGTCAACGGTGCGGTTTGTCGATTGGTAGGCGGTGCCGGTGATCTGTAATGTGCCTCCGTCAAAACTGAGCGCGCCTGCTGTCAGGCCCAGATTGGCATCTTGCGCGACGCTGACAATCCCACCCTTGAAATGTGTGCCGCCGCTATAGGAATTATTGCCCGATAGGGTCAGGATGGCCGGGCCGTTTTGTGTCAGAACGCCTCCGCCCGATATGGTGTTGCTCAAGCTGGTATCATTTTTGTTGGCGATCACCAGGTTTGCATTGTCAATGATGGAACCTTGGATCATGCCATCGCTGGTGCCGTCCCCTAACTGCAAGATGCCGCCAGAAATCGTGGTTGGACCGCTATAACTGTTTTGGGCTGCGAGGATCAGCGTGCCGTTGCCCGACTTGATCAACTGGCCAGCGGCAAGCTGGTCGTTTTCAAGCTGGCCCGACAGCACAAGCGTTTTGCCATTATCGACGCTGATGGTGTTGCTGGAGGCAGAGAGGGTGATTTCCCGCGCAGAGCTCATATCAGCGGTAACCTGCAGTTTCCCGCCGTTAAAATGCAGGGCGCCGCTGGCGTCGCCGAGATTGGAGTCGGAGGAAACCGCGACCGTGCCCCGGGTCAGTGTAAGTCCGCCGGTAAAGGTGTTGATTCCGGCAAGCGTGGCGGTGCCGGTTCCCATCTGCTCGACGTTGCCGTTGCCGGATATCACGCCATTATAAACGAAGTCAGCGGCTCTGTTTGCAACGAGGGTCCCATGGTGGCTCGCATCGGTGCCGGTGACAATGCTTTTTGCCGCCATCGCGCCGCCTGCGGCACCATTGCCAAATTGCAGGGTGCCGCCGGTGATGATGATGGTGCCGGTAAAGCCGCCACTATAGCCGGTCATAATGGTGGTACCAGCAACCTGGTGGATTTCGCCGACGCTTGTGGCGCTGACATTACCGATTGCCGAGCCAAAGACATAATTGGGGCTGGTGTGGTTGAAAGCAAGAACACCGTATTTTCCCAATTGGACGCTCTGGCTGGTGACGACTGTCCCAGCGGTTGTCGCAGCACTGCCTTCGGCGGCGCCGATATTGAGCGCGGCTTTCTGACTGCTTCCCAATATGATGAACACACCTGACAAGGCCGCGCCATTGGAAAGATTTATCATCGATGTCCGCGCCGCGTCACCGTTTACGGTAATATAGCCAGTGCTTTTGAAACTCGATCCAGTGCCGTCGAGGTTTATGCGAGACCCGCCTGTCAGGGAAAACTCGCCTCCTTGAACTGTCGCGCCGGTATTGATGTTGAAGACGGATCCATCATTGACCGAAAAGAGATTGCCTGGGGTGACTGTGAGCTTGGCACCAGAGGTTAAGTTGATCAGCGCCTTGCCTGCGATAAACAGATTTGTGTTGACCGTTGCCTGATCCGCAACATTCAACAGCACGGTGCCATTTCCAGCCCCGGTTCGAACAGTCAGGTTGGTGGTGGTGAGCTTGGTTCCGGCACCGGTGACCAGAAGCGAGCCATTACAGCCGGCGCAAGCCCCCGCGCTTGTCCCACCGAGCGTTATACCACTGATGCTGACTTGTTTTCCGCCGCTCAGAACCGGCTGATATTGCGGTGGCGCGGTTGTCCAGTTGACATAAAGATCATCATCTGCGGTGAAGCTGTAGGTGGATGCCGCTCCCCAGTTGCTGCCATTGTCAAGGTCGCTGCTGTTGCCGCCTATCCAGGTGAAATTGGCGGCTAAAGCGGTGCCCGGAAGGCTTGTCGCCATCAAAGCCAGCAGCGAAGCCGAGGCCATGGCACGCCAGAAATACTGTTTTGCAATTGATTTGTGCGTCGACATCGATGTTCTATTGTCCCCACGCCAGCCCCCGGGCCGCGTTTGAAAGCCGCCGCCGCCTGATCCATGGCCCCGACAGCGGTCAAGGCATCCTAGGGCAGGGGAGCAATAATAAAGCGGCGTATATGACTGAAAAATTGATTTGATTTCGTAATAAATTTAATCGGATTTATGTGTCTGATGCTGCCTGTTGCCCCGCTATGCCAGTCATGAAATCTATCGGTTATCAACTCAATTCACTCGGTTCATCGCACTGTCATTTCCAAGCCGGCAGCGATGCTGTCCCTGCATTATCGGCTCGGCATTTCCTCCTTCAAAGCCCAATCACGCAGCGCGCTTGAGATTGGTCGAAGCTGAACAGTGTCAAAAACTACCACTTAACCTTAAAGCCCGCATTGGCCTTGAGGCTGTAGCTGTCGGCAAAATGGGTTAAGCCTGTATTGACCGAGCCTTCGCCGTAAAGCGCATATTTGTTGTCGGCCCAGGC
>NZ_JASAMU010000032.1:0-2907 GCF_029909885.1 Ochrobactrum sp. AN78
AGCGCATCGTCAGAGCCAACCTGAAGAACGCCATTCTCGATAATCGTCCCACCAGAATAGCTGTTATGACCGCTCAGCGTCGTCGTGCCGGTGCCGCGCTGGATCAGCGTGCCGGTTCCGCTAACCACATTGGAAAACTCCCAACCATCCGAATGATCAAGCGCAAGCACTGCATTATTGGTAATCGTGCCCAGAACAGAACCGGTCGTACCACCCATGCCAAGCTGCAAGATACCTGCATTGATGGTCGTACCACCCGTATAGGTATTTTCGTTGGTGAAGATGGTGGTTCCAGATCCTTCCTGCAGCACCTCACCGGTGCCATAGATCCGACCCGCATAGACTATGGTTTTGTTGTTATTTGTGAAAGCGAATTGACTGTTATCGTTGACGTTGAATGTAAGGGTTGTTTCATCGCCGCCGCCGCTCGCGCCGATTTTTCCACCCGAGACATTGACGATGCCGGTGAAGTCACTGGTGTCGCCATTGAGCATGGTGGTGCCGGCGATCTGGTTTATGGTGCCTTCGCCGACAATTGCGGCATCAATCGAAACACCATTGGTGGTGTTGAAGTTCAGAACACCATTGCTACCGCCACCCTTGGCGTTGAACTCGATCATAGTGACATCGACAGTGCCAGCCGCCTTGGCCGCCTCATTCTGCGCGCCGCCAATATTCACCGTGCCATTGGTATTGGCATCGTAGGCAATCTCCAGGGCGTAATCATGAATAGCACCACCGTCAAACAGAGTATGCGTGCCGTCATGCAACTGGCCAACGAAGACCCCTCTTGTGCCGTTCCATGAGGAGCCGGCACCCTGTATGGTGACTTCACCGTTTCCAAATCGCGTCGCACCGAGCGTCATTGATCGTCCGCTGACCTGGCCGCCATTGCTGATGTTGAGATCACCTTTTCCCTCATACCCAACGATCATCTCGCGGTCGAGCTGGATCGAAGATCCGCTGCCGTCGACGATGACGTGGCCAGGAGATTCTATTGCGTTCGACACGCGAATACTGCCTGCCAGAACGCGCCCGCCCTGCGTCACCAGCAATGTGCCGTCACTACCTTTCGTTTGAGCGTTAGAACCGGCGCCGACAATTAGTTGCTTTTCGACATTGAGGAGCGAGCCACTTCCGTCAACCGTGACTTTGCCGGTTGCACCCTGCTGTACCGGATGTCCCTGGCCGATTGTCATATTGCTTCCGGTTGCCTGGCCACCATCGCGGATAGTGACTGTCGCAGTCGAGCCTGAATCTTGTCCAACGACCGCCGTGTCATAGCCCGAGTCATCCCAGTTCCAGACAGCGATGCCTTGCGAAGCCGGATGCGGGTTGACCGAGCCGGTATAGGTCACCGAGCCTGCGGCAAAAGCAGAGGGCGGAGCCAGGACGGAGCCAATCACAAGGAAGGAGGCAGCGCCAGCAAGGCATATGCGGTGACGGGTGATGCAGCAGGGGTTCGGTTTCACGGAAATCCTCAAAATATAGCTATGACGATAAGTCTTGATGCGAGTGTCGTCATATAAAAACAGTTGCGACAGTTAAACTATCAATTAACCATAGTAAACAATTCTGTATTACTGGATGTTAACGCGGTGCTTTTTTATTTAACACTTATATATTATTTAATATTATCTAATTTATATTTATCTCATGTAATTGGATGGCGACTATTGAAGCCTTTGGAGAAGCTTCGCAAGAAGTCAGCCTCATGGCGGCGGAAAAAATCCGCGTCGAAGCTCTCCACAACAGGTATTGCCTGCCTGATTTTCTCCAGCCCCAATGGACTCGGTGATAGCAGCTTCTCGCGCTGATCCCTTGGGGAGGGACCGCGATCAAGCAGGCCATCCTGATCGAGGCGGCTCACCAACTGCGAAACATGCATGCGATCGAGTTGCAGGAACTGCGCCAGCGTCTGTTGCGAGATTGCTGCGCCGTCGCGTGACAGCCAGCTGATTGTCGACAGAACGGCAAATTTCGGCTGAGTCAAATCAAGCGGCTTGAGCCTCGCATTCAGCCCGCGCTGCCACACCATGAACAGCCGCCACATGACAAAGCCGGGACTGTTCTGGGGACCATCAACACGCGAGAGGCTCTGCCAGTCCAGCTCACTCTCTTGCATCAGCCTGTCTCCGCGCGCTCACTAATTGCCTTCAGGCCGCGCAAGGTTCCTGGCAGCGTTGCATTGATTTGCCTGCCAATAAGCCATCGAAACAGAAACGACAGTGGCCCGTCGAAACGAACCCAATGCATAGCCACGGTTTTCTCGCCAACGGCGTCAAGCTGGTGGCCAAACGACATGACGCAGAGTGGTAACTTGCTTTCGACGACAAATAGTTTGTTCTCGCTGTAGGCGCTGACGACTATCTTTGCCTTCGGCCCCTTTTTTGGCTTAAGCCAGCCTTTTGAGCCTACCCGGAGACCATCGGGCAAATCAACGGCCTGGCATTCGTCGTCCCATAAAGGCCACGAGGAGACATTTTGATACTGGGAAAACACCACCGCAGCGGGTGTGCCGATCTCGATTGTATGAAGCATTACGAAAACCTAATATAGTAAATATATTTACATCTTATCAATTTTGATCGGGAAATTCAAGTTGCGCCGATGCAAAGCTTAAAAATCGATCTCTTGAACAGGGCGTGGTTGCAAAACCCGCTTGCTTGAACAGCTGAAGCAACGAAGGGAAGTGCATAACGACGGATTGTTTGGCTGCTCCCGGTGATTGCCAGGCGAGTGTTTGCTCGGTGCGGCGGCTTTACCACCTCACCTTGAAGCCTGCATTGGCCTTGAGGCTGTAGCTGTCGGTAAAATGAGTTAAGCCTGTATTGACCGAGCCTTCGCCGTAAAGCGCATATTTGTTGTCGGCCCAGGCATAGCTGCCGCCGAGACCAATGCCACCCC
>NZ_JASAMU010000033.1:0-2816 GCF_029909885.1 Ochrobactrum sp. AN78
CCATGCTGCGAAGAGACATCGCCTTTGGCATGACCATATTGAGCGGTGATGCCGGCAATCAGACGACCCTTGTCATTCTCATAGAACTGTCCGTCCACACCGGTCTGCATCTCAAGCGTGTTGATGTCCTGTTTCATCCGCGCGGTCGAGGTCGAGGGTTCAAGGCGGTTATGCGCGCCTTCAACGCGTGCCCAGACGCCACGCGCATCAAAGCTTGCGCCTTCTGCGCGTCCGCCATCTTCAGAACCGCGCAAGCTGGCCCCTGCAAAATAGCGATTGCCAACCCGCTGCTGCAGGCTTGGCAGCTTGTTGAGCGCCAGCATGTTCTGCACATAGCCTTCATAGACCGGTGCACCGGCACTGTAACGCGGTGAAGGTGGTGGCGGACAGCTGTTGGTGTCCTGACATGTTGGATCGACAGGTGGCGTGCCTGGATCATTGGGAATGCCAGGATCGTCGGGCGTATCCGAATTCGGGGCATGACTGACCAGATACCAGTTGCCGTCATTGACGCCCTGTGCGCCGCCATGCTGCAGCGTATAGGCGAAGGCGCCGCCGACAATCGCCTGCTGGCCATCCTTGGTGGTATAGCCATTGCCAAGAGCAAAGCTGCCATTGGAATTGCCACCAACATCGACCACCTTGATGCCATTGACGGTCAAGGCGCCGCTGCCATCCTGATTGATCACATTGAGTTTGGTTTGGCCCGCTGTATCGCCATCGACCGCAAGCAGATCGGTCTTTGAAGTATCACCACCCAACACGCTGTTGATCGTGATCGCGCCACCGCCGCTATAATTGCCTGAGACATGCAGGGTGGCACCGCCGGTTCCGGCAAAATTGACATTGCCCTGATTGTTGAGCGAAGCGATATTGGTCGAGAAGCCACCAAGATCAAGGGTGCCGGTTTGCGCGACCTGATAAGCGGAGGCTGAACTCAACGCACCGGCCGCACCCTGCTTGAGCGTTCCTTGACGAATTTCGGTGCCGCCACTGTAGCGATTGGCGCCGGAAAAGGTCGTTGTGCCACGACCCGCCTGTATGACATCACCGGTTCCGCTGATGACATTGGCGAAACTGATATCATTTGCACGATTGAAGATGAGCTGACCTTTTTTTACATCATCAATACCGGTGCTGATATCGGTGGCGAGATCGCCACCCGCGCCGCCGTTGCCGAACTGCAAGATCCCGCCAGTGATGTTGACGGCACCATGGTAATCCGTGCTGTTGCCGGTGAGGATTGTGGTTCCGGCAATCTGGTTGATCGTGCCCTTGCCAACGATAATGGCTCCGACGGTTAAACCGTCCGTCGTGTTGAAGTTGAGCACGCCGTCACTGCCGTTTCCAATTTGACCTGTAAAATTCGTTTCATTGAAGGTGATCCGCAGCACATTGAGACTGCCTGCCCTCTTCGCCGCATCACTCTCACCACCGCCGATATCGACAATGCCGGTCGAGCCATCGCCATTAGCAATGTTAAGCTGGCGGCCATTCAAGGCGCCACTGTCATAGAGATTGAGTTCTCCATGCCCGGACGTTCCCCCCACCACGAAATAGCTGGGCGCCTGCGGCCCATCCACCCCATTCCAGGCGGAACCTCGACCGGCGATGGTTGCCCTCCCTGAACCGCCGTCAGCGTGGCCGCCCAGAATGACGCCCGTGCTTGTGATCTGGCCACCGTCCTCGATCAGAAGTGTGCCGGTGCCAGAGTATCCGATTAAAAAGAAACTGTCGGAAACAAGCGCCGAACCTTGCCCTGCGACGGTCACTGCACCAATTGTGTGGGCGTCCACTCCAACGCCGAGGCTTTGGGTGCGGCATTGACAATTGACGTAAACGGCCCCGCCATTGCTGACTGCCAAAGATGCGCCTGTCTGATCTCCCAGCGTCACTCTTTGGTTGACACTCAGTCGGGAGCCCGCACCATCGACCAGCACGCTGGCGCCATGGCCTGTTTCGCGCGAAGATAGCCAGTCACCCTCGGCTGTCGCACCATCATGCAATTCCAGAGTGCCGCCGGTTAATGTGACTTGCCCCGCTCCCGAGTTCCAGTCGGTGGCGCCGGCCTGCGGAAGCGGCGCGCCATCGGAAAAAATATCACCAGAATAGACAATTGATGGTTCTGCCGCAGCCGCGCCGCAATAAAGCTGCGTCCCGCCCACCAGGGTCGCTGAGCACAGCCAGCCAATGGTCTTGCTTTTATAAATTCCTTGAGAGATCGCCATCTCCAAGCCCTTTTCACCAAACTCGAGTCGGCCCATCCAACCGAGCAATTCATGCCTGCGAAGCTGAAACGAATAATGAAATGGGGCAACTTAATATTAAAGGGTGCTTATATACTGTAATATAATAGGTCACACTAATTCTTGGGGAAAGAATAGGGGTGGACTCACTCATGATCTGCTTTGGTAAAAAAAGCAAGACGGGAAATTGTTCTGATAAAATAGAATTTAATAGTGTGTGATGATTGAAGCGCTCTTTTGTGCCCTCTAAGCTTCAGCTTAGCAAACATGGACTGAGCGCCGGCGAACCTTTGCTGGCTTAATGCGCAACTGAATGCCCACATGAGCCGCCCTATCTGGGAACTCGAAAAATGTGCCGGCCCGAGCGCGAACAACTCCGATAAGGACTGGCTTTTCTTGGGCTGCTTATTGCACGGAATCCCGGCACTTCAGTATCTCAAGGGCAAATCGGCAAATCGGCAAATAGCAAGGCAAAGCAAAGCAAAGCCGGGCCGCATTGCTGCGGCCCGGAGGATGATGCATCAACGGTTTACCAGTTGACCTTGAAGCCGAGATTGCCCTTGAGGCTGT
>NZ_JASAMU010000034.1:0-2484 GCF_029909885.1 Ochrobactrum sp. AN78
TGTCAATCGGAACGGAATATTCACCCCTTTTACTTATCCAATATTGACCCCCTGATTACGGATTAGCACTTGGCCTGCCCGACGCTGGCCGGGGTTGCAAAGGGTAGGCCAAGTGCGGGTGATTAGCTCTTTCGGCTTTAGCTTTGAGAGCGGTTTTTAAAGCGCCATGAATCGTTGCCTGTCTCTACGATTTCGCAATGGTGCGTCAGGCGATCTAGAAGTGCAGTTGTCATTTTGGCATCACCAAAGACGGTGGGCCACTCGCCGAACGCTAAATTGGTTGTAACGATAATCGAGGTTCGCTCGTAGAGCTTGCTTATAAGGTGGAACAGCAATTGTCCTCCTGCCTGAGCGAATGGCAAGTAACCGAGCTCGTCGAGAATAACAAAGTCGAGACGGTTGAGATATTCCGCGGTTCTGCCTTGTTTCCCGTTGCGTGTTTCAGTTTCAAGGCGATTGACGAGATCAACAACATTGAAGAAACGGCCACGTGTGCCATTGCGAATGAGCGCGCGCGCAATGGCAATGGCCAGATGGCTTTTTCCTGTTCCCGTGCCGCCAACCAGAACAACATTTCTTTGATCGCTCACAAAAATTCCTGTGGCCAGCTCGCGAACCAAACCTTCGTTGATTGGGGTGCCAGTAAAGTCGAAGTCCTCAATGTCCTTAGCAAGAGGTAGTTTGGCAATGCTGAGCTGGTATCGAATGGAACGTGCTTGCTTCTCTGCAATCTCGGACTGCAACAACTCACCCACAATACGGGGCGGTTCGTGCTGCCGTTTTATGCCATTCCCCATCACCTCGTCATAAGCGCAGCGCATACCATAGAGCTTCAGCGTTCCCATGAGTTCAAGTACCTGCGTGCGTTCCATCAGCTTGCCCTCCTAAGGCTGTCATAGCGTGAACAGTCGGCGATTGGTTCATGCATCAATCGAAGTGCGTCTGGGATTTGGAGTGTTGGAGCAGGAGCAGTATCTCGACTGCGTGCGAGAATATTGATGATAACCGCCGCAGAACAAACGTTATGATCAAGCGCTTCCTGGCATGCAGCATCGACATTTGCCAATCCGTCGGAAGGTACGCATGCGAGGATGGTGACCATCTGCCGATCACCATCGTGAGCGCTCTGCAAACGTTTGCGGATTTTCTCCATTGCGGCTGGCAAAACCCAATCGCGGAAAGGTGCGCCATTGCGTAGAGCGCCAGGTTTTCGAGCAAGAACAGGCACATAATGCCATGGGTCATAGACCGTTTCTCCTCGATTAAAGCTACGCGTATGCTCTGCGACCTTCACACCATCCTGCCGGATGATAATCCGATCGGCATAGGCATGAACCTCTACAGGGCGACCAACTGCAGTTGAAACAACCGAGTATTTATTGTTGTCAAAACGGACGGTGCAGGTTTTTGATATGGACGCTGGAACGCAGTGAAAGCCATCGAATGGGCCAATATATGGTACAAGACTTTTGCGTTCTTCCTCAAATACCTGCCAAATCATGCGCTGCGTTTGTTCAGGATGACGATGTGCTTTTGCATAAGCGATACATTTATCGAGGAGCCAGACATTGAGCTCCTCCAAACTTCTGATCCGTAAACGCGGTGTAAAAAACCGCTCTCGAACCAAGCCCACCTGGTTCTCGACTTGTCCCTTTTCCCAACCTGATGCCGGAGTACAGGCAACAGGCTGAACAAGGTAATGACTGCACATTTGCTGGAACCGACGGTTATATTGCCGCTCTTTCCCGACAAAAATGGCATCAACAGCCGTTTTCATATTATCGTATATGCCGCGCGTACAAGCACCACGGAAAAACACAAAAGCTTTGTCATGTGCATCGAATACCATTTCCTGGCTTTCGCGCATGTAAGCCCGCGTAAACATCATCCGGCTATGACACAATCGAACGTGCGCAACCTTGATTGTCGTCGTCACCCCATTGAGCCTAATAACCTCATGGCTCCAATCAAACTGATAAGCTTCGCCCGGCGCGTAATAGAGCGGAACGTAAGCGTCACTTGTCACTAATCCGCGTTTCTTAGACCATGACTTGGCGTAGCGGCGGACCGTGTCATAGCTCCCTTCATAGCCCAGCGACCGAACTTCTTCATAAATGCGGATAAGCGTCAATCGATCACGAGATGCCTTACCTTCGTTGGAAATAAGAAAACGTTCAACGTCCCCCTTCCAAGGCTCCATCTTAGGAAAAGGTTGATGTTCCCGTTTGTAAGAAAACTCCGTCGCATCAGATCGCAGTATTTTGCGAACCGTATTACGAGAAACATGAAGCTCTCTGGTGATCTTCTTTACCGACCAGCCTTGAACATGGAAGGCGCGCCGGACACGAGCAATCGTATCCACTCTTTTCAACTCCCTACTCCATCCGCTGACTAAAAGTCAGATACTCGGATGAAATCTAGCAGGGGTCAAAATTGAATAAGTATTCGCCCGCTAGTGGGGTCAATATTCCACGCCGAAACACA
>NZ_JASAMU010000035.1:0-2390 GCF_029909885.1 Ochrobactrum sp. AN78
GACAACAAATATGCGCTTTACGGCGAAGGCTCGGTCAATACAGGCTTAACCCATTTTGCCGACAGCTACAGCCTCAAGGCCAATGCAGGCTTCAAGGTGACATGGTAACACCGACCCCTTGTGGACCGGTCTGAACGGCTTTGCCCGGAAACAACACATCCGGGCAAAGAAACGGGAAGTCGTGGGGCAACCCGCAACAGCGCGGCGCTTGCACATTTAATGATCTGATCTGACCCGGGGATCTGCGGGATTGTCAGCAAGCGGCTTTGGGTCGGGTCAGCTCTTGAGCAGCATGTTGGCGCAATGTGTCTGACGGGGTTTTTAAACACGGGTGCACAAGCTCAGTGCCGCCCTTGTCGGGGAGTTCCCTCAGCCATCAGTAACGAAAACTATAATTTGCTGATTTAACTCGCATTTTCTAGCAGTGCCGGCCAGAGGCAATATTTGTTAACGATGCGATGAATTTGAAATTTGTGGCAACACATTCACCACTATTTTACAAAGAAGATTGCACATGTCTGAAACATTCATCAAAAGAATTGCTTGTATCGTCACCGCGCTTTTTCCAACACTTTGGGGCGTGTTCAGTTTTTTCAACAATGTTTCTGATTTCAAAGGTACAGTCGAAAATGCTGTCGCACCTTTGCTTTCAATGCAAGATACCTACGGGATTTCCGGGGAGACCTGGCGCGCGATTACCGTCGGCTGGGCGCCCTATATAGGACTAAGTGTCATCACAGCGCTGGAAACGACCGCCGGACTTCTGGCACTGGTCGGTGTGATGAAAATGATTTTCAACCTCTGTGGCGATTACGCTGCCTTTTCCAAAGGCAAGGCATGGGCCATGGCGGGCGCGCTCGCCGCAATTTCGGTCTGGGGCCTGGGCTTCATGGTCGTTGCAGGCGACTGGTTCATGGCCTGGCAAGCGAAAACCAACCCGCTCGCTACCCAGTTAGGCGCCATGATCTACACGCTCCCCTGCTTCCTGACACTTATATTTCTCGCACTTCATCACGAACGAGCCTGATCGTACCCGTTCCCAGCAAATTCGGTGAGTTGCGTCGTCCATCCAGACATTTCCTCAGGAACATACGGCGCTCTGCCTCCATCGGCTGATTGGGCATTCGTCACTGGATGCTGGCAAAGATTATTAGAGGTTCCATGAATAGCCGTTGCACTTTTTATCGCCGCAAGAACTATTTGCTGGCTTGTTCTGTCTCGATCGCCGTATTGAGCTGCGTCGCTGCCGTCGTGCCGGCACGGGCGGATGGACACATCAGTTCCGCCGGCTCTGTAGCACCGAAGCCGAACAATGACAGCTGGACCTGGGCAAACACCGCAATGATCGCCAATGGCGCCGGCACCACCGGCGAAGTTGACATGTCTGGCGGCGCAACCGCCGGCGGTGACTCCTTGCAAATCGGTAACGGAGATGGGGCAACAGGCAAGCTGCAGATTGACGGAAACAATTCCCATCTGAGCACGACAGGAACGCTTTCGGTCGGGAACGATGGTGCGAGTGTCGGTACGCTTTCAATCACCGGCGGTGCCCGAGTTGATGCCAATAGCAGAAATACGGCCGTCTCGATCGGGCATGAGAAAAAGTCAACGGGCCATGTGTTTGTCGACGGCAGCGGATCAACACTGGCCTCTAATGCGGCTATAACGATTGCCTACCAGGGCAAAGGCGATCTCACGATTGCCAATGGCGGCCATGTCAGCGGCACAAAATTAAAACTCGCCGATCAGCCATCGGCCACGGGAGTCGTGACTATCTCCGGGACAGGTTCCTCCTGGAGTGGAACGGACGGTGTCTTTGTCGGCGTGAAGGGCAGTGGTGAGCTCAATCTTTTCGACGGTGGTGCCATCAATGATCGCTCATTGCAGATCGCTTATCATCCAGGCGCAAGCGGCACGGTTAATATCGGTGGCGGTCAGAACGACGCGGCGAAGGCTGCAGGGGTCGTCAATGTCGATGTGATCCAGTTTAACGGTCTGGGCGGGGGAAGTAACGGTGTTCTCAACTTCAACACCACCGATGGTGTCGCGATCAATGCCGCAATTTTTGGTGTAGGAACCATCAATCAGATCGCGGGTACCACCATACTCAACGGCGACACCCGTGGTTTCTCGGGCGACATCAATGTCTCAGGCGGGCAATTGCAATATGGCAGTGGCGGGACCGGCACCAGCCAATCCTACAACATCAACGATAATAGCCAGGTTTCATTCGACTACGCAAATAGCGTTGTCTTCTCGGGGCAGATTTCCGGCACCGGTGAAGTGATCCAGAAAGGCACCGGCACGACGACGCTGAGCGGTCATAACAGCTATTCTGGTGGGACGATTATCGAGAATGGCGTTCTTCAGGTTGGCTCTGACGATGCGCT
>NZ_JASAMU010000036.1:0-2311 GCF_029909885.1 Ochrobactrum sp. AN78
TCGGGTGTTGATTTTGACACCGACAATGACCGGACCTGGGGTGGCATTGGTCTCGGCGGCAGCTATGCCTGGGCCGACAACAAATATGCGCTTTATGGCGAAGGCTCGGTCAATACAGGCCTCACCCATTTTGCCGACAGCTACAACCTCAAGGCCAATGCAGGCTTTAAGGTGACATGGTAAGACTGCATCTGACGCCGTGATGTCGGGAGAGTATGCCGGATCGGTGATCTAACTCGCAATCAACAACAAAGCAGGCCGGGCCCATTATGGTGCCCGGCCTGCTTTTTGCATTTTTTACCCGGCTTCAAATCGTAGAGCACACTGATAGTGTTGTTTGATCTGCGCCCTGAAACAGTCGCCTCTGTTTGTCAGGGGATGCCTCAATCGCCCACTGGCATCTTCTCAGCCCGCAAGGACGATAATTTCGGCTGGCTTCAGGCCGCTCTCTGCTCCTGTTGCGCAGTGTCATGCCGGCGACGATGTGAGGTGAGGTCAGAAATCACGGGCCTGAAGGGGCGGAGGGGACTTTGGTCGGCCGTATGCGGAGCCGCGCCTCTGTCGATTACTGCCGGTTAAGTTCAAAGCCAACGAAACGCACCCGCAGAGCCTTGCGGACCTGAAGGAACGGGTTTTCCCGCGAAGGCGAGGCGGCCCGGGTCATCCTTTTGCCGCCTTTGTTCGTTGTGCGGTTAAAACGACCGTCTAGCGGTGCGCCGCAATCTGCTATGCAGCTTTCTTCCTCCCAAAAACTGTGGCGTCCCGTGAGTGATCGGTATGGACCAATATCACCATAGGAATAATAACAGTTTATAGAAATCATTGATAATATAGATTTATATTTTATTTGCGTACTATTAAATTCTCGAAAATAAAAAAAGAAAAAACGCGGAGAGTCTATAGATGAATCATATCAAATAAAGATTTTGTTAATAGAGAATCAGTCTACAAAGATACTTATATAGAGACGGAATATAAGTATACCTACATTCAATAGTTATTTCGAGCTGCGTTAAATAAGTAAATAGCCTCCATAAAATATGCTGTGTAACGATTGCGCGCCTTGTTGCGCGCTACAGATCAACCGGGATTTTTTTGATGCGCATTTTTTCGAATTTCAATCGGCACACGAAGCGCCTTGCTGCGGTTTCGGGCCTATTGTTGGGCTCAATGCATTCCATCCTACCGGCCTTTGCGAATGCAGAAATTACCTATAGCGGCGTGGTTACCCCGCCACCGCCGCCAGGAACCTCGGATTGGGTATTTTCCGAACCAAACAGTGCTGGCGTGCTGGATGTTCGCGGAGACGGGGTAACCGCTGCTACGCTTGATATCAGCGGTGGCGCGACAGCTGAAGGCTCCACAATCTTTGTGGGGGACACAAGCTATGGCGCGGGTATTGTCTCCGTTGAGGGCGAAGGTTCGGTGCTTGCGACGGACAGGACGATATATCTTGGCGAGTCCTTCAACAGTGAAGGAACCCTTGAGATTCGCGACGGCGCGCGCGTGATCGCCAATTCCGTTGATTTCTCAGGCCTGATGATCGGTCAGGCTCAAAACAGTACTGGCAGGGTGCTGGTCTCGGGATCCGGTTCCGCGCTTCAATCCGACAGTGTCATCGTGGTCGGATTTCAGGGGCAAGGCATCCTGAAAATCACCGATGGCGGCCAGGTTACAGGCGATCAACTTTATATGGCCGCGGACACAAACAGCACAGCAGAAGTTGTTATTTCCGGAGTTGGTTCTGCTTGGAACGGGCAATCTGGTGTTTGGGTTGGTCAGTTTGGAACCGGTCAGCTGGACCTTTCAGAGGGCGGTGCGGTCAACGATAATACATTGCAGATAGCCTATGCCGCAGGGACCACCGGGATCGTCAATATCGGTGGCGGGCAAGGCGAAGCCGCAAAAGCCGCTGGAATCCTCAATGTGCGTTCCATCGTGTTCAATCAGCGCGGCGGCGGCAGCACCGGGATTCTCAATCTCAATACGACCGACGGTGTTGTGATTAACGCGACTATCAGAGGGAGTGGAACAATTAACCAGATAGCCGGCTTAACCACATTGACCGGTAACAATTCTCGTTTCTATGGCACTCTCAATCTGCTGGGCGGAACCCTGTCGGTGGGTGGGGACAACAATATCGGCGATCTCACCACCTCAGTGATGCTCGATGGCGGCACCTTGCAAGTAACCGGTAACGCCTTTACCAGCACCAACCGTGCGATCAGCCTTGGCGATCATGGCGGCGGCTTTGATATTGCTGAGGCCTCCAACACATTCACAGTGTCGCAGAGCCTGTCAGGTTCGGGTC
>NZ_JASAMU010000037.1:0-1582 GCF_029909885.1 Ochrobactrum sp. AN78
ATGCCCGCGTTGGTCAACCTCATTTCCCAGCTTCTATTCGCGCCAGCGCCTTCTCACGTCTGGCAATGACCTCCGGATCGTTCATGAAATCGGTCCTGCGTCCCGGCTTGCGCCCACGTTTCTGATAACCATTACCGACGCTGCCATCGCGTATGCCAAACATATGGTTTGTCTGACCTGTTCGGCGCGGGCCGCTCCGTTTCTCTTCGCGTCCAGCTTGCATCTCGGCGACAATTGACAGCATGTCGTCCAGCCGCTTGTTATCGACAACCTCCGCACGATGCACCGAGCGCAACGTGTCGAAGGTTCTGTAGGGCAGGGAAAAGCTCTCGTGCATGATCTCGAGCCGGCCGTCCGGATAATCGCAGACGATCACCTTCTGGCCCGCCAATGGCCTGGAAATCTCGGTCGGGTCGAGAATGAACAGCACCTTGTCGTAGCGCAGCGTCAATGACTGCGAAAGGGTGCGGACTTCCTTGCGGCACATGGCGCCATCAAGGTTCTCATGCTCGGCCAGTGGCCGGTGCATGTCCTTCGGATTGCGTGGTTGCTTGCCGAAGCGAGTGTTGAAATCCATAATGAACTCAGTGGCATAGGCATTGGCGGCCTCGATAGTGTCGATGCCGCGCAGCCGCATCTCCTTGACCAGCCGATCCTGCAGCGTCTGGTTGGCACGTTCCACACGGCCTTTGGCCTGTGGGGTGTTGGCACAGATGATGTCGATGTTGAGCTCGTAAAGCGCCCGGCCGAACTGCGTCAGACCGCTCGTCCGGTCTTTCTTCGACGCATGGAGCGAGCGGAAAACGCCGTGCTTGTCGCTGTAGAAAGCCAGCGGCTTGCCCCATTGCTGCAGATAAGCCTTCGTCGCATGCAGATAGTCGAACGTATTTTCCGATCCGGCAAAGCGAAGATGCAAGAGCTTGCCGGTGGCGTCATCGATGTAGACGAGCAGGGCGCATTTGGGGCCGCGGTTCTCGAACCACCAGTGATGCGAGCCGTCGATCTGCACCAGTTCGCCAAAGCAGTCGCGCCGGCCGCGTGGCTGGAAAACCCGTTTCTTGCGCTCCCGGCGCGAGATCCAGATGCCGGCCTCGGTCATCCATTGCCGCAGCGTCTCCTTGGCAACAGAGATCCGGTGCAGTTCGATCAGCTTCTCGCGCGCCAGCGTCGGACCGAAATCCAGATAGCGTTCGCGGATCAGGTCCAGCGCCGTATTACGGAAATCCTCGCTGTGACGCCGGTTGCTCGGACGCGATCGCTTCTTGGAAACGAGGCCAGCTGGACCATCCCGGTCATAGGCTTGCAGCAGCCTGTGAACCTGACTTCGACTGAGGCCAAGCAGCTCAGCCGCCTGGACAACGCTCAGGCGTAGATCACGGATCTTCTGGACGACTTCGAGGCGATGCAATTCTTTCTGCGACATGGTGATCAAACAGGGCATGACGACTCCAACCGCTCATGGTCTCAACCAGACTGAAGATCGTCATCCTTGCCTCCAACGTTGACATTGACCAGCACCTCAAGAGGCGACACGTCGCATCTCTAACTGGCCCAACTGTCGCATTACTAAATAGCCCCTACA
>NZ_JASAMU010000038.1:0-1263 GCF_029909885.1 Ochrobactrum sp. AN78
GCCTTTGGCGGCGGCAAGCTCTCCATCAATCCCGGCGCGGTCGCAGATCTCGCCGGTTTTGGCCAGTCGGTGACGGCCATGGTCAATAATGGCAGTTTCCGCTTCGGGGGAGCCGGCGGCACAAGCTTCAATGTCAGCGGCGATTACAGCGGCAATAATGGCATCCTTGTCATGAACACCACGCTGGGTGGCGACGCATCCAACACCGACCGCCTGCTGGTTGGCGGCAATAGCGAGGGCAACACCACCGTTAAAATCGTCAATCAGGGCGGTTCCGGTGCCCTCACCGACAAGGGCATCAAAGTGATCGAGGTCGCAGGCAGCTCACATGGCGACTTCGCCCTGGCCGGTGATTTTGTCACCGAAGATGGTCAGCAGGCCGTTGTCGGCGGTGCCTATGCCTATACATTGCATCAGGATGGCATCGATACGCCAACCGATGGCGACTGGTATCTGCGCAGCCACAAGGGCGCTGACGGCAACGGCGATCAGCCGCTGCTCAATCCCGGCGTTCCTGTCTACACCGTCGGACCCGATATGATCGGCACCCTCAACAAGAAGGGGTTTGGCGGTCTGGGTGAGCGGGTTCGCAGTGGCGACAGCACAGGCACAGGCGCAAGCTCAGGCACTGCAGGCGTCAAGGATGACATCTTCCGCGATCACTATGTCTGGGGCCGCATGGAAGGCAATTACGGCTCCTATGCGCTCAATGGCAATATCTCCGACAGCAACTACAACACCAATGATCTGCATCTGCAGGCAGGAATGGACGGCATCTTCAATCAGACGCGTTCCGGCACGCTGATGGGCTCGGTCTGGCTTGATTATCTGAGCAGTCAGGCCAATGTGACCTCAAAGGATGGCGATGGTCAGGTCAATGTGGATGGTTATGGTCTGGGAACCGGCTTAAGCTGGTTCAAGGATAATGGCTTTTATCTCGATGGCCAGGCCAAGCTGACCTGGTATCGCTCCAAATATGATTCAAGCCTGGCCAACAAGACACTGGCCGATGGCGTCAATAGTCTCGGTTATGCAATCAGCCTGGAAGCAGGGCAGAGCTTCACGCTCAATGATCGCTGGAGCCTGACACCGCAGGCGCAGCTGATCTGGTCATCGGTCAATACTGATCGCTATCAGGATGCCTTCAATGCGAGCATCGACACACCCAACAACAACAGCCTGACTGCACGCTTCGGACTTGCGACCAATCATGACAGCCGCTGGCTCGACGCCGATGGCACCACAACCCGTTTAAGCCTCGGT
>NZ_JASAMU010000039.1:0-1235 GCF_029909885.1 Ochrobactrum sp. AN78
TGGACTTGCCCTTATTTAGTGGAGAGGTTCTGTCATTAATTTACGGTTCGCCGTCTCGAACTGCACCGGCGATTTATACCCGAGGGCAGAATGTCTTCTGATGGGATTATAGAATCCGTCAATATATTCGCCAATGGCTTTGACCGCATCCTTGCGTGTCTGGAACACAGTTCTCCATATCAGTTCCGACTTGATCGTCTTGAAGACGGTTTCCACCATCGAATTATCGTAACAATTTCCTTTTCCGCTCATGGATGGAAGCATTTTGTGAGCTCTGAGGATTTTGCGATACTCATAACTGGCATATTGACTTCCCCTGTCCGAGTGCTGGATCAACCCCGGCTTTGGTTGCCGGATTGCAATAGCCTTATTCAAAGCACAGATAGCCAGATCCTTTTTCATCCGGTCACGCGCTTCCCAACCGATGATGCGACGAGAATAGAGATCGACAACGATTGCCAGATATAGCCAGCCTTCGGTGGTCCATATGTAACTGATATCGACACCCCATTTCTGATCCGGTCCATCACAGGTAAAGTCCTGATCCAGAAGATTGGGAGCGACAGCCTCGCCATGATTGCTGTCGGTCGTGCGTTTGAAGCGCGTTTTCTGCCGGGCTTTAAGACTGTTTTCGCGCATCAGTCGCGCCGTGCGGTGACGACCTGCCCGAATGCCTTCTTCATTCAGTTCGACATGCATGCGAGGACTTCCATAAGTTTCACGCGACAGCGCAAACTGGTTACGAATGTGGGCCAAGATAATCATGTCATCAAGCTGACGACGACTGGGCAAACGATGCTTCCATGCATAATAGCCGCTGATGCTGACACCTGCGAAAGCACATAGCCGTGACAGAGACATATGGGCCTTCTCCGTGTCGATGAACGCAAACTTCATCGACTTGTCTCCCGCGCGAAGAAGGCCGTCGCTTTTTTTAATAAATCTCGTTCCTGTCGTAGAAGCTCATTTTCTTTTCGAAGACGGGCAAGCTCCTGGTTCATGTCCTCATGCGGACCAGAAAGCAAATCTTTCTCAGAAATATTACGCCGCCAACGGTCAAGTGTTGACTTGCCAATGCCAAGGTCGTCGGCAACCGATGAAATGCTTCGACCGCTCGTCGTTAAAATACGAACGGCTTCGCGTTTGAACTCTTCTGTAAATTCTCGCTGCTTCAATTCTAACTCTCCTGTCACTTTTATTTAACAGAAGCCCTCCACTTTTGAAGGGGAAGTCCA
>NZ_JASAMU010000040.1:0-1184 GCF_029909885.1 Ochrobactrum sp. AN78
GCTTATAACCAACCCATCGAAACAGTCGATGATTGGTGAGAGATATACCTTGCCAGCCGGGATATGGAATTCAGTGATATCGGTCAGCCATTTCTCGTTTGGGCCTGCGGCCTGGAAATCGCGATTAATAAGGTTCTCGGGTGCCGGACTGATTTCTCCGAGATAAGAGCGATATCGCCGCCGCTTTGGCGTGGTAACGATCAGGTTCTCCTGTTTCATCAAGCGCTGCACAACTTTCTCTGAGATTATAACGGATTGTTTGGCCAATGAAGCCTGTAGCCTGCGGTAGCCATAGCATCGACGGTTCGCTTCGAAGATTTCGGCGATGCTTTGACGAATAGTGAGATACTTGTCGCTCATCCTCATACGGGCTCGATGGTAAAAATATGAACTGCGCGCCAGTCGCAACTGAGCAAGCAGATCGCAGAGTTGATAAAGATCTTTTAGGGCGTCAACCAACAGCGTTTTCTCTCGATTACTCAGGAGTTGCAGATCGACGCCCAGGTCTTTTTTTAGAATTTCATTCGCTTTCTTCAAAAGGTCATGCTCAAGCTGCAGTTTCTGTATATCGTGCTGCAGTGTTGCGAGCTGTCGCTCCAATTCTTTTCGCTCTGGCACAGGCGGTGAGTTATTCTTGCGCTTCATGATTGCGGGAGCCTCCGGACCAAGTAACTGGTTTTTCCAGTTATACAGTGTCGGTCTGCATACGCCGAGCTTTTCGGCCAACGCCTGCGCGCTTTCTTGCCGATTATAAAGCCCCACGACGCCAATCTTCTTCAATGTCTCCGGATATCGTGGAGGAGCAGCCCTACCAACTGTAGATTTTTGAGCTTCCGGGAACGCCTCCCGAACCCAAGCGGTCAACATTGCACGACCGGGATAGCCCAAAGCACGCATCGTTGCAGAAGCACAACGACCATGCGTGCGGTAATGCTCAACAGCCGCTTCATTTTGAGCCTGTGTGAACTTCGGCGCTCGGGGCGTAAACCCTAAACGCAGATTGAGCCGACACTCGTATTCTCGACACCAACCCTTCAAAGCATTCTTGCTTGGATAACCCAATTGGCGAATAGTCGCCTTCGAACGCTTGCCCAGCTTGATATAAAGCGCAACAGCGCGCATCCGGTCTTCGTAGGAATACATGAACTACCTCCCTGATAGTCCAAGTTTTCCTCCGCACCCCC
>NZ_JASAMU010000041.1:0-1001 GCF_029909885.1 Ochrobactrum sp. AN78
GTTAATACAGTTTTCTCCGGCACGATCAATGGCAGCGGCGGCCTGATCAAGAATGGCAGCGGTGCGCTGACCCTTTCAGGATCAAACAGCTATTCAGGGGCCACAGCACTCAATGACGGAACGCTCAAGCAGGGTGCAGCCGGTGCGTTGAGTTCAGCCTCCGCTTATCAGGTCGCGCAAACAGGCACCCTTGATCTTGGTGGCTTCTCGACCAATATCGCTTCGCTGAGCAATCAGGGCAATGTCAATTTTGCCGGAACCGGCGGCGCCACCCTGCATGTCTCAGGCAATTATAGCGGCAATGGCGCGATCACGATCAACAGCGTGTTGGGTGGTGATACTTCAAAGACCGACATGCTTGAGGTCGATGGCGATACGTCAGGCCAAACCAAACTCAATGTGATCAATCAGGATGGCAGCGGCGCCTTGACCGTTAATGGCATCAAGGTGGTCGATGTTGGTGGTAATTCCAATGGCAGCTTTGCTCTTGGCAATGGCTATACCACCAAGGATGGCCAGCAGGCGATTGTCGGCGGCGCCTTCGCCTATACGCTGCAACAAGGCGGCGCACAGGGCGGCACACAGGGCGTCAATGACGGCAACTGGTATCTGGTCAGTCATGCCCCGAATTCGGATACGCCCGACGATCCTGTCATTCCCAATGATCCAGGCACGCCACCCGTCGATCCAACATGTCAGGACACCAACAGCTGTCCGCCACCACCTTCACCGCGTTACAGTGCCGGTGCGCCGCTCTATGAAGGCTATGTGCAGAACATGCTGGCGCTCAACAAGCTGCCCACATTGCAGCAGCGGGTTGGTAACCGTTACTTTGCAGCCAATAGCAGGTCTGCGGATACCGGGACTTCCAGCGATGTTAGCGCTGAAGGCGTCGGCCAGCCAAGTGTCTGGGCACGCGTTGAAGGCGCGCATAACCGCCTTGAACCCTCGACCTCGACCGCGCGGATGAAACAGGACATCAACACGCTTGAGATGCAGAC